>JAABRU010000111.1 GCA_011390755.1 Desulfobacteraceae bacterium | reverse complement strand
CGAATTAAGCTGCTCATCAGAAATTATCGGTATTTTGGGATTCTTGATCATTTGATTTTATTGTGTTATATATCTTTTGAAATGTCAACAATTTTTTATGAGATGCCCGGACTTATTGAGAAGTTACCTTTTCCTTATCTAATTCTCTGAATTTTATTGATAAAATACTTTTGTGTTTTTTTCGCACACGAATCAGATAATCTGTTCTGAAATCTGCTTCTATTGCATTCAGTATGCTCAAACATACATTTTTTTCCAATTCTTCAAGATGGTTCTGAAAAATTCGTATTAATTCCTGCCTGGTACAACCGATATACTGATGTTCCGTTATCCTGTTTTCTTCAATATTTTTTCTGTAATAGTTCAAAGATGCCCGTGATGTATCATAATATATGAATATATCAGCTAATTCCTGTTTCTGATGGAAAAACACAGTTATGCTCCAATGACTTCCAGTAACGCGTCTGAAAAGGAATCGCTGTCCAGATCAACATATCTGACCATTGGCAGAGAAGTTGCCAGCTTCCATGAATATGTTTCCGGAATACTGTTCAGGTTCTGTTTTTCTTCATCATTTGATATGGATACAGTTGTTTCAGAATTTTCAGGAACCAGTACTATACTTGAAGTACCGTTTTTCCCTTTCATATCCACTCGTCCTTTGGCTCCGATTAACAAGGTTCCCACAGGTTCCAGCAATACCTGTTCATCAGCAATGGATATTGTCATTTTCTTTGCATTATAGATGCCGATATGCTCTTCAATCAGTTCTTTGTCACTGTAATCAAAAGATAAAGTTCCATCATTTTCAAAATTTTTTAACCACTGTTCAATTTTTTTGTATAATTCAGCCAAGTTGTCAAGCCATTCTGTCTTAACCAGATTCCAGTCTGTCCGGGCATCTTTTTTATTCATCTGTTTTTTTGAATTTATGAATGCCTGCAAATCCTGTTTTCCCATGTTTGTCTCCTTAGAAGCTGTTTTAAAAATATCCTCCCGTAATGTTCCCGGACTATAACTTAACCATATCTCATTTAAAATGAGGTTTCAGAGATATTTATGAGATACAGAACCGTGCGGAGTATGTTGCCACTACACCAAATCATAAGTTTGTACACACCCGCAGAGACAGGGCATGCCCTGTCTCTGCACTGAATACACATCATCAACTGTGTACAAAGCTGTGAAACAGTGTACTACAGACAATTATCAGGTATTATCTCATAAAAATCTGCTTTTACCACGTTTCATATCGGGATAAAACCAAATATCCTGGCAAAATTATATTGAGAGGATATTTTTAAAACAGCTTCTTACCCGGCTGCCCCCGCAGTCCCCTGCGTGCCGAATTACAGCATAGGGTTCCTCAGAACTGCCCGCTTAGGCGGCTTTGCAATGCGTCGGATAATGAAAACCGGATATGTTTCTTCTTCTCTGTAATGCGCGGTTTTTGCAATCCGAAAGAATTTCAGCAGTTCTGTTAAACCTTCTATCAGTCCTGTCCGGTATCTTCCCTGCTTAATCTGTTCCCAAAGATCCGCCATGCTTTCGGATAAATTTTTCCCGTATTCTCTTACTCATTACAGTACGGTACCATGCTTCAGGGGATCGCCGTTCATCTGTGGCCTGTATGGTTCCCTGTGTACGCTTCGTGTAGGGCATTCGACGGTATGCCTGTCCTTCCCAATCACACGCAACACCCGGTACGAGCTAAACCCTTACCCGGCAGGGACTTTCACCCTGTAAGGAACACCAGTCTTTGCTTAGCGCACCAACCGACAAGCTCAGCGGTTCGGTTTTGAGGAGCGCAGCGGAGCAAAACCAAATCTGCCGGAACGTTTTGTTATAGCTGTTCTTTCAAATGCTTAGGATTACGTTTTCCATGAAATACACCTGTAACCACAATTTTATTTTTATCAATAAAATAGAGAACGCCATATGGAAAACGACGAATCAGAATTCGGCGTATCTTTTTGTGGACAGCAGGGTATAATTCTGGATTGCGACTGATTTTTTCGAGAGATTCTTCCACACAGAGAACAAAATCATCCCCCCAGTCCCTCACGCCGACTTTCATACCATTGATAGGCTTCTTCAATTTCTTTCAACGCTATTGGACGTATCGTAATATCATTTATCATTTCAATGTGTTAATTCTGATTTTTACATCGTTCCACGAATAACCTTCATCAGGGGATGAATAATAGTCGGTAACACGTCTGTCCAGTTCATGCCGCTGTTCTTCGGTCAGTTCAAAACTTTCCTGATCTGAAGCGATACTGTTCCAAAGCTCTTCGACTATAAAAATTTTTTCTGCTATGCTGAATTTGTTTAATTCAGATAAAACACATAATTGTTCCATTTTTTACCTCTCATTCTCACTCCGGTGTCACATTGTTGCTCTATAAAGGGCATAACACCCATTCCACTATCTCTTTTATATCTTTAAGAATATCTGGCAGATGCTCCCCGGCACGTTTTCTTCCCCTGCCGGAAAAACTGTCCATACAGTCGAAACCGCTTTCCGGTTCTTTTGTGCCTTTCTGAATGGTTTTTCTGACCCGTCCCGCTCCTCGCTGACCTCCTTTCCCCGGAAGTTTTACAGTCCCGGTCATGAATTTTCGTCTGTCGGGATCGTTAGGCCCTGAACAGGTTTCATACCCTTTGAGAAAATTGTTTCATACTGATTATATTCAGTATTTTATTAAGAGAAACCCGGAGTGCGAAAGCTGGGCGAAGCGGTCTTTGGCCCAGACTCCTTCGGAGCGCGGGCGAAAAATAATTTTCGCACTCCTCTCTCAAAGACTATGTTACATTACACCTTTACCCCGTGCCAGATTCATAATTGTATTGCCACCGTATGACTGAAGTTCCTCTGCGATTAAATCCCAATATATTTTTTGTACCGTTCATCATAGGTCAGCAGTTCAGCCCACCGTTCATTTCCTTCTTCATCCTGTGTAATATATTTTATTAGCACATCAAGACCATCATTATCACAATATCTGAGAAATTTCAGATCGGAGTCTTCCCTGTATGCTGCCTGTAAAGAAACAGTAAACATCAGCATTGAAACAAACACATAAAAGAAAGAGAGAATGTATCCTGATGTAAAATAATTGGTAGTGGGTCAAACCTGCTGATGAAACAGGATTCAGACTGTAGAGACAAGGCATGCCTTGTCTCTACGATGGAATTCCGCATTCAGGGTCAACGGATTTGACCCACTACCAAATAATTTTTGCTAAACTGCTGCATTATCTGTAAACTTCATCCTGAAAGGTTTATAAACGCCCGAACAATTTCATCTTTTCCTGTCGGATTAATCAGGAATACCAAAATAAAAAAGCTGTTCCCCGGCAACAATACCGGGATCAAAGGCAAACCGTATTCTTTCCAAAAATCCCCGATAACCAAGAACAACCGGGCCTTTCCATTCCTGTGAGACAAAAACACTGCTTTCCACAATAATATCATAACCGAATTCTGCTAATAAACTGATATTTATCCGGTACAGTGAACCGAAAATTTTTCCCAGTCTGGTACTCATGTAAAAGGATTCTTCCGGAAAAACAAGCTGCTTTTCAAGAAGTTCCGACAGTTCGCTTCCGATAACAGACCATTCAGCGCCAGTGTCCAATAAAGCAAGTTCTGTTGTTTCCAAATCCCCTATTCTGCATTTTACAGCAAGCGGAATCTTTGAAAACCCGGACTTATGGTTTGTGAAAAATGAGGAACATCCGCTGCTCCATAATATCTTCTTCTGCTGGTCTTCTTTGAATAACTGGCTCATATTTATTAATTTTCAATCTGAAAAAACATGGCATCAGCTATCTGGCCGGACTTTTTCAATATTTTGTGCAGATCAGCACGTTTTTCATGACTGCCAAGCAAAACACCGTTTTTCAGAGCCACCCATTTCCCTTTATAGGAATCGGCATTGTTTTGAATCCAAAGGATATCCTGCCTGACATTCCCCCCTGTTGCTTTTTTCCCGGACATCACATTGGGAACAGCCAATACCTTATGCCAATAATCCGCCTTGCCGGAAGTATCCGAGGGAAGAAAAGAGATCATTTTTCTTGCTTCATTCACATTGCCGTTTTCCATAAGTTTTTTTACATATGACAGCACCAGCACAGATTCGGCATCATGCTTGAAATTAAGATTTTTTAATATACTCTGAAAGTTATACAGGAAATTGCCGGACTTTGGCTGTTTTGTTTCCAATTCAGATTCGATTTGTGCCTTGATTTCCTGAATCAGTTTTATTTTTTCCAAAGTTGACAGGATATTCACGGAATCCAAAACTGTTTTCAGATTAAGGTTCATAATTAAGCTCTTGAATGAATATATCAGTCTCAATGCCGTTTCCTTAAAAAAATTAAGGAGTGCCGAACTGAAAGTTTGGCAGTTTTTCCCGATTGTTTCAAAGTCCCAAACTTTCAGTTCGGGACTCCGTCGCCCTTTCGGAAACGGCATTGAGGTTAATATATCTCTTTTCTGTGTCCAATTTTCAGAATATGAATAATCTGCTCATCAGAACTGACATCAAACAGAATTCTGTAATCACCTGTTCTTAATCTGTAATCTGCCAAAGGGTGGGCAGATAATTTTTTTATGTTGGAAATGTTGGGAAAGTTCATCAGCAATTCTACAGCATTCTTTATTTTTTCAAGATGTTTTTTATCTATACCGGATAAATCTTTTCTAACACTCTTGGCATACCTTATCTCAAACATTTCCCATAAAATCCTGCCACAGTTCTTTGTGAGACAGAACTTCTCCCTTTTCGACTTCAGCCCGTCTTGATGCTATCTCTTTCCTCAAACAATTGTATTTTCTTTTTTGGATAAGAGTAGTTACAAATTTTGATAATATTTGTTTATCTTCCTCATCCAGCAGGGATATGATTTTTATAACTTCTTCCATATCTGTCTATTCCTTTGTTGTTTCATCTGTTATGATTTCATCAGAAAGATGACGTTTTGATAATTTTCTTTTTATAACGAAAAATAAAACGATTGTTGATCCAAAGAAAAAACAATAAAAAACAGACTGTAATCTGATGACGGATTAAGTTTCTGCCGCATATAAGCGACATGCATGACAGAAGGAATTGTAACCTCGTAATTTGGACATACACTGCTTATTGTCTCTATTGCTGCAATATATTTTTACCAGACAGTTTTTACCCGTGATAATTGTATTTTTCTGTCCCGACTGATAAGCGGCAATGACATGCAAAGCGCAGTTCCGGCAATAATCCGGTCAGGCATATCAGGAACGGCGGAACGCGGTATCTGTGATACAGAATGTACAACATCCACTGTCAGATCTGCCAATAGAAAATTACAATGTTCAGAAAACAACTCAGATTCAAGCTGTTTTCTGAAATGTGAAGGAATACGCTCTTTTTCCTGCAAATAAACAATTTCTACCAGGCAGATTGTTGGAATATAAATAACGATCTTTCCCTTTTCGCAGGATTCATAATATCTGAACGCTTCAGACCCAAGCCGGGGACTGTCTTCCAAGTACCAGATCAGTGCATGGGTATCTGTGACAGCATTTTGCATCAAATATCTTCCCGTGGAAAATTATCCCACATTTCTTTCCTTATTTGAAGAATGTCATCTTCTCCTATATCAGACCCTTTCCATAAACCGCGCAGAGATTTCGGCTTATTCGGCGATCTGATTTTTAATTCGGATTCAATTTGTGCGGTAATCTCCCGGATCAGTTGTATTTTTTCCAGAGTCGATAATATTTCCGCAGAATCCAGGGCTGTTTTTAATTTAAGATTCATGCTTAAAACTTTTCAGTCCGTAAAGTTACAACTCACACACATCCCCTTCAATGCACCCCGCATCAATGGTTCCGGTTTTCCGGTAGATGCAGACAATCAGGGCCAGGCCGATGGAAACCTCGGCCGCGGCCACGGCAATAATGAAGATAACCATGGCATGTCCGTCCATATGCCCGTGACGGAGAGCTGCCCCGATAAAGGCGATGGCGGCCGCATTGAGCATGATTTCCAGGCCCAGCACCATCATCATCAGGTTTCGGCGGGTGACGGTGCAGAACATGCCCATGAGAAAAAGAATTCCGGCCAGAAAAATCACATGACTGTAAGGAACGATCATATTCACTCTCCGCTTTCTTTGCGTTTTTTCTCCATTCCCAGATGCAGTACCCCTATCAGCGCAATGAGCAGGAGCATGGAGACAATTTCAATGGAAAGCCAGTGCTGACGGAAAAGAAAATGTCCGAAAATTGCAGGTTCCGCCATAGCTGCTTTCAGAGGTTCTTCCGATCCCGCGGAAATCAGCAGGAAGATACAGACCTGAAAAGAAATAAATCCCAGACCCATTGCCGGAAGCCACTGCTTCAGAGGGAAAAGTCTTTCCTCAATGCCTTCCACCCGGAGCATCATGATGATAAAAAGGAAGAGAATCATGATGGCCCCTGCATAGATGATAACCTCCAATGCGGCCAGCAGCGGTGCGCCCATAAGATAAAAGAGCATGGCACTGCCGAAAAAGGAGATGACCAGGTAAATCACCGCATGAACCAGATTCCGCCGGGTAATGGCCCATCCGGTGGAAAGCAGAATTACGGCTGCCAGAATGTAAAAAATAAATGAATAGAGTGTCATAATAACCGGTTCTTTTTTATATTATAGGGTTACATTCAATGCCGTTTTAAGACTCCCCTCCCTCAGGGAGAGGGGCAGGGGAGGGTGAAAAATCCGGCTGATTCCAAAGCCCTGTTTCCCTCTCCCCTGACCCCTCCCTCCGGGGGAGGGGGGGGACTGCTTAAGGAAACGGCACTGGGGTTACATTCACAGAGGCAAAAATATCACCCCGTTTTTCAATTCTTCCGGAGTTCCCAATTTGGCAATCAGCTCCAAATCATGTATACATTTACCAATGGAAACTTTCATTTGGTGTGCATAAACAACACCTTGAAACTGAATTCCTTTTTCCTGCCGCTCAGCCGCTTCCGACAATAAATCGTCATCGCATGTAAACAGTATTCTGCCCAATAAATCTGCCCTGCTTAATAATGCCGGGTCTTTCAACTGACTGCTTCCGTCTTCGTATGCGGTTATCACATCTATTCCCCGTAAACGAAGGCCGACGGTTATGGAACGGGGCACATGCTGGTCCATATACAGGCCGATGGGCATTAATGAATAGCTCCCGAAGATTTCAAACGGGTTTCAAAATCAGTTGTTTTCAGATTCTGTCTTAACGTATCTGTATGATAAATACGTTTTTCTATATCTCTGTCAAGTTCTTCCTGATGATCCCAATAATAGGCCAAAGCAGAGTATATCTGTCCCAATGTCAGGTATGGATGCTGAAAATACAGTTCTTCCGGACTCCATCCGTAAGCTCTGCTGTCCAGAATGAGTTCAATTACTTTCATATTGGTTCCTGCAATTACGGGAATATCATTTTCGTTCAGAACAATATGTTCATATCCCGTTTCCATTGCTCTTTGCAAAGCTGGCATTTCCGGCTTTCCTTTTTTTTAGGGCAGGTTGCTTCTCACATTCACCGGTTTTTCTTCGTTGATATGCTCCCCTTTGCCCATTTCGGCAGTGGATATCCCCGCATATTTGTAAAAACAGTATTCCTTATCCTTTCCGCAGTGATCCACCAGCAGGTCCTCTTTTTCAAATACCAGGGTCAGGATATCCCGCTGGCAGTTTTCATAATCCGGTGTCAGCTGGATTGCGGAAGTGGGGCAGGCTTCTTCGCAAAGCCCGCAGTAGATACACCTCCCCAGGTTAATGCGGAACCATTCGGCATAACGCCGCCCGTCGGCCTGTTCCGCAGACTGCATGGAAATACAGCTGACCGGGCATACGGCAGAACAGAGATAACAGCCCACGCAGCGCTCTTTGCCGTCCGGGTCACGGGTCAGCACGATCCGGGCACGGGAACGCTCCGGCAGAGGGCGTTTGTATTCCGGGTATTCTTCGGTAATGGGCTTGCGGAACATGTGTTTAAATGTAGTCGCAAAACCGGTTCCGAATGCTTTTACGGATTCATATATTTCTGACATATTTTTCCTTTGTCCGGATTTTAAAATTATTATTTTAACAAATTAACATACTGGTAATTCAAAATTTTTTCGTCAACAGTCAGCAAAGGGCAGTCCCATATGCGGGCAGTTGCAACAATAATCTGATCCGCCGGATCACGATGAAATTTGCCCGGAAGTTTGGTTGATTCAACAGCAATCTGCGGGGTAAGTTCAAGCAATCGGATACCAGGATAATCAAGAGCCGCATCTATCCAGTCTTCAATGGGACAATGAATCGTCAGTCTTTTGATTTCGACCAGTTTAGAAACTTCCCAGCATGAAAAAACGCTTATACCCAGTCCGTTTTCCTCATTGCTCAAAATATGCCCCCGGATTTTCTGATTCAACTGATTATCATTATGAATCCACCAAATCCATATATGGGTATCCAATAGAATCATGTAAGCACTTCCCAGTCTGATTCCGCAACCGGATCTGTCGGATTCAGATAGGTAATCGGCTTTCCCCAAAACGGATAGCGTTTGCTGTTATCTTTGGATTTTAATCGGGGAATGAGGATAACTTCAATTTTGTCACCCGCATCAAAAGGCAGATTTTCCAATATCAGAACCCCTTTTTTTTCAACAGTGTGTTCATAACTGTATGTCTGCATTTCTGCCTCCTGAAAATCCTGTAATATTATAAAATAAATAAATTTTCATCCAAAAACTGACCCCCAGCCGAAAAAAGTATCTTCACTGGGATTTGGATTCCAGTTTTCGCCGGAATGACGGAATTTCAGGTACAATTCCCCCTGATTCCAGCATAAATTCAAATTGTTTTACTGCATTAAGAATTTTTTTGACAAACAGCCGGGCATAATTTTCTGAATCACGTCTGATATAATTGACTATAGATTCCAAATCTTCATACGCCTGTTCAGTCCAGTTTATTGTTTATTGTAGCCATTTTTCCATTCTTTTTTCAACTTCGCTATGGAGAATGACTTTGCCTTCATCTGCCTGTCTCAGCCCGACTTCAACTTTGTATAGCAATAGCAGTCTGTCTATGGCATCTTCAATGGAAGCATTTAACGCCAGTTGATCTGCAATTTTATATAACTGTTCTCTTATAATCACCTACTGCTCTGTCAAGGTTAATCTGACGGGTATGTAACATATTGAATTTTTTTGTAGGGTGGGCAGAAGCGCAGCGCTGCCCACCGATTCAGGTGGGCACGGAAAAACATGTGCCCACCCTACAAAAAATTCAACCCGTCATTTAAACCTTGACGGAACACTACTTTTTTCCTGTTTGTTTTACTTTTATCATTTCTGATGATTTTTTCAAGCAGACTGCATGGAAATACAGCTGACCGGGCATACGGCAGAACAGAGATAACAGGCCACGCAGCGCTCTTTGCCGTCCGGATCACGGGTGAGGACAATCCGGGCACGGGAACGCTCCGGCAGGGGGCGTTTGTATTCCGGGTATTCTTCGGTATCGGGTTTGCGGAACAGGTGCCTGAATGTGGTGGCAAAACCGCTTCCGAAGGCTTTTACGGATTCATATATTTCTGACATAATTATTCCTTTATAAATCCGGGTTTGTCCTCCCCTGCACAGCGCTGAGAGCTTAGCTGTTTTTAATCAGTATTCAATAACCGCAGCAATTCCTGACGATCTTGATCTGATCGTAGCGTGGGAAACATTGCCGATTTTTTGAATAAATCTCCGTGTATCCACACCGCGCAATTGCAAGGTATCAACAGCTGATATTTTTGACAATCCATTCACACTGTCCGGATTGATTTTTATATGCCATACATTCTTGCCCCAGATAATCCTTCCATTCAGTCAGCGGAGCAACCAGTCTGATTGGCAATATACCAATTGAATCAGAATTTACGACAATAACCGGACGTGTTTTCCTGATTTCTGCGCCTATTGTCGGATCAAGATTAAGCAGCCAGATTTCTCCACGTCTAATATTCAAGAAACTCACCGGCTTGCCATTCCTGCCAATCAGATTTGTTCTGTTCGTAATGTGCTAACATATTTTCTGCCTGTTGTCGCATAACACTTTGGCGTTCTTCTAAAGGCAATGACATAAAATCATGCTGCAGTGAAGGGGAATTTATATTGTCTGGGTGTAAATTGCTCAACAGACGATATGCAATAGGCAATTTTTTATCAGGCAGTTTTCTGACCAATTCCTGTACCTGCAAATAACTTATTGTTTCTGTGTTCATTTATTTAGATTTTCCTTGAAATATGTAATACCGGATGAGCCAAATTATTTTTGTCTCATTTCTCATCACACTCTGAATAAGCTCCGCAAATCGCCTCACTATGTTTTGTTCGTACTATTTTTTCACCTTCACTTCTCCAATAATAAGCAAGTTTTGCTTTAAATTTTCCATATACCCGTCCATGTTTCGGTCTGATACTAATAATACCGGACTTAGCGCAATTCTCATTAATTTCCGATGTGCAATTTTTCTGGGTAACGTTTTGTTTTAAAAATATATCTGGCTTTGTGTAAGTAGGATCTCCCCATACAATTATTTCTTCACCATTTTTATTTTTCTCATATCTTGCATTTTTATATTCAGGAGCTATTGAAAGAATATCATAGTCCTTTAAATCAGATGCAGGTAACGAACAACCACAAATATCAGGAGATTTTGTCTTATCATCCGGTCCAAACTGAAATCTGAATTTTTTCAGCCCGCAATCTTCGTCAACAACAGTCCCTCCTTCATTTTTACATTTTTGAAGAAAATCTTTAAAAAAGATATTATCTTCTGAACTGGAATCCTGTGCAAAAAGCATTGGAATGAAAATAATAAAAAAGATAGCACAAAACAACCTGCGATTTTTTGAACTCAGAAAATGTGTTTCCCCATTTCTTTACTCCTTATTTTATACAAGAATCACCGCTCCGGTAATTAAAATATTGATCAGAGAAGCCGGAATCAGCACTTTCCATCCGAGTTCCATCAGCTGGTCGTAACGCAGGCGGGGCAGGGTTCCCCGTATCCATATCATTACCAGTGTCACGAAAATGATTTTCACCAGCAGCCAGATTGCGGGATGCAGAAACGGGCCTCTCCATCCGCCCAGAAAAAATACGGCCACCAGCGCGCCCAGCACCTGCATATGGACATATTCACCGATGAAAAAAAGCCCGAAACGCATTCCGCTGTATTCGGTATGAAATCCTGCGCCCAGTTCATTTTCGGCTTCGGGCAGGTCAAAGGGGATGCGTTTGCTTTCAGCCATTGCACTGATGACAAAAATGATAAAGGCTATCGGCTGTACCAGCAGATAGGGATAATCAGCCTGGGCATT
The DNA here is from genome assembly GCA_011390755.1 of Desulfobacteraceae bacterium. Lineage (GTDB taxonomy): Bacteria > Desulfobacterota > Desulfobacteria > Desulfobacterales > Desulfococcaceae > JAABRU01. The sequence continues at coordinate 12,334 of JAABRU010000111.1, read as the reverse complement.
GACAATCTCCACCAGACTGAAGGAACCGGCCAGCATGACAATGGGAATCAGGGAAAGTCCCAGGGCAAGTTCATAACTGATCATCTGGGCAGCCCCGCGGATACCGCCCAGCAAGGCAAATTTGGAATTGGAGGCCCATCCCCCCAAAGCCACACCGTAAACGCCCAGGGAAGAAAGTGCAAATACATAAAGCAGGGCCACATTCATGTCCGATATGACCATGGGAATCTCCCGGCCATACAGGGTCATGGTCGGGCCGAAGGGAACAACCGCGAACATGAGCAGGGCAGTCACAGCCACCACACCCGGGGCAAGAATGAAGATCATCCGGTCTGCGGCATCCGGAATAATATCCTCTTTGCAGAGCATTTTCACCGCATCCGCGATGGGCTGCAGCAGGCCGAATTTCCCGGCCCGGTTGGGACCCAGGCGCACCTGCAGCCGGGCCAGCAGTCTGCGCTCGGCCCATACCAGATAGGCCGCCACAAAGAGCAGAACGCCCAGAACCATTCCCATTTTAATGAGCAGAACAATACATCCGGCAATCCAGTTCAGCATGGTCTATCCATTCACTTTCACAATCTGATGGTTTTGAAGTATGATTTTTCCGTTTCCGAATATCTGCCACAAAATCCCGTGATACCGGGGCAGAAGGACAATTCCGGGGGTCATATTGCTGCAAAACTTTACCGGAATCCGCAGAGAACCGCTTTCGGTTCTGATTTCCACAATATCCTGCTCCGAAAATTCCAGAGCAAGTGCATCATCAGTCTGCATATACAGACAGGGCTTTTCTTCCAACTCATGAAGACAGGAAGAATACGCGGAAAGTTCCTCTGTGCCGAAAGTTCTGTCCACCGGCATCAGTGTCAGTCCCTTTTCCTTTTCCGCGGGTGCGGCGGGCCACTGAAAGAAAAATGACTTTTCCTTATCGTTTTTCAGATGCAGACGGATGCCGTCTTCCGGCAGATTTTCCATGGTGAATTCTTCCGGAAATCCCGGAAGTTCAATCTCACTTCCGGAAATCCCGGAAACTGCCGAAAGCATCTCCCATGAAGGCTGCAGATCCCCGCCGGGAATATCCGGACGGAAGGTACGCGGGGGATGATCCCCCTGCCCGGTTTCGGCTATGGGAATCCCGCCCCGGAAGGCTTTGGGCATATACTGCGCCCGCCCTTCCTGACTGACAAAGGTGCCGCCGCTTTCAAAAACTGTCATTGCGGGAATCAGTATATCGGCCCGCCGGGCCGCGGGGGAATCCAGATAATCCATGACGACCAGCAGTTCCAGTTTATCCAATGCTTTTTCCAGACGCTTCCGATCCGGGTAAAAATGGAAAGGATCATTTTCCACCAGCAGCAGGCTTTCTGTTTTTCCTTCTTCAATGTCTGAAACAGTCTGTTCAAAGGAATATGCGGAATCGGAAAGCAGCCCCGCTGCGAAAGCATTGGTGCCGGGCAAAACATAAAAAAGCCCGGCCTGTTTATGGACAGTGTGAAGAATTTGTGCAAAATCCGCGGCCAGAGCAATGCTTTCCTTTGCCGGAACGTCCGTACCGCAGACAATGATCGGGCGCTGACTTTGCTGTATCCGGATAGCGGTTTCCCTGATCTGCTGTGCATGTTTTTCAAAAATCTTCGGAAAAGGTTCCGGAATGGCATTGTAAAAGGACAGTTCTTTTTCCCCGACTGTTTCCGCTGCCTCCCGGTCAAGGGTCTGCCGGATCAGTTCGCCCAGATAAAAAGGCATATCTTCCGCTTTTACCGGGATATGAATGAAATCAAAGGGCAGGGAAAGGGGGCCGGGATGCAGCACCAGCACCTTGGCTCCTGATCTTTGTGCCTGCCGCAGCTGCAGGGCCAGCATGGGAGCCTCACTGAGGGGATCGGTTCCTACGACCACAACCGCATCCGCTTTTCCCGTTTCCTGCAGAGACACAGCCGTGTCTGCTGTGATCCGGGATACAGCTTCCCGGATATTTTCGGCCATCCGTTCATTGGGAAAAACCCCCGGGCCTTTCCATCCCTTATTTTTACAGCAATTCTGCACAGCCGTCAGGGTTTCCAGGGAACTCCGCATGGAAGCCGCACAGCCTGCCCTGCTGCCCATCCCTTTCATTCTGCTGACAGCGGTCTGCAGGGCAGTGCCAGCAGATACGGTTTTTCCGTCCACCCGTCCCTGCCGGGGTCTTTGTTCTGAAACCGTATAATAAAATCCGTAGCGTCCCCTGTCACAGATAAAATGGCCGTTGACGGATTTGCTGAAACGGGCTTCCTGACGCACGACTTCCCGGTACCGGGAATATATCCTTGTATTACAGCCCAGGGAACAGTGGATACACAGTCCGGGACTCTCCTCAGAATCCCATTTCCGGCCTTTGAAGCGGGAAGGTTTGTCGGTATAAACACCTGTCGGGCATATATCACTGAGATTACCGGAAAAAGGACTTTCCAGAATACCGTCTTTCTGCCTGCCGAAATACACACGGGAACCGATGCCCGTAACCCCCAGATCCCGGTATCCGGTAATTTCCTGATAGTAACGGGCACATCGGTAGCATTGAATACAGCGGTTCATTTCATGCTGCAGCAGGGGGCCGAGATACTGGTCGCTATGGCTGCGCTTTTTTCCTTTATATCTTCTGAGACCATGCCCCCCCGAAACCGTCATATCCTGCAGCAGGCACTGACCGCCCTCATCACAGACCGGGCAGTCATGGGGATGGTTGAGCATGAGCAGTTCAATGACATGCTTCCGGAAATCTGCGACTTCCGCATCCGCGGTGGAAATCACCATGCCGTCCCGAGCGTCTATCATGCAGCTCATCTGAATGCCTTTTACCGGGCCGTCCGTGAATTTCACCGCACACACCCGGCAGGCCCCTACGGAACCCAGGGCAGGATGATAGCAGAAACGGGGAATCATAATCCCCAGTTTTTCCGCAGCCGCAATGACTTTTGTGCCTGCTGCCACGTCAATCTGTCGCTTGTCTATAATAAGTTTCGGCATAAGTCTGTATTCACAGTCTGCAATTGTTGTTGAATATTCAGTAAACGCATCACTTCATTTTTCAGAATCGGGCACTTCCCGGTTTATAATCCCATATGATATATGATGGCATTTGTCAACCTGATCATCCGCATAAATGACCAGATTTCTCAGATTAACAGTCCTGCGGGAATATCTGACCGGAAAACCCGGAGCAATTTTTAAAATATTATTCATTGCCTCACCGATGATTTCAAATTCCCTTTCGACTGCTCTGCGCAAATTTTATACCGATACGAATGCATTGTTTCACTTAAAATTGCAGGTCGGGTTAGCGATAAGTGTAACCCGACATCCGGATGCTTTTCACGGAGGAGTCCAAACTGAAAGTTTGGAAGTCTGCCAGACTTTCAGTCCGGCACTCCTCCCCAGTTTTTCTGAGTGTACAGAAATATATTTGACAGCCCAATGAGCGGGAGGACTGCGGAATGTGTGCCCTCCACTTATAATTATCAGATTTTTTTATGTAAAAACAGCATTTTTTACATCTGCCACGGAAATATCATGCAGGCATCTTTCTGTTTCACAGTTTTTATCTTTTATTTCAAAACAGGGGGGGCAGTCCGGATTTTCCGCCTGAATGATTTTCACATTTCCCAACGGTTTCCATCGTTTCGGATCAGAAGGGCCGAAAATCGCAATGACCGGCAGCCCCGTATATGCTGCCAGATGGGTCAGACCGGAATCATTTCCGATCCATAATCCTGTTTCCATGCTTTCCATCATCTTTGTAATTTCAAGAATATCTGAGATAATGCTGTATTTTTCCGCTTTCACTTCCGGATATTTTAAAAAAGAAATCTCTGCCGGACCGAATATAAACTCTGCTTCCGCCCCTTCCTTTTTCAGTTCCCGGAACAGGCGGAGAAATCTATCAAAAGGCCAGTTTTTGCGCGGACTTCCCGATCCCGGATGTATCAGAATGTTTGGATAATCAGAAACAGAAAATCTTCCCCCTGCTCCGTCAGACAGTCCTTCCGGAAGAAAACCGCAATCTTTCATCCTGCTTTCTGTGTATTCCGAAACAGGGACCTGCAGATCCGCTTTGGGACGGGAAGGAATGCGGATGATTTTTTCCCCCGCAATTTTTCGGAGAGAATTTTCCAATGCGGCAGAAAAAGAAAAAAGGAGAACCGCATCATAGGGCGCAAAAAAAAGCCGGAGAGAAGAATCTGCCTGCGCATCATCCGTCCAGAGCGCGGTGAAAAACGAAGATTCCAAAGGAAAACACTTGTCAAAAATATGCAGATATTCTGACAGTTTCCCCAGCTGATTCTGGCAGATCGCATCAATACGGCTGTATTTCATCCGGACTTTCCGGAAAGCGGGAAATGTAAGTACCATATCTCCCAAAGCCCCCTGGTGCAATACCAGCAGATTTCTGTTTTTATGCATATCCGGCATTCCATTTTTTCCGGAAATTTTCAGCCCCTCATGAGTTCCCGACGAAGCAAATCCAGGGCTTTCATGGCAAACATGCTTTTGTTCATGGAACGGTCTGCAAATTTCATAAGAAAACGGAAGGATTTGATGCCGTCCGGCCCGGCCAGTCCGATACACAGGGTGCCGACGGGTTTTTCTTCACTCCCGCCGTCAGGTCCTGCAATGCCGCTGGTGGCGATTCCGTAATCGGCATCTGCCAGTTTTCCTGCACCTCCGGCCATTTCTTTTACGGTTTCCTCACTCACTGCCCCGTACTGTTCCAATGTTTCGCTTTTCACTCCCAGCACACGCATTTTGGCTTCATTGGAATATGTGACAGCGGAAAAAAGAAAATAATCCGAACTGCCGGCCACATCCGTAATCCGACTGGCAATCAGTCCGCCGGTGCAGCTTTCGGCCAAAGCCAGGGTGGCGTTTTTTTCCCGGAGCAGCCGTCCGACCACAGCTTCCATGGATTCCCCGCGGCCCGAAAAAACCCTGGTCCCCATTTTTTCCCGCACCCATGTCTGCGCTGCTTCCATTTCCTTTTGCAGATGGACTTGGGAATGATGTCTGCCGTAAAGGCGGATCTGGATTTCCGGAAACTTTGCCCGCAGTCCCAAACGGATATGGGGGAAAATATCCGGCAGATCTTTTACAAGCTCCCCGACTGCGGACTCCGGCATCCCGAAGGTGGAAACGGTTTGTATCTGATGAATTTCCCGATTGTTTCCCTGCATTTCTTCGAGCCGGGGCAGAACCTGTTCACGGAACATGCGCCGCATTTCAAAGGGGACCCCCGGCATGAAGAAAAAACGGCATTTTCCTATCTGCATGGCAAATCCGGGGGCAGTTCCCGCAGAATTTGGGAGCATATCGGCCCCCCGGGGCAGCATGGCCTGCTTGCGGTTGGATGCGGGCATTTCCCGGTTACGGGAAGAAAAATATTCCCGGACATTACAAAGTGCGGTTTCATTAAGCAGCAAAGGAAGCCCCGCGGCTTTCCCCGCAGCTTCTGCACTCAGATCATCTGCTGTGGGGCCCAGTCCGCCCGTTACCATAGCAATATGGCACCGCGTGCCGATTTCCCGGAGCACGGATACCAGCATGGGGATATCATCCCCTACGCAGCTGTGCCGGGAAACGGTGATTCCCCTTTCTTCCAGTTTTCGGGACAGCCAGGCCGAGTTGCTGTCAATAAGGGAACCGGAACGGATTTCATCTCCTGTGGATAATATTTCTGCAATCATTTTTTTATCACTTACAATGTATTCACCCGGCAGTCATACATTCCGGTGGCAGTTCCCCTTTGGAAACAGGGGGCTGTAATGTCAGACAGTTACAGAAAAAAATTATGACGCACGGGTGTATTGGGGTTTTTCAAAAAAGAATACAGTTCCTCACATACCAGCAGATCCGTGGGAAAGGCCATTTCCGGCAGCTGATCCAGGGGAAAGAAACGGACATCCGCGGCATCGGAACCGGCCCGAAGCCGCCCGCCTGTGATTTCTCCCCAAAACCATATGCCCACGGTCTGTTTTTCCATATCATGGAAATTGGAATGAACTGTAAACACCCTGCCGATATTGACATCCAGGCCGGTTTCTTCTTTGCACTCTCTTTGTGCGCAAACGCGCACATCCTCATCCCATTCACCATGACCGCAGGGAATACACCACATTCCCGCGTAAGAACCGGCCCGCCTTACCAGAAGAATCCGGTTTTTTTCCACAAGAATCACAGCGACTCCCACCGTGGGATTGCGGTAAATAACTCTTTTGCAGTTTTTGCAGCAGAGACGTTTTCTGCCCCGGTCTTTTTGACATACTGCCAGAGATTTTCCGCAATAGGGACAGTATTTAAAAGGGCCAGAACCGGTTGTCATTCCAGATTTTCCCGGTCAGTTCCCGATCCATTTCCAGCAGAATATTCAGATGAGTTTTTTCCCAGTCCGCCAGCCAGGAATAGAGTTTTTTCTCTTCCCTGTCTTCGCCTGTTTCCGCCTGCCGGGAATAAAGGTTTACGGCCCGTTCCTCCATTGCAATGGCCGCACCGATGGCGGCAGACTCAAATCCGGCAGCGGCAATTTTTTCCTGCAGTTCCCGATGCAGAATTTCCGAAGCCGTATCCTGTGAAATTCTGTCAATATAATTTCCCGGTTTAAACATCCCTTTTTCTTTATAGTTTATAAACTGTTCCGAGAGAATACGGATATGATTTTCTTCTTCCTCCGCCATCATATTAAAAAAATCCTTCACCGCAGGACTGTCCGTCTGTTCTGCCACTTTCCGGTAAAATGCCTGTCCCCGTTTTTCCAGCAGGATGGCATTTTTCAGAATCTTCAATGCATCATTTTCTTTCATTTTTATTTCTCCTTCAGTTATCTGTATATTTTTTTTGCAAAACCGCATCGCTCTCCCGGATTGTCCGGCTGATTTTTTCAATCATCTCCGCCTGTGACCCGGAGGCCCTGACTATGGCGGAAATGATGTTTTGTATTTGCCCGGTATTTTCCGAAAGTTCATCATAGGATTTCGCGGCCAGGTCCGTCAGTTTTGCTCCTTTTTTTATTTTTTCCAAAGAATTTTCAATAAGTTCTTCCGTATTCAGGGCTGCTTTTCCGGCCGATTCAGCCAGATGCCTGACCTCTCCGGCCACCACGGAAAACCCGGCACCGGCTTCTCCTGCCCTTGCGGCTTCCACTCCCGCATTCAGGGCCAGCAGATGGGTCTGAAATGCAATGGCATGGATGTTTTGGATTATCTGAACAGTTTCCCTGCCAGAATCCGACATGGCCGACATGGAAAGGGATAGTTCCCTCATTACTGCCGCAGCCTGCTGTATTAACCGCTCAGAATCTTCCATTATTTCTTTTGACTGACCTGCCTGTTTTATTGTCCGGGAGGTGCGGGATGCCATTTCCGGCAGGGCCTCCTGCACCAGATAACCGGTATGTTCCCGCACCTGTTCAAAAACATGTTCCAGATGTTTTGCCATGTTTTCCACCCGGGATTGGGCATTCTGCAGTTTCTCCAGGGTTTTTTCTTTTTCTTTTAAAGCCTTCTGCTGGGAATCAAAGGCGGCTTTCTGTCCTTTTTCCACAAAATACAGGGTGATGCTCAGGGCCAGCAGGGGACCGACGGCATTGGCAATCCGGGTCTGCAGATACTGTTCCGGGCTAAGGGGAAGGGTGGGGAAAACATATCCGGAAATTTTGAGACGGTACAAAACGGTGATTTCCGCCAGCATCACAACTGTCCAGAATACGGAACTGCGGAGTCCCACAAATGTGGCGGCAAAGACCGGCACCACCATGTTCCAGGCCAGGGCAGTGGAATCAAGTCCGCCGGTCATGCAGGGCAGCAGGATGAAATGCCAGGTCAGCGCTGCAAAAACCATATTTCCGGAAAATACCAGTGAACCGCTTATGCGCAGTACAAAGGGCATACAAAGCACAATGCCCATTACCGCGCACATGCTGAGGGCCAGTACCGTGCTTCCCATATGATACCATTTCAGCGCATTGGGAATAAAAAACAGCGGGGAAAATATGGCGTAAATAATGAGATAACGTGCCCGGCGCGTATGATCCGGATCCCCTTTCAGGGAATCCGGGAGAAAAGGGTCAATAAAGGATTCTTTCATGGCATCTCCGGCTCCCCTCAGAGCCTATCCGAAAACCTGTCTTCCGGTATTCTGAACCCCTTTTTTTTACCGGTTCCAAAAATCGGTTTCGGAGGTTTTCGGACAGACTCCTATTCACTGAAGGGCCGCCAGGAGTTCCGAACGGGAAACTGTGGCGGTTCCCACCTTGCCCACCACAATACCCGCGGCAGTATTGGCAAGAGCCGCTGCCTCCCGGAAAGAAAAACCCGAGGCCGCTGCCAGACCGAAAACCGACACCACTGTATCTCCGGCTCCGGAAACATCAAAAACCTGGCGGGCCGCTGCCCGGATGACATGGGCTTCGGCGGCCCCTTCAAAAAGGATCATCCCGTCTTTTCCGCAGGTGATCAGCAGATTCTGTATCCCTGTACTTTCCAGCAGTTTCCGGCCCGCGGGGATCAGATCGCCTTTCTCCCGGATATCCATGCCCGCAGCCAGACCGGCTTCTTTCTGATTGGGGGTGCAGAGGGAAACTCCGCTGTATTTGGTAAAATCAAGCCCTTTCGGGTCTGCAATACAGATTTTGCCGTGTTCTGCGGCAAGGGAAATCACATGCTTCAGAAAAGGTTGTGTCATCAGGCCTTTTCCGTAATCTGAAATCAGCACGGCATCACTTTGGGGAATACACGCTTCCGTAAAGCGGTTCAGACGTTCAAATGTGCTGCCGGAAATCTCCCGCCGGGTTTCCCTGTCAATGCGCAGCACATGCTGGTTGGCAGCGATGACCCTGGTTTTCCGGGTGGTGGGGCGCTGTTCCTCCCGTATCACCCCGCCGGTGTCGGCATTCAGTCTGCCGAACATCTCCAGCATCCGGTCTCCGTCTCTTCTGGTTCCGATAACCCCGGCCACGGATACCTGCGCGCCCAGGGAAATCAGGTTGTTGACCACATTTCCCGCACCGCCCAGGGTGAAATCCTCCCGCTCCACTTCCACAATCTGTACCGGGGCCTCGGGTGAAATCCGATCCACCCGGCCCCATACATATTCATCAATCATCAGATCGCCCACCACCAGGATGCGGCATCTGTCAAATGCTGAAATATCCATCATCTCTCCGAATTATCTGCATATCCGGCAATCAGTTCTTTCAGAAAACGGGGCGGTCGGACCAGTTTTCCTTCCGGGGTAATACAGGCATGTCTGGTATACGCTTTCACCAGAGGGGGGCATGCGCTTTCTCCCTCCCCATATTCCCCTTCCCGGAAAATCCGGTAGTCAAATTTCATCCCGACCTTTATCCCTGTATCCAGTGTACTTTCAATAATGAGCAAATCATCATACCGTGCCGAATTCATATATTTGCACCATGCTTCGGAAACCGGCAGCAGAATGCCTTTTTTCTCAATTTCACTGTAGGCCAGTCCCAGGTGCCGGAAGGTTTCGGTTCTTCCCATTTCAAACCATCGGAAATAATTGGCATGATACACCACCCCCATGCGGTCGGTATCCCCGTAAATTACGCGGTAACGGATACAGTGGCGGATCATCATCCCCCAGCCTCCTCTGACAGAATTTTTTCCATAATGGTTCTGAGTTCCGCGTATTCTTCTGTAACCGGAAAATCGGGGAATTCATCCATCACATTCTGCGGCGGCCGGAAAAGAATGCCGTGATCGGCTTCCTGCAGCATGCTAATGTCATTGTAAGAATCTCCCATGGCAATGACTTTGTAATTCAGGTCTTTTAATGCCTGTGCCACTTTGCGTTTTCCGTCTTTCTGACGAAGAAGATAATCCTCCACTGCCCCGTCATTCCCTATTTTCAGGGTATTGCAAAACAGGGTCGGCCATCCGAGCTGCTTCATCAAAGGCCCGGCAAACTGGGTATAGGTGTCGGAAACCACAATCAGCTGGGCCTGTGCCTTCACCCAGTTGACAAATTCCAGTGCCCCGTCCAGAGGCTTCATGGTCGCGATAACGTCGGTAATATCTTTGAGTTTTAAGTTATTTTCCCTCAGAATTGACAGCCGTTTTTTCATCAGCACATCATAATCCGAAATATCCCGTGTTGTCAGCCGAAGTTCTGCAATACCGGTTTTTTCGGCCACATTAATCCATATCTCCGGGACAAACACTCCCTCCAAATCTGAACAGATAATATACATGGTATTATTTCCTGTATTGGTTTCCGGGGGTAATACAGCCCCCAATTTTGATGAATCGGTAAAAAGTCCAAATTTCAAAAATCGCTATTAATAAAATCAGAGTGTTAATATGTATCAAAACCTGATTTCCGGACTTTTTACGAGACCATCAATTTTGTTTTTTATATTTTTAATATGATGCAGAGACGTACGTCCGTGCGCCTCTGCGGTGTCAGGGACTTTCCGCTAAATAATTTACCCGTCCGCGGTGCGGCCACAGGGTTCGCCCCTGCACCTCAATGTCATTGACTCAAGCAGAATATTCCCCTCCCCCGGAGGGAGGGGTCAGCAGGGGACTGTAATGAAAGCCCCTTTTCACCCTCCCCCTGCCCCTCCCTCAGGGAGGGGAGTCTTAAGTCAATGACATTGCCCTGCACCTTCCGGATAAAAAACAGGTATTTTATTTTTGATGATCTCATAAAAAGTCGGAAAACCAGGTTTTGACACACATTAATCTGCTGATTTTATTAACAGCGATTTTCAAACATCTGACTTTTACGGATTCGTCATTTTTGGGGAAATCCCTTACGTCTTTTTCCTCCCACTCCGGGAAACCTGGTTCTGAGTCAGCGCCGTTTCCTCAGGCAGAAAACTCCTCTCCCCGCTCCCCTGTTCTTACTCCTCCGTGTCTTCAATGCGGATCAGCATGGGATCATCCCGCACCACATCCAGACCCCGAATTTCTTTCAATGCTTCTTTTACCCCCGCTTCTTTGGCCTTATGGGTCAGCATAACAATGGGAACCGGGCCTTCACTCTGTCTGCCTTTCTGGTGTACGGATGAAATGCTGATATTATATTTTCCGAGAATACCGGATATTTTGGACAAAACCCCCGGACGGTCTGCTGCGGCAAAGCGGAAATAATAATTGGTTTCGATTTCATCCACAGGCATAATCGGAATTTCACGGATACTTTCCGGCTGATAGGAAAGATGGGGAAGGCGTCCGCTTTTGCCGAATATAATATTCCGGGCAATATCCGTAATATCGCTGACCACGGCACTGCCCGTAGGCATTTTTCCGGCCCCGTGTCCGCAGAGCATCATATCCCCGACCGCATCCGCAGAAATGGTCAGGGCATTGAGACTGCCGCTGATATTGGACAGGGGATTGGACAAAGGAATCATGGTGGGATGAATGCGGGCCTCCACAGCATCCCCTTTGTCTTTCCCGATTGCCAGCAGCTTGACTTTATAACCGAATTCTCTGGCAAAAGCGATATCGTCCGGGGTAATTTTTGTAATGCCCTCCACATAAATATCTTTGAGGTTGATTTTCATGCCGTAGGCCAGGGCATTCAGAATCGCCAGTTTATGGGCCGTATCAAAACCTTCCACATCCAAAGAGGGCTCGGCTTCGGCAAAGCCTTCGGCCTGGGCCTCTTTCAGCGCGTCCGCAAAGGTGGACCCTTCTTCCGTAATTTTGCTCAGGATATAATTACAGGTTCCGTTAAGAATGCCCTTCATGGCAAAAATGCGGTTGCCCACCAGGGATTCCCGCAGGGATTTGATGATGGGCATACAACCGCCCACACTGGCCTCATAGGCAAAATCAACGCCTTTTTCCCCGGCGGCAGCAACAATCTCATTCCCATGGGCGGCAATCAGGGCCTTGTTGGCCGTAACCACATGCTTGCCCTGTGCAATGGCATCCAGAATAAAATTTTTGGCAGCCCCTTCCCCGCCGATGAGTTCCACAATGATGTCCGTATCCGGATCACGGACAACCTGCTGTGCATTGTCTGTCAGTACACCTTCTGCCAGCCGGATGCCCCGGTCGGTTTCCGTATCAATATCCGCCACATATTTCAGGTTCAGATCAAATCCTGTTCTGGAAGAGAGAATCTCCCTGTTTTCCAAAAGGATTTTCGCAACACCGGCCCCCACCGTACCGAATCCGAGAATTCCCACATGAATCTGTTTCATCTTCACACTCCTTCAATCAATTTCCAGAAATGGTCATGGTTTCATCACTTTTCTGATTTCCCTGACAGCCTGACGGATACACATATATACAATGGTTCGGTAATTTTTTCCGATTTACAGATCATAAAA
>JAABRU010000285.1 GCA_011390755.1 Desulfobacteraceae bacterium | reverse complement strand
TGGTGTTGGGAAAGTGACTTCATATGCCAGGGCATTGACCAGCCAGGGCTGGCCCTGCGACTGATCCCATACACTTTCCAAAGCATTCTCTGTGAACTCCTGCCCGGTTTCCGCTGTATGGAGGAGAAGCAGTTTCCGGGTCTCCTTTTCCGAAAAATCCCCGAGACGCAAAGATTCGGCTTTGATATTGAAGGCACTGCCGCCGGTGATGACATCCTTTTCTTTGGATGCGTGAATCCGGTAATCCCGCACATCCCGCACACCGCAGAGGATGATGCTTTGCGGGAAATTCCCCGGTCTTTTGTCATACCCGGCCCGGATCTGCCGCAGTACGGATATCAGGGTGTCGCCCACAAGCGAGTCAATTTCGTCTATGAAAAGTACTGAGGGAAGCGGACTTTGCGCGGACCAGAGAGTGAGTGCCTCGTTTAAAGCTCCTCCGCCGAGTTTCTGATACAAATCATACCAGATTTCCTGTAAAAATTTATCAGACAGGCAGTCCCGTGCGCGGGATGCCATTTCGCCCAGAATATAACGGATACCTTCGGACGTATTTTCCCTTGCTGCCTGTGCCGATTCCACGTTGATATACAGACATCGGTATTTTTCTCTATCATTCAGGTATTTCATCAAAGCCAGCAGACAGGATGTTTTGCCGGTCTGCCGGGGGGCGTGCATGACAAAGTATTTTTTCTGTGAAATGAGCTGCAGAATCCCATCCAGATCAAAGCGGTCCAGGGGATTCAGGCAGTAATGATCTTTACAGTTCACGGGACCGGCTGTGTTGAAAAAACGCATGGGATGACCTCCTATGATTTTCCAGTATGATTTTTCAGGGTGAATAAAAGTTCGGAAAGCATTATGCCTGTTTTACCGGAAATGCGCAAGCAGACAGTTCCCTTTAAGGATGTAGCGCATTCCGTACACTTTCAAATTCACCGTAGTTCCGCCACCACCTGAAGGATAAAAAGTACCTCCTCCATGCCGATACGGTCATCGGAATTCACGTCAATATCCAGATCCGCATAGTTTCCCGGTATTTCGTCAATGACGGAAATTCCGGCCAGTACTTTCAGGGCGATCATGGCATCTTTCAGATCAATCCCCCCGTCCCGGTTCAGGTCGGGGTCGGCACAGTCGCTTCCGTCTGTCTTGATAATATAGGTTTCCACGGGTTCGGTGCAAAAATAACCCATTTTGTCTTTGGCATATATGCTGATGGTATATACCCCGTTCACGGAAAAACCGTCCAGTACTGCGCCGTAGATATCCGTATCCGGCTCCTGCAGGGTCAGGGGAACGTCGGTAACCAGGGATTCCGCAGAATAACAGGGAGGGGTAATCACTGCCCATACGGTGCTGATTCCGTCCCCTTCGTCCGTAACCGGCCCTGCGGTGACAAAAGCCTGCATTTCCCCGGTTTCCAGGAACTGTTTCGGAGAGACCGTTCCCATGATTGGTGTATCACTCATGGGAATACCACCCCGTCCGATAATAAGTTCATCCACAATGGGAATATCCTCATCCGGGAAATACAATCCGTCCCCATTGCTGTCTGTCATGGCCTGCTGGTATTCGGCCATGATATCCCGCGCATAGACAAATGAGGGGCCGACCGCATAGCCGCTCCGGATGCGGGACCAGAAAAGGGAGGAAAAGGAAAATCCCTGTTCTGCGAAAAAAAGGGCCTTACTTTCCGGATCGGTGGCTGTTACGGTCACACGGTTCAGGGTTCCCTCTGCCGGCAGGGGGAGGAAACTGCCGGAATTGCAGGCATCATATACGGTAATCATTTCTCCGCTCACCATGGCCGTGTCACTTACACTGCTGAAACGGATATTGGCCGCCTGGAAAGTTGGTTCTGCATCTAAGGGCGGCTTTACAATAAGACTTGCCGATACCGCATTTCCCCAATTGCCGCCCGCATCCTGTGCCCGCACCCAGTAAGTATAGGTTCCGGGCGTAATTCCGGAGGTATCAATGTATATTGTGAGTACTTCAGCCGTCCCCCCGAAGCTTCCGTCCTGTGCATTCATGGGAGTACCGCTGCCTTCGGCCCCGGCAGATACCCCCCTGGAATATTCCCCGGCTGCAATACTGCCTGCATCCGTGGCATCTGCCTCTGCCGTCAGCGTTACAATCGTTGTTCCCTGAAAAACAGAATCGGGAAAAATGGCAGCATTGGCGGCAACCGGGGGAGGGGTATCGGAAAGGGTGATAACAGCGGATGAGTCAATGGGGGTGTACGGTGTACCACTGCAATCATCTGCCAGAGATCCTGTGTCAATTTTTATGTTTACATTTGCTGTTCCGAACTGTTCGGCATTTGAGGTAAAATTGAGTGTAACCAGTGTAACGGTGCCGGGATCGTCCGGTTTGGGCCATTCATTCAATGTGTCCCCCCATCCGATTACCACGAATTTATCTGTGGCCCCGTCTCCGTCTTCATTGCCGCTGTCATCCTGGGGTATATCACCACTGATAGGGAAAGAAGAAGGATAAACATTGGCAAAAGAATTGAAGGTCAGCAGGGACGAATTGAAAAATATCTTCAGGCCAACACCGGAAATATCCTGGCAATTATCACTGGTGGAATGAGTGACCGTTAAGACGACCGGACTGCCTGCCGAAACGCTTGTAGCGGAAGGACTGACAGTTACATTCTGTGTTGAAGCATAAGCTGAGCCAAAAAGACCGAGTATAAATAATACTGAAACAATTTGTCTTATGTTTTTTCCTGTCATTGATTTCCCCTTTTTGCTATTGTTTTTCAGTCAGTCAATCCTGTGTAAATTCCTGATTAAGCTTCGCTAATCTAATCTGCCTTCTGGCAGAGTGTGAAATTTTATTTTTCACCCGTCCGAAAAACATAATTTTCGGACTCCGGACTGATAATTCCCCAATAAATAAAAAAGCCGGGCCGCCCCATATTCAGGCAGCCCGGCTTTCCTTTCATATTCATATCCGCTTCGGATCCGTGGCTTTCCGTCCCCGTCTCTCGGCGGGTTTGGCTTTTGCTGATTTTATTAAAATTATTTCATAATGTTATTTGTATAAATTATCTCCCTGATCCGTATATTGTCAGCAGGAGCGGATGGAGTCCGCCCCTGCACTGCATAATATATTAGACCTCTTGCAAAATTTAGAATCGCACCATTGATTTTATTACATAAAAATTGACTTTGGAAAGAGGTCTATTATAATTTTTCAATTTTGGTTTTTTATGGCACAGAAAATGCCTTTCGTCAGGAATATGCCTTTTCAGGCTGTCCGAAGGGTTTTTTCAGGTCAGAAAGGATAATTTTTTACGGTTCTGACTGAATTGCAAAAATCATACCGAAAAAAACCAAAGTTGAAAAAATTATAAAACATATAGGAGTTACGCAGTTGAAACATAAGCCACTGTTTTTATTGACTGTGATTTTTTTGGCATACATAGTAAATTCAAATAGTTAAAATTCAACTGCGTAAGTCCTAACATATTTCTGTTTACTTCAATAAAATTTTTTTATCCATTCGGGAGAGTTCAGCATATTTGATCCACTGCCAAATTTTTCCCATATAATGGGATTCCGGACAAAAAATTGACACCTCTGTTTTTTTCTTGCCTGTGATGCGAATAAAGTCTATAACCACATCATAATCTGATGCGATTAGGGAGGATAAATGATCCGATATATCTGGCAGTCTGAATCCTGGCCTGATTTTATATGGGACAGCGCCAGACTGATTGAACCCCTGTCCCAATGCCGTCTGCTTCAGGGCAAACTGCTGGGCAGGCTGGCTTCCATAAACACGGAAATGAAACTGGAGGCCTGTGCCGAACTGCTTGTGGAAGAAACCGTGCACACCGCTTTCATCGAAGGCGAGATGCTGAACAGAAGCTCTGTCCGCTCTTCTGTGTTCCGGCGTCTGGGACTGGATGCGGGGGGACTGCCTCTGCCGGAACGTCATGTGGACGGACTGGTGCAGATACTGATGGATGCCACAGAAAAACATGATGTCCCCCTTACACCCGGACGGCTTAAATCCTGGCAGGCCGCAATGTTTCCCACAGGATATTCCGGACTTTGCCGTATTATTGCCGGAGACTGGCGGGGCCCCGGCACAATGGCTGTAATGTCCGGGCCTGTGGGACGGGAAAAAATTCATTATGAAGCTCCGCCCCATGACCGGGTTGAAAGGGAGATGGCAGATTTTCTGGACTGGTGGCAGAAAAGTCTGAAAACATGCGATGGCATTCTCCGGGCCGGAACTGCCCATTTCCGCTTTGTCACCATTCATCCCTTTGAAGATGGAAATGGCAGAATTGCCCGTGCAATAACAGACATGGCCATGGCCCAGGATGAAAATCTGCGTCAGAGATTTTACAGTCTTTCAGCCCGTATCACAGAGGAAAGGGAGAATTATTATTCCATACTGGAAAAAACGCAGAAGGGAAACGGTGACATTACCGGATGGCTGGAGTGGTTCCTGAACTGCTTCAGCGGGGCAATCCGCAAGTCTGAGCAGACCCTGGAAAAACTGTTTGCCAAATCCGCATTCTGGAAAATCCATGCACAGACAATACTGAATGCCCGGCAGCAGAAAGTCATCAGCAGACTGCTGGATTCGGGCAGACACGGTTTTGAAGGCGGACTGACCACCAGAAAATATGCAGGCATGACAAAAACAGCCAAAGCAACTGCCCAAAGGGATATACGTGATCTTGTGGAAAAAAAAATACTGGCTGCCAATACAGGAGGCGGCCGCAGTGCCAGTTATGATCTGGTATGGCCGGATATTTGATAAGAAAATTCCCGGAAATCCGGAAATTGACATACCAGTTTCTATCAGGAAAACACATAGTCAAAATTTTTTTTTGCACTGCAAAAAGGCATGCTGTTCACTCCACATCAGGCAGCGGCCGCAGCCCCAGGTGAAGCAGCAGTTCATCCAACTGTTTTCTGTCCGACCACAGAATTCCCTGTTCTTTTGCGTATGCCAGCGCCTCATCCGTGAGTCCCTCATGCGCAAAAATCCACATGCGCACTGTCAGGGGTTCTTTTTCCCGCATTACCGTGTCGGCCTGGTTTTTCAGATCCTTCAGCACTGCAATTCCCACCTTTTCCTTCACCCATTTGCTCTGGCAGACCCACTGCTCGGTTCCGGCCGCTCCCAGCACATCAATTTCCCTGCCCTTTCCCGCGCCCAGCCGCATCCGGTGATGAATGTAGAAAAACATGTCCGGCATTTTGATGTCTTCGGAACTGCTGAAATATTTCCCGGCTATCACCTTCCGCTGACCGTTGAGCAGCACCTGTGCCATATGGATTTCGGCCAGATATCCTTTGTATTCGGAAAAGCGGCGTTTCAGTTTTCCGTATTCAATCACCATATTGTCACGCACACCGGTCTGGGGTTTCCCCTCGACCTCAATTTTTCCCCACACTTTCAGGAACTCCCGCAGAATGGGATCCTTCACCCGCCGGAACCAGTTGCCCATTTCCAGGAATTCCACCAGATCGCCGCGGGAGAGACGGATGAGCACATCCCGGATTTGGGAGACAGAGACATCCTTTCCCTCTTTCTCCAGAATGGTCTGCCGGATTTTCTCCAGATCCAGTTCGTTTCTGCGTTCTTTGTTCTCGTTTTCCTCCAGGGCCGAAAGATAGAGCACCCATTTGGTGATGCCGTGCTCATTGATGCGCTCAATCCACCGGTTCACCTGATCGCTGAGTTCGCCCCATATGAAACCGGAGGAAATATCAACGGCCAGGATTTTGTTCAGTGTCTCCTCGTCTGAAATCACAGTCCGGGTTTTGGCCGACTGTCTGAGCAGTGCATTGATGTAAAAGGGATTTCCCCCGCACCTTTGTGCTATTACGGGGGCCATGATCTCCGGCAGTCCGATCCGCTGGTAACGGGCGGAATTCAGTGCCAGTTCCTTTCCCCAGTAATCTGTCAGGGGAGTGATTTCCTCGGAATCGAATCTGCCGAACAGGGAACCCCTGCCGATAATCTCCCGTCCGAGAATGCTCATGGCCGAACCGGTGACAAAATGCGGACAGGTGGGCGATTCCACGGCCTCCTGCATATATCCGACAATATCAAAGTTATACCGGGGCAGCCGGGTGTTCTGAAACTCATCCAGAAACATGACAACGGTGGAATCATCAATATCCGAAATCCGCCGCGGGGTTTCCACAGCCGTCTGCTGGGGGATGATGCTGCCTCCCTCCGCAACGGACTGATGCTTTCTGAGCAGAAGATCAAGGGTGCCGGAAAAGGGGAACTCTTTCCGGGCTTCGGCTATCATATCCAGCAACTGCCCGGTTTCCGGTTCCCCGGTGACAAACTCCGGGCGCTGTGTGTAGAATCCCACATAATAACGCATGAAGTTTTCAATGTATTTTTTGGCAAAAATCTTCGGATCGGATTCCGTATCCGGAAAAGAGAAATACACTGGCACCACAGCCTCCGGATGCTTCGGATCCTGACTGAAAAACAGGCGGTTGACCACACGTTTGAAGATTTCGGTCTTGCCCATGCGGCGCTGGCCCAGAAGAACCGTGGACACGGTTCTCCGGGTTCCGGCCCTCAAAGCGGCCGCATGGAAATATTCAAGAAATTCCTCCCGGTCTGTGTAAACCTCTTCGGGGACAAGGGGGCGGACCACCCATTCTGTGTCTGCAATGCCGGTTCTGTTCATGGTTTATCCTTTCTGCTGCGGATTGAAGGGGAATTCCTTTATGCCCCATTTCCGCTCAGAAAGCAAGTGCTCCCAGAAAACAGTGAGTCATAGTTCATGACCCTTTATATGAAAGTGTCTGCACAACTCGTTACGGGGCTCTGCCCCGTAACGCATTTTTCCGGGGCTCCGCCCCGTACACAGCATACTGCAGGGTGCGTTAGGGCTGGAACCTAACGCACCCTGCTTTCATGCTTCGTTGTGATTGC
>JAABRU010000110.1 GCA_011390755.1 Desulfobacteraceae bacterium | reverse complement strand
AAAAGATGATACCGGAGGAGTGCCGAACTGAAAGTTTGGCAGTGTCCGGCGGATGACAGTCCCGCTCACAGACTTTCCGTCTGTGACTCCTTCAGATTCGGTACATTCATATTCGGAAATCGCCTTAAACCAGGGGGGTTGGGATACCGGTAAACAGGTTTTCATAGGTTCTAAGTCAGCAGCATTGCCCCCGGAGGGGGGATTTTTCGCTTAAGGAAACAGCAACTGAGATTCATATTTGGAAACTGCCTAAGAAAACGGCATTGACCATATTCTGTTGACCTGTATTATAGGATGTGCTAACATTCTAAAAACAGAATACAATTAATTTAAATACAACATATCTCTTTTTTGCTGCAAAATGATTTATTCACATAGAAAAAAAGATAAGCGGAAAACACATATCCTGGATGCGGATAAGAAGGAGGAATATGTATGTCCGGATTGCGGAGATCAGGTGCGGCCCTCACAGGGGCAGATAGTGCCCTGGCATTTTTTTCATGTTACCAATTCCCAATGCATTGTCGGGCATAAAAAAGGCAAAGGATGTATTTTTGCAATAAAGGAGAACAGTAAGCGAATCTGCAAATCTGCCGGGAAATGTGATCGGGACTGCCTGCTGCGGCACATGTCTTTGCAGGAAAAGAAAAAATAGCTGTTTTCCGGTGTTCTGATTCTTCTTTTCTGCGGGGTGCAGAAATATGTCCGGAAGCTTTTCGGACAGATTTTGCATCAGGAAGGTTTATCTGTTTCAGGTACTTTTTCTGCCCGGCAGAGAAGTTGCATTTCCGCACATTTGAAGAAAGTCCCTGCTGCAGGAACAATTATGCACATTTTCTGCCCAGCAGAGAAGATGCATTTCCTCCGCATACTGCCTTCCGTTCTTCTTCGGAAATACCGGATGCATCCATATCCTTAAAATAACGGGTTGGTTTCAGCAGCGGGTAATCGGTTCCGAACAGAATTTTGCCCCTTTCGGTCAGCTGCAGGGCAATCCGGTAAATCTCCGGAGTATAAAGAAAAGGAGATGCGGCTGTGTCAAACCATACATTTTTCAGCACGTCCTTTACTTCCTTTTTCAGCAGACGGTAAAAAAAGATTCCTGCCCCCCAGTGGGCCAGTATGATTTTATTTTCCGGATACTGTTTTAACAGATTGTATATCTGTGCCAGTGTGTTGGGAGATTTACCCGGGTAAATATGTCCGACCGGTTCATTGGTATGAATCATGACCGGACAGTTTTTTTCCCGGCAAAGTGCCATGGTATCTTTCAGGGCATCGCAGCATGCATTATCAATGCCGGAGCGGTAAAATGCAAGTTCTCCCACACCGGAAAGCCCGTTTGCCAGACAGCGTTCGCTTTCTTTGGCCGCCTCCGGATGCAGTGCATCAAAACAGGCCAGCCCGATCAGTCTTTCCGGAAATCTTTGCACGGCCTCGGCAATATAATCATTTTCTTTTTTAAATATTTCGGCATCCTGCCAGGGAAAACCGAAAACCACGGCTTTGTCTACCCCTTCCTCATCCATCATATGAACTGCTTCCTGCGCGCCCACAATTCTGGATTTGGGAGAATCATAAAGCAGCCGGAAAGCCGGTTCCGAAGGAAAAAAGGCCGCTCTGTTTTCACGGATATCTTTGGAAAACAGATGCATATGGAAATCAATTATCATCATTTCTCTCCTTTATGGCATAATGCGCCGATGCCGCGCGGGAGTCCGTGCTGTTTTTGTACTGTCAGCAGATCGAAACCTTTCCCCCGGATGCGTCCCCGGCATTCAGAAAATTTCAGAACTGCCCGCTGTTCAGGAGCATTGCACCGGCCTCTTTCTGTGCTTCTTCTGCATAGGAAGTGCCCGGAAAAAGAGCCATCACTTTTTTATAGGTTTCCACTGCGGCTCTCTGATCTCCGGAAGCAATCTGGACTTTTGCCATATCCAGATACAGGGGCGCGAAACGGGGGGAAATGTCCATTGCTTTTTCCAGAGATGCTTTTGCTTCCGCTGTTTTGTTCATGGCCATATAAGTTTTGGCGAGTCCCCGCAGGGCGATGAGAAATTTCGGTTCTTTTTCCAGGGCTTCTTTATAATGCTGCTCGGCAAGTTCATACTGTTTTTTATTATAATAGGCCCAGGCCAGGTTGGATTCGGAAAAATGCGGGGTGGTGTAGAGCAAATCATTGTTGACTTCTGTAAAGGTGCGGATGGCCGCATCCCAGTCTTCTTTGGCAAGATAGGCCGTCCCCAGATTATTTTTGGCTGCCGTAAATTCCGGCCGGATTTTCAGGGCTTTTGTAAAATGCTGTATGGCCGGTTCAATCCTTTCCTTGGCCATATAAGTCAGCCCCAGATCATTGTGCAGATCCGGATCATCCGAATACATACTTTCCGCTTTCAGCAATTCTTTCAGCGCCATCGTAAAATCACCTTCCTGCATATAGGCTTCCCCGACAGCCTTACTGGCAGCAGATTGTTTTATAAGGGATTCTTTTTTTTCATTTGTCGTGGAACAGGAAAATGTTCCTGTTAAAAGAACAATACAGCTAATAGCAATCAAATATTTTTTCATCAGTTCACCAGTTTTTTTATTCAATAGACTCAATGCCGTTTCCTTACGGAATATTAAGGAGTGCCAGACTGAAAGTTTGGCAGTATTTTTATAATAATTTCAGTGTCCCAAACTTTCTGTTCGGGACTCCGCCGATCTTAAGGAAACGGCATTGTCTACAGACTTTCAGAAAATAAATTGCACAAGTCTCAGCCGAACGGCGGCAGGGGAGGAGCCGGTACTGAAGTACATCTCCGACCGGCAGCACAGTGACATTATTTTTCTGAACGTCTATAATATTCATGCATTCCGGACAGCATCTATAATCCGCACAGTTGCGCGGGTATTGGCAACATTATGCACCCGGACAATATGGGCACCGGACAGCACTCCTGCTGCGACACCGGCCTGGGTGCCCGTTTCCACTATGGGCAGCAGGGGACTGATGTCTTTCTCATTTTCACCTTTGAGCAGATTCCGGATAAATGCTTTGCGGGAAGCACCCAGAAGAACGGGAAGATCCAGATCGGAAAAGGCATTCAGATGTTTGATCAGGGTCAGATTATGATCCCGCGTTTTGCCGAAACCGATCCCCGGATCAATAATCAGCTTTGAACGCTCCGCTCCCTGCTGCAATGCTCTTTGAACCGCATCTGCCAGAAATGTTTTGATTTCCCCAATCAGATCATCATAATGGGGAGCAAGCTGCATGTCTTTGGGGCTTCCCTTCATATGCATAAGAATCAGGGGCACACCGTATTGGGCAGCAAGGGAGCCCAGTTGCGGATCTGTACGGAGCGCGGAGATGTCATTGATGATGGATGCTCCGGCTTCCAGTCCCCGGCGGGCAACTTCCGCCTTTGTGGTATCCAGGGATATGGGAACAGATACACGGGGGGCCAGTTTTTCAATTACCGGGACTACCCGCCGGATTTCCTCTGCAGCGGATACGGTATCGGAAAAAGGCCGGGTGGATTCTCCGCCGATATCGAGAATATCGGCCCCGTCCTCTGCCATCTGTTCCCCCTGGGCCAGGGCTTTTTCAAAATCAAAAAAAATCCCTCCGTCGGAAAAAGAATCCGGTGTGATATTGAGTATGCCCATGACACATGTGCGTTTTCCCAAATCAAGGCAGTATTCCCGGCCCTGATGCTGCCAGCGGATACAATAGGATTTCATTTCTCTTCCGGTTCCTGCGTTTTTTCTTCCGTATCCTGCTCCTCTGTTTTCTCCCCATGGCCGCGGTCCTCTCCGTCGCTGCTTTCTGCTGCGTTCCCCTTTGCCTTTAAGGTGGCCTCCTTTTCTGCCGCATCCACCGCACTGTAAAAAGGATCTTCGGAAATTTCCGGAGCCGGGTCGGGATGATGGGAGGGAAGCCGGATTCCGGGACGCATAAAAAGAATCAGTTCGTCCAGCTCCGCCCCCATAACAGTTTCTTTTTCCAGCAGAAGGTCGGCCAGTTTCTGCAGAATATCCATATTTTTTCCCAGAACACTTTCCGCCGTATCATAGGCGGATGTGATAATACGGCTGACTTCCGCGTCAATCTTTTCGGCAATTTCATCGGAATAATCCCGGCGATGCGCGATTTCCTTGCCCAGAAAAACCTGTTCACCCTCTTTGGCATAAGAAATGGGCCCCAGGCGGCTCATGCCCCAGGAACGCACCATTTTATCGGCCAGATCCGTGGCCTGTTTGATGTCATTGGAAGCCCCTGCCGTGATTTTTCTGAAAATAATCTGCTCCGCTGCCCGGCCCCCCAGCATACAGGCCAGACGGCTTTCATACTGCTCCTGATATATGGTATATTTTTCATCCGGAAGATACCAGGTAACCCCCAGCGCGCGCCCGCGCGGAATGATGGTGATTTTATTGACCGGATCGGTCCCCGGCAGAAAACGGGCAACCAGGGCATGTCCGGCTTCATGGTATGCCGTAACTTTTTTATCCTCATCCGTCAGCACCATGGATTTGCGTTCCAGGCCCATATAGACTTTGTCTTTGGCCTCTTCAAAATCCGGCATATTCACCTTGTCTTTGTTTTTCTTGGCGGCAAAGAGTGCGGCCTCATTTACCAGATTTTCCAGATCTGCCCCGGAAAAGCCGGGAGTGCCTTTGGCCAGTGTCACAATATCCACATCAGACCCGATGGGGGTTTTGCGCATATGCACCTTCAGGATTTTTTCACGGCCTCTTACGTCGGGCAGCCCCACCACCACCTGCCGGTCAAACCGCCCCGGACGCATCAGGGCAGGGTCCAGTACATCCGGACGGTTGGTGGCCGCAACCAGGATGACCCCTTCATTGGATTCAAAACCGTCCATTTCCACCAGCAGCTGGTTTAAGGTCTGTTCCCTTTCATCATGTCCGCCGCCCAGTCCCGCACCGCGGTGACGGCCCACAGCATCAATTTCATCAATGAAAATAATGCAGGGTGCGTTTTTTTTCCCCTGCAGGAAAAGATCCCGCACACGGGATGCTCCCACACCAACGAACATTTCCACAAAATCCGAACCGCTGATACTGAAAAAGGGAACCCCGGCCTCCCCGGCAATGGCCCGGCCCAGCAGGGTTTTTCCGGTCCCCGGGGGGCCCATGAGCAGTACACCTTTGGGAATCCGTCCGCCCAGGCGGGTAAATTTTTTGGGATCTTTGAGAAACTCCACAATTTCCCACAGTTCTTCTTTGGCTTCATCAATACCGGCCACATCTTCAAAAGTAATTTTTTCCGACTGCTCGGAAAGCAGGCGCGCACGGCTTTTACCGAATGACATGGCCTTTCCGCCGCCGGACTGCATCTGGCGCATGAAAAAAATCCATACACCGATAAGCACCATCATGGGAAACCAGGAAACCAGCAGGGACATATACCAGGGAGACTCCGCGGGTGGCCGGGCCTTGATAATCACCCCTTTCTGTTCCAGACGCTGAATCAGGGAATTATCATCCGGGGCAAAGATTTTAAAGCGTTTCCCTCCGGTATCGGTGACATAGAGTTCCCGCCCCTGTATGACGACTTCGGAAACACCTCCGCCGTTGACCATATTCATAAATTCGGTATAACTGATACCGGGTTCGGTCACATTCTGCTGATTGAAAAGACTGTAGAGCATAATCATCATCAGGGTGATGACGAGCCATAAGGCCAGATTTTTGTAAAAAGGATTCAAAGAGTATTTCCTCCTGATTGATTTTAACACATAAAACCGGGAGTCTGTTCGTCCCGAATTCAATATTATTCCAAAAGCAGACAGCAAAACAATAAGGTTTCCGGATAATGATCAGGGGAATACAGCCGTCTGTAAGCCCCGGAGTCGGCAAAGCAGTGAGTGTATACTGCACAATGTCCGGTCACTGAAATTCCCGGAATGATTATCCGAAAGACTGTATGAAGGGTAATATTAAGCATATTTGGAAATTAGGCAAGCAAAAGTTCTGCTTTGAGCACCTTTTCCGTACAGGCTCTGATTCGCACGGAATTGTCCGTCCGATACCCGGCCAGCCAGATAATCCGGCCTTTGCTCAGAAGTACCGGGCATTTTTCCCGTTCACTGCGGGGAATTTTCCGGTCTGCAAAAAACTTTTTCACTTTCTGTGTCCCCTTCATTCCCAGCGGACTGAAACGGTCGCCGGGCTGAAAATTCCGCACCGTAATGGGGAAAGCGGTTTCCGCCAGATCGAAAAAAGCTGTATGATTTCCCTGAAAACGATAATCCGGCATCGTTTCCGGCAGGGAAAAACGCAGACTTTTTCCGATTTCCCGGAGAAAAAGCTCTCCCGGTCCTGTAACAAGATAATGATAGGACAGCCCGGACGGGGATTGCCTTCCCATGGTCCGGAGACCGCATTTTTCTTTGCGCAGATGCAAAAAATCACCTTCCCGCCGGGCACGGATGCGATCCGGCAGATCCATGAGAAAATCAGCGGACTTTTCTGTCAGCATCCGGAGAAGATCTTCCGTATGGCCGAAAGTAATCTGCCGCAGATTTCCTTTTATTTCTCTCATGGCCATGCGAATCAGCCGTTTCCGGGCCGCGGGAGGCGCAGCAAGCATATCCGGAACAGAAAGCCGCAGTGCGTCTTCCTGTTTTTTTTTCCGCACCTTTTCAAATAAGTCGCCGGTCAGTTTTTCCAGCCATTCCTCCTCCTCCCGGAAAACCCGGGAAGTCTGATGCAGAATCCGGACGGTTTTGGGATTATATTCTTTTTCCAGATGGGGAATAAGTCTGTGACGCAGACGGTTGCGCAGGTATCTGGGATCCCGGTTGCTGCTGTCACTGACATAATCCGCGTTTATGGCATTTATATATGCCCGGATATCGGAACGTGTCAGATCAAAAAGAGGGCGGATATATTTTCCTTCTCTTGCGGGCGGAATGCCGGAAAGTCCTGTTCTGCCGCTGCCGCGCAGCAGAAACATCAGAAAAAGTTCCGCATTGTCATCCGCATGATGGCCCAGGGCAATGCGCTGAAAACCCTTTTCTCTGGCCACCGTATCAAAAAAATCATAACGGAGCTGCCGGGCGGTCTCTTCCACAGATCCTTTCTTTTCCCGTGCGTGGGATTTTACATCTTTGCTGTCTGTAAAACAGGGGATGCCCATTGTTTCTGCCAGACGGGCAACAAAACGCGCGTCTCTTTCCGATTCATCGCCCCGCAGGCAGTGATTCAGGTGGGCAATGCCCAGACGGAGGGAAAATTCCGGGGCCAGTTTTCGCAGAATATGGAGCAGGGCCACCGAATCGGCTCCGCCGGAAACCCCTGTCAGCACACTGTCCCCGTATTCCAGCATATGGTAATAAGCCAGGGTCCGGCGCACAGTGTGCAGTATGCTACTGCTGAAATTCCTGTGCGATGGCAGCATGAATCTGCTCGGAAAATTTTTTATCCCACAGTCCTGTAATACCGGAACGGACAGAAATTTCCGTAATATTGCTGCCTGATCTTTTCACAATTACAGTAACCGGTTTGCCGTTAAAATATTCGCTTTTTATCACCGTATACAGGGCCATCTGACGGTTTTCCGTGATTTTCAGATCCTGCTTTTCCAGTGCCCGGATGCATGCGGTCAGGGCTTTATTGTACCGGACCTGATAAGCGCGGCTCAGTGCCCCGTTCATATAAGAATAAATCCCGTCTCCTGCTGTACCGGTCGGGGACAGGGCGCATCCGCCCAGATACAGGCAGGTGAAGAGAAACAGGCAGACAATGCTTCCCTTCTCCGCCTTTTTGAAAAATTTCTGATTATCCGATTGTATCAATTTTCATCCCTTCTTTGGTATCCCTTACCATATAACCCAGCTCCCGGATGGCATCCCGCAGCCGGTCGGATTCTGCCCAGTTTTTTTCCTTTCTGGCCTTCTGCCGTGCACGGGCCAGTTCCTGTACCTGCGGAGGAATGCTTTCCGCTGCATCCCCTTTGTCCAGATTCAGGCCGAGTACACGGTCAAAATCCAGAACAGTGGCATTTTTATCTGCCGGGGAAAGATCGGATTTGAGCATTTCCTGCACCAGGGCCATGGCGCGGGGCATATTCAGATCATCGTTGATTTCCGCCAGAAATTTTTGCTGAAAATCGGCACAGATGCTTCCCGAAGTCATATCCGCGGATTCCCGGATGCTGCGCAGCCGGTTTTTCAGATGCAGCAGACCGTTCTGCGCTGCCTGCATGGATTCGGATGTATATTCCATGGGATTGCGGTAATGGGTCTGAAAGGCCGCAAAGCGGTAGGACAGGGGATCAAATCCTTTGGCAATCAGGGTATTTTCCAGGGTCAGAAAATTTCCGGCACTTTTGGCCATTTTTTTCCCCCCCTCAATATTCAAAAAAGCCCCGTGCATCCAGAAACGGAAGAACTGCTTTCCGCTGGCCGCTTCGGACTGGGCGATTTCATTGGTATGATGCACATTGATATGATCGGTTCCGCCGCAGTGAATATCCAGGCGTTCTCCCAGAAATTTCATGCTCATGGCCGAGCATTCAATATGCCAGCCCGGAAATCCCCGCCCCCAGGGGGAATCCCATTCCATCTGCCGCTGCACATCGGGAGGGGAGAATTTCCACAGGGCAAAATCCGTGGCATTGCGTTTTTCCGGATTTTTCTCCACCCTTGCCCCTTCCTGCAGGGCATCCAGATTCTGGTGGGAAAGTTTGGTATAATCCGGAAATTTCCCCGTATCAAAATAGATGCCGTCAGCAGTGCGGTAGGTGTATCCTTTTTCTTCCAGAATACGGATCAGTTCAATCTGTTCCGGAATGGTGTCGGTGGCCCTGCACCAGATATCCGGTTCCAGCAGATTGAGCGCTTTCATATCTTTTTTAAAGGCCTGCGTATAATATTCTGCAATTTCCCAGGCGGATTTGCCTTCCCGGGCCGCGCCTTTTTCCAGTTTGTCCTCTCCCATATCCCGGTCACCGGTCAGATGTCCCACATCGGTAATATTCATGACATGCCTGACCCGGAAACCGTTATAACGCAGCACCCGTTTCAGAATATCTTCAAAAATATAGGTGCGCAGATTGCCGATATGGGCATAGTTATAGACGGTGGGACCGCAGGTGTACAGCCCGGTTTCCTCCGGATTTATGGGAATGAACTCCTCTTTTCTGCGTGTCAGGGTATTGTATAAATATAATTTCATGATTTTATTAATTATGTTCATTTATCTGTTATATGTTCTCTGAAATGGGATAAATTCTGTCTTTTCCGCATATGTCATACTGTCTGTAGTCAGGAGAAATAACGATTAAACTCTCTTCTGTGCAACCCCCTGCAATTTCAATTGTATCTCCATGTATTTCTATTCCGGTGCGGATACGGTACCGGTCTGAATATCCTTTCACTGCCTTTATGCCGCTCATTTCCCGCAGACTTCTGATATTTGGAATATCAGTAAAGGCCAATGCAGATATTTCATTGTAAACCGCCGGTTTTTTCAGTTTCTTCATATCTGATAAAAAAGATTGCCGGTAATAAACTTCCAGTCTGATTATTCCTCCGGATATTTCAAGACTTCATTCCGGCTTATCAAAGGTTTTTTTCCCTCATCCACTGCCTGACGATCTCGTAATCAACTCGTTCCCGGGCTCCGCCCCAATGCCGTTTAGTTAAAACTCCCCTCCCCTGAGGGGCAATACTGCTGACTTACGGTCGGAGGAGTGCCGAACTTACAGTTTGGCAGGCTGAAATTATTTAAAAAAAAGACGTGCTAAACTGTAAGTTCAGCACTCCGGTTTTCTCCCCCGCATTTCTGATTATTCAGGAAACACAGGCCCCCTGTTTTCTGTTTTTCTGCCATACATAAAAATACAGGGCCGCACCGCTCAGTATCATCAGGAAGCAGAGGATCTGCCCCGTTGAAAAAGACAGAAAAACAAATCCCAGATGGGCATCCGGCTCCCGGAAATATTCAATAAAAAAGCGCACCGTACCGTATCCCATCAGATAAAATCCCAGCATGGCACCGCGCGGCGAAGCATGTTTCCGCAGCATCCAAAGCACAGCAAAAAGAAAGAGTCCTTCAAAAAAGGCTTCGTACAACTGGGAGGGATGGCGCGGTTTTGGGCCGGGAGCCAGGGGGAAATACATACCGAAAGGGGCATCCGTTACCCGGCCGAAAAGTTCGCCGTTGATAAAATTTCCGATGCGGCCGAAGGTATAACCCAGCGGAACAACCGGTGCGTAAAGATCGGCAATTTCCCAAAAATGCAGTCTGTTCCGGCGTGCATATATCCATGCGGCAAGAATCACCCCCATAAGACCGCCGTGATAGGACATGCCGGAAATCCCTGTAAAGGTGATTCCCCCGGAAAATGAAAAGGGCAGAAATATTTCCAGGGGATGCCGCAGATAATATGAAAAATTGTAGAAAAGAACATAACCTGCCCGTCCCCCCAGAATCACCCCCAGTATCATGGCCGTTGTAAGGGATTCGGCCTGTTCTGCCGAGATGCCGAACTGCTTTTCATGGCGGATGCGGTAGAGTACCAGTGCATAACTGATACCGAATGCCACCAGGTACATCAGGCCGTAATACTGCAGTTTGAAACTGCCGATTTCAAAAATAACAGGGCTGATTTTTTCAGGCAGATGCTGCCACCAGTGCCGGAATGCATTCATTATCGGAAAACCTGTTCAGATATGTGCGTCAATCTGTTTCGTGTATCGTCAGGGTTAAAATGACGGTTATCCGGAACATCTGCGGAAAACCGCAGGGGCATACTGCACAGGCCCGTCATGAGCAGCTTCGGGGCCTATGCAGTACGCCCTTACAGAAGTAATATAACCCGTCATTTAAAAATCTGACAGAGCATTCGGAAAATTCGGAAACAGTTCTGACAGTTCCATCTCTTCCCCCGGCACAAAAAGCGGATATTTCCCTTTTCATCCGGTTTGATTTTAAAGGGCAGATCCTGTAAATCCGGATGTTCGCATACTTCCTGCCATTGCAATGTGATCAGTCCTTTTTCATCGCTGTCCGAATCTTCTGATGCATCAGAATGCTCCCGGAGACAGCGGTTGCAAGGGGCCGTGGCACAGACCGCAGGGGGAATCACAGGGGATTTGCCCCGCTGCCTTTTTTTCAGGAAATGAAGTATCCGAAATAAAACATCCGCCCGAATCCCCGTCTCCGCCGTCTTCCCGGGAACTGCCGCTTTTACGGATTTCTATCCGCACACTGTCCCCGTCTTCCAGTCCCCTGCTGTCTGTTATTATCAGTTCAATCACCAACTCACCGAGCCCGTATTCCGGAACGGTCAGGGAGGGGCAGGCCGTATCGGCATCTCGGATTTCAATTTCCGGCATTCCCGCAGCCGGAGTCCAGGCATATTTTGTGATGATGCTGTCCTGCGCGTAAGATCCGGAAGCATCCAGGCGGACAACAGTGTATTCCTCCGCAGTCATATCCGCGCCTGCATCGGCCACAGGCGGAAGGGGATGCAGCGGAACCCCGGCGGTGATGGAGACAGAATCGCTGTCTGTCTGCGGCCCCGGCCAGCCCCTGCTGCCCAGATCATCGGACACAATATGAAGTGCTGTACGGCCTTCCCATCCTTCCGGCGGATCATAGCGCAGACCATTGAGTTCCTCATTGATTTCCGGCAGTCTGCCCTGAATAAGAAGTCTTGCCGTATTATTTCCGCTGATGCCTGCGGCAGAAGTTTGTCTGACCGACACCCGCCCCGTTTCCGCACTTATTTCCACCTGTATTTCACTGCCGCCCGCGTCCGGATCACTTACAGAAATACGGTTTCCGTTTCCCGGACTGAAAAACAGGGGCACGTCCCGCGGGGTGAACTGGGAAGCCGGAACCGTGTTCACCGGCGGATCATTCACCGCCGTGACTGTCAGAAAACAGAAAATCCGCTCCCCGCCGCTTTCCCCTTTATAGGGAATAAATGTAATAGTTCTGGGGGATTCATCCGGATCAAAGGACAGATTTTCAAACACAACTGTCCGGAGAACCTTTTGATAATTCTCCGCGCTTTCCCATCCGCCGACATTGCGGCCTGTGATATGCAGAATGCCCGCTTCATAGGTGGCAAGCAGATCCGTTCCCGCGGTTTCTGCTGTCAGAATATCATCCGGCAGGATCGGTTCCGCAAATACCCGGATTTCTGTCAGTCCCTCCCCCGAACTGTCCGGCACAACAGCATTGGGGGAGGTAAGATTAACCGCTCCCTCTTTTTCCCGGAATCCGGTCCTGTAACCGGGGCTGTTTCCGGATATATTCAAAGGATCCAGATTCAAAGACGGCCTTTCCGCCGCCCCGGAAATACCCGGCAGTAAGCCCCAGAAAAACAGTATCCAAAAAATATTCAGTAAGATATTGCATTTACAGAAGCACAAAATATTTCCCCCGTTCCATAAGCATCAGCAGCACCCGGCGGTTTTCTGCCCGGCGCACACATCCCCAGGGAACCGGGAACAAAAACAGGGATATGACCTTGAAAAAAACAGAAAATTTCATCTGAATACCTTCCCTGATATTCATTTCTGTAAGGATTCTTCTTTTATCAGGGCCTGAGCCGCATTCATATCATATGCCCGCTGCGGATCAAAGCCCCGGTCAGATTTTTTGTACATGGCCGAAGCCTGCGCGATGGCCGCATAGGGAACCCAGCCGTGTTTTTCCCACATATCGGGATCCTCGGAGTTCCACATCCGGAAACAGATTTCTCCGCTTACCCGGCGCACATACATCCGCACTTTTTTGTTTTGGGGAAAAGGATAATAGTAGCTCCCCAGTCTGTCTTTCATTTTTCTTCCTTTCTCATTCCGGATATCTTCTTTATCCGCAGCAGCCCCGGGCTGTTATGCAGATACATGGTGGCGGTCCGGTATCCTGCATCCATGAAAATCTCTTCCAGCTCATCAAAAAGTACAGGTCGGTCCGGCCATGTAAATCTTTTTTTCTTTTCTTCCAGTTTTTCCCATTCCCTTTCCAGCCGCGGTTCTTTCCCCAGAATTTCCTTTTTTGCCGCATCACAGAGAAACATTTCACAGACAATGGGTTTGAGTTTCCAGATACATCCTTTTTCCGAAAGCCACACACATTTGAACCCGCTGTTGCTGCTGCAAAGAGCTTTTTCCAATGCATTGAGTTCTTCATCCGAAGACAGCAGGGCACTGATGAGTGTATCTGCGAAAAATGCAATGATTCCGTCTTTGGAGCAGCATGCGCTCAGGCGGTTTTCATAACAGTTCCGGGTGCACAGACCGGCAAAATGTTCCGCGAGAAAAGCCGCTGTTTCCCTTCGGAATACAAGATAATCCTGTATTTTTTCCCGGAGGATATCCCGTTTTGCAGCGGGAATTTCCGCAAGATGCTTCCGGACCGCCAGCAGTGTCTCCATCTGTTCCTTCTGATAATCATTCATGAACATGCAAAATAGGAAAAAAAAGGATGTATGTCAAGTATGATGAATCCGTAAAAAGTCTGATTTCCGGTTTCTCTGTCATTCCGGCCCGGGTCACAATCCGGTATTTTCAGAATGTTCCGCTCCCCGGTTTGGGGCGGAGTCACGATTTTCTGACTTTTTACCGGTTCATCAGGTACAGGAGCAATATACCTGCCGTTTATATCTTTTCCGGCATCTCCATACCCGGTGTGCCCTGATCTGCCATTAAAAAAACAGAATCTCTGTGTTCCCTGTGAAGACTCTGTGTCCTCTGTGCTTAGAGTCTATCCGAAAACCTGTGTTGAGGTGTTTTAACCTCTTGCCTCCGCTGGGTTTACAAATCTGTTTTCAGCGGTTTTCGGATAGGTTCTTAGTGCTTTGTCAACAATAAGGTGATTTCCTGAAAAAAATGTACCAAAGGAGTGCCAGACTGAAAGTCCGGCAGTGTCTGGCAGACGGCAGTCCGGTTACAGACTTTCCGTCTGTGACTCCTGCGGAAGCGCTGCATTCATATTCGGAAATCGCCTAAAATGACGGGTGACATTATCTGCAGATGCGTATTGCACAGGCCCGCTCCCGCAGCTCCGGGGCCTGTGCAATACACCCCTGCATGAGTGGTTTAACCCGTCATTTAAACGTTGACAGGGCATTAGTGGACTGTCAAATATATTTATGTACACTCAGAAAAGCTGCGGAGGAATGCCGGACTGAAAGTCCGGCAGACTTCCAAACTTTCAGTTTGGACTCCCCGGTTCGGACTTTTTAAAAGGGTAAAAAATTTATTTGACATTCCAATTAGTGCATTGTCAATTTTGAATCTGTGAATCCGGCTGCACTGGAAACTCGGATTTTTTGGAAAAATCCGAGTTTTTAACTCATAATTTCAAAGTTGACAGAGCATTAGGGACTTTCCGATAAGTAAACTACCCGGCAAAAAGCTCGCAGGTCAGATTATTTCCGGGAAGAACCCTTATAAAAACGCTGCCGATTTCATTAGCATTTCTGCAGTGTACCGCACTTCTGCATCGGAGAGTTTCGGATAAATGGGAAGAGATACGGTGTTTTTCCATATTTTTTCAGTTTGGGGAAAAGCATCCTGTTCCAGGCAGCGGTGAAGAGGGCAGTGCACCGGCCGGGGGCAGGCAATCCCCTGTTTCTGCATATTCCGGATCAGATCATCCGCATTTTTGCCGATTTCCACAGGAAAGCGGTAGTAAATCCGGCCCGGATCGCTGTGGGGAAGACGGATTCCCGCATCTGCGGACCGGGCATTATTCAAATACTGATAATACTGCTCTGCAATATTTTTTCTGCGGGCAGTGAATTCATCCAGACGCTGCAGCTGCACCAGTCCCACAGCGGCCTGTATATCTGTCATTTTATAATTGTAACGGATTTTATACCCGGCTTTATTATCATAATCCCTCAAATCCCGGATACGCGCTGTCAGGTCTTCGGAGCGGGACAGTACCATGCCCCCCTCCCCTGTTGTGATGACTTTGTTTGCGTAAAAGGAAAAGACAGCAGCATGAGCGATACTGCCGAGCATTTTCCCCTTTTGCATTCCCCCGAGAGACTGCGCGCAGTCTTCGACAAGGGGAATATTGAATGAGAGAAAAGCCTCTGTATCCGCAGCCGCACCGAACATATGCGGAAGAATTATCGCCTTGCTGCGGGGACTTATTTTTTTTTCCACATCTTCCGGGGACATATTATATGTTTCCGGTATAATTTCTGCGAGAACCGCTTCCGCCCCGGTATAATTCACCGCATGAAGCAAAGATGTGCAGACATAGGAGGGAATAATCACCTGATCCCCGGGCCCGATTCCCATTGCCAGGAGCGTAAGATGCAGCGCGGCCGTGCCCGATGAAGTGCTGACTGCGCAGGGAACTCCGATCCGGGCGGCCATCGCCTGTTCAAAGCGGAATACTTCTTTCCCCTGGGCAATATATGCGGACATGATGACCCGGCCCGCGGCTTCTGCCTCTTTTTGGCCCAGACTCGGCTGTGAATGCGGGATGTTCATGATTTCAATATAATTCTCGTGAGTCATACTTTTGTTTTGATAAAATATTCTTTATTTTCAGAAAACAGAATATTTCTCAAATTCTTGAATGCATCATTTGATGAATCGGTAAAACGTCCAAATTTCAAAAAACGCTTTTAATAAAATCAGACTGTTAATATGTATGAAAACCTGATTTCCGGACTTTTTACGAAGCCATCAGCATTAGCCCCTAATTCGCATACGGAATTGATAATTCACGAGGTATGTAATAGGACTATGTTGAAAATGCAAGCATTATTCAGGTTCACTTTCCCCCTGTCATTCCTTTTGATGCAGACCCGCAGGATTTTTGCCCTTTCAGTCAGAAGGGCCAGTCCGAATAAGGACGGTATGCGGCTTCATATTCGTTTTCACCGCATTTTTTTATCTGCACCGCTTCATAAAAAAGCAAATCCTGCTCCTGAGCTGTCATTACCCGAATATGAAAATGCACATTCATATATTTCAGTTTTCCTTTTTCTGCCTCTCTTTTTTTCAGAAATTCCCTGTGATTTTCCATACGGGAATCAATCCGCTGCCGGGCAAGGGGCAGAAGATTTTCACAGGCCGCGGAAATTAAAGGCCCGAATCCCTTTTCCAGTTCATAGCCCACGGAATTCCGGCAGGATACAATGGCCGCCGACAGGGTGGTTCCGCATCCCAGAAAGGGATCCAGCACCGTATCCCCCTGCAGGGAATACATATGAATGAGACGGAAAGGAATTTCAAAAGGAAAAGCCCCGCTCCGTTTCCGCATTTTCCGGAATTCATCCGAAGGGGCAGGAATATCCTGCCCGCTTCCTTTTATATCCATCCAGACATCCGAAAACCATGTATTTCTTTCTTCCCAGAAAAAAGCACTCTGCCTGCGCTGTTTTTTTTCTGCCGCTGTTGTGAATTCCCTTTTACCGCCTTTCCGGAAAATCAGAATATATTCATGCTCCAGGGTAACATAGGCTCCGGCCGGAAGCATACCTGCCCCCATGAATTTATTGGGGGCATTGGTCTGTTTGCGCCACAGAATTTCCGGAAGGAATGTCATACCCAATGCCTGCATCCGGGAGATAATCCGGGCATGATTGGGATATAAGGCAAAATCTCCGCCTATGGTACGGGTGGCATCCCCGATATTGATACAGGCAAATCCGCCTTTTTTCAGCACACGGAATACTTCGGTCCATACAGCATCCAGTTCCCGGTGCATCATTTCAAAAGCCTGCATTCCCATATTCCTGCCCAGAAGACTGCCAATCTCCGGATTGCACTGCGTGAAAAGCTCATCCCACATGGCAATCATGGGGTAGGGGGGAGAAGTTACGACAAGATCAATACTTTCAGATGAAAGCGCGGACATATCCTTTGCATCTGCAAAATATATATGGTGCTTTGTTTTCATACGGATAATGAAATTCCTTTCTGATTTTTTATTTTGGGGACAATGCTTTAAAACTCCGGTTTTTCCCGGGCGGGGAATTCTTCCGTCCCTACGGGACTCTGAAAAATCTGTTACCGGATTCCCGGCAGTAAACTGCCTGGCCATTTTCTTTCTGCCCCTGTGGGACAGATGTTTGAGCCGTTCCCGGTATCTGCCCAATGTCAGTAGATCGAAACGTTTTACGGAGGAGTGCAAAAATTGTATTTTTGCACGGGGTAACCGGGAGATGCGGCGGTGCAGAAATACAATTTTTGCACTCCGGGGCAGCCGTAAAACCGTATCCGGGGGAAACTTTTCGATCTACTGAATGTCATTGATTTAAGACTCCCCTCCTGGGGGAGGGGCAGGGGGAGGGGAATATTGACCCACCACCGAATATTTTTTCAGCAGGGGCGTATTGCATACGCCCTTCCCCCGGTCGCCGGGACGTATACAATAGACATTATCGGAAATAAGAAATGAGGCATCAACAACCTTTATGTCCCGTAGGGACAGCAGAAAACAGCCCGGCAGTTTACTGCCGGGATCGGGATGCCATATCTGAATCAGTCCCGTAGGGACGACAGAAAAATAAGCATATTCAGAAAGTTCTGTCGTCCCTGCGGGACTTGGATGTATTCGCTCACCATGTCCCGGCAATAAATTGCCGGGCTGGTTTCTGACACCCCTACGGGGTTAAAAAATACCGAATGTTATTTCCAATAATGTCTAATACACCCTGACCCCGAAGACCTCTTGACTTTTCATCCGGAATGGAAGAAAATAATAAGTTTCAGAAATGAAGACAATTCCTTTTAATCCATATTGAAAAAAAGTAAAGGATAAATAATATGCATATCATTGACCTGCGTTCCGATACCCTTACCCGTCCCACACCGGCCATGCGCGCGGCCATGGCTGCTGCGGAAGTGGGGGATGACGTATTCGGTGAGGATCCGACCCTGAACCGGCTGGAGGAAATGGCAGCGGAACGGACAGGAAAGGAAGCCGCTTTATTTGTCAGCAGCGGCACAATGGGAAATCTGGTCAGTCAGCTCACCCACTGCGGCCGGGGGGATGAAACGATTCTGGGGGATCAGTCCCATGTTTTTTACTATGAACAGGGCGGTGCATCCGCGCTGGGCGGTATTCACCCCCGCATCATTCCCAATCTGCCGGACGGAAAAATGGATCCCGCAGAGATTGAAACAGCCATCCGGCCCGATGATGTGCATTTTCCCCGCAGCCGCCTGATTATCCTGGAAAATACCCATAACCGCTGCGGCGGTTCCCCCCTGAACGCGGATTATATGCAGTCTGTGGCGCAGGTGGCCCGCAGATACAATCTGAAAATCCATGTGGACGGTGCGCGCATATTCAATGCGGCCGCGGCCCTGCAGACCGATGTCCGCAGTCTGGCTGCGGATGCGGATTCCCTCTCTTTCTGCCTGAGCAAGGGACTGGCCGCTCCCGTGGGTTCCCTGCTCTGCGGCAGTCGGGATTTTATCCAAAAAGCCCGGCGGAACCGGAAAATTGTGGGGGGCGGAATGCGCCAGGCCGGAATTCTGGCGGCAGCAGGCATTGTGGCCCTGGAGGAAATGACAGAACGGCTTTGCGAAGATCATGACAATGCCCGGAAACTGGCGGAAGGACTCGCGGAAATCAGAGGACTTTCCCTGAACCCGGAAAGCATCCGCAGCAATATTGTTTTTTTTGATCTGACACGGGAAGATATGGGCGCGCAGGAACTGGCGCAGGGTCTGGAAAAATCCGGTGTGCGGGTAATTCCCCTGGGACCGGGGAAACGTCTGCGCGCGGTGACCCATTATCATATTACTTCGGAAGATATTACACAGGCACTTGCGGTATTCCGGAAAGTGACGGCAGGATAATCACTGTAAACATGGAAAAACAGATAAAAGAAGCCGTCCGTATTGCCCAAAAACTCGGGTACAGCGATATTGCCGGGCGGATGCAGAAAGAATGGGAGCAGTCCCGGACGAAAAGTTATAAAATAGCTGTGGCAGGTGAATTCAAGACCGGAAAATCCACCCTGATCAACCGCCTGTTTCTCAAACAGGATCTGCTGTTCACAGATATTATGGAAGCCACGGCGGTTCCGGTGGAAATTGCTTACGGAACAGAAAAATATCTGGAAATATACCCTTATGCGGCCCCCCTGCCCGAAGAAGATTTTTCCGAAGATTTCTCCCTAACATCCCTTCCCCCCCTGCAAAGCGGAGAAGGAAAACCCATACGGCTTGCCCATCCTTCCCCAAAAGACATTCAAATCCATACATCTGCGGAAAGCCCGGAAGCACGGGCGCAGCTGGCCCGCAAAACCGCCAGGGTGAAACTCTGCTGGCCCTCCCCGAATCTGGAAGGACTGCGGATTTTTGACACCCCCGGTATCAACTCCCTGAATGAGGCAGTGATTTCCGGCACATTCCGCATTCTGCCCCGGGCCGATCTCCTGCTTTTTGTTACCGGTGCAAAGCAGTTGTCCAATACGGAAAGGGAATTTCTGAGTTCCCGGATTTTTCTGCAGGGAATTACCCGTTTTATGCTGATCATCAGCTATGATTCCGCCTGGGACAACAAAAATTCCGGCCAGAAGGAATCTTTGAAAAAAAGCATTCAGGGACAGCTGAAAAATCTGGGATATGAAAATGTTCCGGTGGAATTCTTTGACATCCGCCGCCCTTCCCCGGCAGTTTCCCCGGAAAGTATGCGGGAAAAAATCAACCGGGAAATCTTTCCAAAAGCGGAACAGGTGCCGGAGCAGACTGCCGATGATGTCATTGCGCAGCTTCTGGGGGAAAAAAAATCCGGAGACAAAAGCCCGGACGCGGAACCCGGAAACAGGGATCGCCCGCCCTGCCCCCGGAATCTGGAAGAGCGTATTATTTCCTTTATCCGGGACAATGTACGCCCCGGCAGGCAGGAAAAAACCGGGCATGTTTTCCGGCAGCAGATCCGTCTGCTCCTGCTGCGCTGCAATGCGGAACTGTCTTCCCTGCGCAAAAGCGAATCAAAACGGCGGCAGCTGTGCAGTGAAATGCAGGCGCGTGAGGCACGGGTGCATTTGCAGTATGAAGTGCTGACAGGGGAATTTACAGAAGAAATCCGCCGGGTCAGAAAGACTTTTCTGCAAAATGCGGATGAAGGCATCCGGCAGATTGGCGAAAAGTGGATTCAGCATACAAAAGCCTGCGGGGGGCTGGCGGAAATGCAGAAATCCCTGAAAAACGCGCAGCTTTTTATCCATAAAGATATGGAAAAAATGCTGCTGGATGCCACCGGAAAAGCCGGGGAGGATTTGTCGGAAATCATACGGGAATACGGCATGAAAAGCCGGATACTGCTGGACCCCTGGCAGTCGGAAGTGAGCCGCGGCCTGGAAATTGACGGCGGCATCCTGGCAAAAATCCCCCCCTTTGCAGTGCTGGGTCTGGATATGATGCTTTTTGTCCGTTTCGGCCCCTTCGGCCCCCTGGCCGATATACTCATCCGGCTGCTGCTGC
Source organism: Desulfobacteraceae bacterium (assembly GCA_011390755.1). GTDB lineage: Bacteria > Desulfobacterota > Desulfobacteria > Desulfobacterales > Desulfococcaceae > JAABRU01. Next base: position 3,431 of record JAABRU010000110.1, on the reverse strand, counting down.
ATTATATTCCCCTGCTCAACAAAGCCATGCCCGCATCCCTGGCCGGCAGTCTGCTGAAGAAAAAAATCCGTTCCTCCCTGCAGCACTGTATGGATCAGATCCGCAGAGAACTGCCGGAAATGCTGGGACCCCCCTTTGATTCCCTGGCGGAAAAACTGCGGGAAGAATGGCAGGAATATGCAGAAAACCAGATGAAAGCCGTCCGGGAAAGCGCGGAAAGTCTTCTGGCAGAACCGCCGGACAAAGAACGGCAGCTGCTGCTGCATGAAATGCAGCGCAAAGCAGAATTACTGATAAAAGACTGACAGTGCACGGGCAGTCTGAATTTTTCATAAGCGATCCGGCAGCACCCCGGAGAACCCGGCGCTGCGGATGTATTAAGAACCTATCCGAAAACCTGTATTTCGGTATTCCGACCTCCTGTTTTCACCGGCTCCCAAAATCGGTTTCCGAGGTTTTGGGATAGGTTCTAAGGTTTTCTGGGTGGTGGGTCAAATCCGCTGATCCGGATATACCCCTCCCCCGGCGGGAGGGGAGTCTTTTTCAACGGATTTGACCCCTACCGTTTTCTGAAATATAATAACAGATTGCCCGTGCAGCAGCAGGGATATGAAATGCTTGACCGCAACCATGAAAATAATCTGTGGAAACAGACGGTATATGCCGAACTGAAGAAGGAAATCGATCCCTTCCGGGATCGGGAATATTTCCGCCCCCTGAACCGTGCCTATACAGGTGACAATACCTTCTGGTCCGTTCCTTCCCCGGAACCGGATTTGGGAGATGATTTTTGGGAATTCCTGAAAAACAGTCTGGACAGTGAAACCGTCAAATCCGCAGCGCAGACCCTGGCCGCATCGGTAAGACAGTGGGAAGAAGAGGGAAACCGCCTGCTCTTTGCGGCCATTCTCCGGGCCGGTGTGCCTGTCGCGGACTGGCTTTCGCAGATGATACCGGGTTCCATTGCCGTTTCCCTTTCCCTTTTTGTGGGGCTGGGCATTGACCGGGCCGCCCTGCGGATGATAAAAGAAAATTTTCCGGAGCGGAAAATTCTGTTTGTGGACGGATGGACAGGCCGGGGCGGTGTGGCCCGTGCGATTCGGGAGCTGGGGGCCGGGCCTTTGGCAGTATTAAATGATCCCTGGGGCTGGGCGGATTTTTCAGGTATGGATGCGGATATTTTCTGCCCCACGGCCTGTTTTACCGGGCTGAGCACACTGGGATTTTCCCGCACTTTTTTTGAAAAAGAAAAGCGTCTTTTTGCCGCCTACCGCTTTCCCCGGAAATACTGCCGGAAAGATCTGGTGGAAACATGGCAGAAACTTTGCCCCCGGAATGAGAGGCATCCTGCCCTTTGGGAAAGAAAAGAAGCATTTTTCCGGGAAACACCGCTCCGGATTCATACCAACGAAGTCTGCCGGGCCTTAATCAATGCGGCCCCGGTTCAGCTTTTTTTTGCCGATGATGCCGCATATGTAAAAGAACATTATCCCCTGCTGCTGATGCTGGCAGAGCAGAGAAAAGTAAAGGTGCTTTACGAAAGAAAAGAACTGAAAGAACTGAAAACCCGTGCGGCCTGCACACTGCATACAGTATAGGTGAAAAGGTGAATGCACTGATCCTGGATCTGGACGGCACACTGCTCCACAGGGAGGAAGAAGAAATTGCGGTTCCCGGTTTTTCGGGCATCAGCTATATGGCCGGGCAGACCGCGGCCCTTCTCGCCCGAATCAGCCGGAAAATACCCGTCATCATCGCCACGGGCCGGAATGCCCGGAGTGTTGCGGGACTGACAGATCAGCTTTCGGATATTCCGTTTTCCGCCTTTGTGCTGGAAAACGGTCTGATTGCCCGAAACTGTCTGCTTCCGGGCGAAAGGGAGGATGCTCCGGATCATGACACGGGGAATATGGAAAAAATATGGGACGGGATTGCCAAAAAAATTCCCGACTGGCATCGTTTATCCGATTATGAAAAGTGTCTGGCTTTCAGGGTCCCGCAGACAGAAAAAGATCCGCAGGCGAGGATGAGGCAGGTGCCGGGTGTATCTTCTCTGCATCTTTATCCGGAACCGGGCAAAATGTTTGTATATCCCCATCCTGCCAGCAAACTGGCAGGTGTCCGGGCCTTATCCTATGAGCCTTTTATTGTTCTGGGGGATGAAAGCAATGATCTGGACATCCTGAATGCGGGAAACTATGCCGGAACCCTTGCTTCCGCAAATCCGGCAGTTCTGGATATGATCCGGAAAAAGGGGCATTTCTGCTCGGCATATTCTTCCCACCGGGGAACAGCGGAAATGCTGGAATGGGTCGGAGAACTGCTGCAAAGTGAAAAATTGTAAACAATAAAGGATGAGAATGAAATACATCAATCTGATTTGTCCCGGAACGGACAGGACACGCGCCAATGTGCGGGGCCGGGTATGGTCCCTGATATGTTTTCTCTTACTGTTTTTATCCGGCTGCGCAATTATCCGGCAGCAACTAATTGACAAACCCCGCATGGAATACCGGGGGATGGAAATCCGTTCTGTTTCCCCCTTTCAACTGACACCTGTATTTCTTTTTCACCTGCATAACAGCAATCCCAAGGGACTGGATGTCACTTCCGTCAGTTATAATCTGAAAATCAACGGCCGGAAATTTGTCAAAGGGGTTTCTGGCCAGACGATGCGCTTAAAGGCCGTCTCTTCCGGAGAACTGGAACTGCCCCTCCCTTTTCATTATTTGGATTTGCATAAAAATAATGAATTACAGGATGAAAGCATTTATTATGAACTCTCCGGTGCAATCAGCGTCGGGCCCTACACACTTCCCTATCATAACACCGGGGAATTCCGGCTTCCCAAACTGCCGCGGGTTTCTTTACAGGAAATACAGATCCGCTCCCTTGCCTCCCGGCAGGCTGATATGTCTTTTGTTCTGGAACTGGATAATCCCAATGTATATCCCCTTCATCCGGATACACTTGCCTATGTTTTCCGACTGGAAAATGCAGAAATGGGAAGCGGTGCAGTGCGCCTGGAAAGCGGCATTGCTCCCCAAAGCAGGGCGCGCATATCTGTGCCGGTGCTTGTTAAATTTGAGGGAAAAGACAGTCCGGTTTACCAAATGCTGCAATCGGCTTCTGTCCGTTACGAAATTTCCGGGGTAATGAAATTCCGCAGCACGGATGCGGCAATGCGGAAAATTCCCTATCAGGACAGGGGGATAACAGAACTGACTCCCTGATTTTTATATGAAAGTGTCTGCGAAAAACCGGCCCTTCGGCCTTATTTTTCGCACTCCGCGCAGCTTTCATGCTTCGTTGTGAGTCAGGGCTCATGGTGGTTTATATGAAAGTCCTGCACAACTCGTTACGGGGCTCTGCCCCGTAACGCATTTTTCCGGGGCTCCGCCCCGTACACAGTATGAGGCGGAGCCTCACCT
>JAABRU010000109.1 GCA_011390755.1 Desulfobacteraceae bacterium | reverse complement strand
GGATTTAGCGATTGATCGGGATGAAAAACCGTCTGAACCGCAGATAATCAGGATATTGCAGGATGGGCAGGATTTTTGGATTGCCTTATCCGGGTTGTCCTCGTTCCCACGCTCCGCGTGGGAATGCAGATCAGACGCTCCGCGTCACACGGGACGCGGAGCGTCCCAAAGGCATTCCCACGCGGAGCGTGGGAACGAGATAAAATTTTACAATGGAGTCAGGGGTATGACAGACAGAAAAACTTTCGACAGTCCGTGGAAGGAGATACTGGGAGCATATTTCCGTGAGTTCATGCTCTTATTTTTTCCGGAAACTGAGAAAGAGATTGACTGGGAAAAGGGGTATGTTCCGCTGGACAGGGAACTGCGCCAGATCACAAGGGAATCCGACACCGGTCACCGCATTGCTGACCGGCTGATGCGGGTGTGGAAAAAAAACGGGGATGAAACCCGGGGGATGGCCCATACGGAGATACAGGGAAAAAAAGAGGATGAATTCCCCCGCCGGGTGTTTGTGTACAATTACAGATCGCAGGATCTGTACGGGAAACCCGTGGTCAGCCTGGCCGTACTGACAGACGGAAACCCGGATTGGAGGGTTTCGGAATATGAGCAGGAGTTATGGGGATGCCGGACGGTTTTTTCATTTCCCTCCGTGAAACTTCTGGATTATAAAAAAGACTGGGCATATCCTGAATCATCGGACAATCCATTTGCCGTGGCCGTTATGGCGCATCTGAAAACACTGGAAACCCGGAAGCACGCGGAGCGTCAATGGCATTAAGTTAAGACTCCCCTCCCTTGAGGGAGGGGCAGGGGGAGGGTGAAAACTGTTTTTAATTACAGATATTTGTTTCCCCCCTCCCCTGACCCCTCCCACCGGGGGCGGGGGATTTTCTGCTTAACTTAATGGCATTGACGCGGAGCGTGGGAACGAGAAAACGAGAAATATCCGAAGCAAAAAACATTCAACATTAACCATTCAAAATTCAACATTATTTATGGATACCGACAAAATTATCATACGGGGTGCCAGGCAGCACAATCTGAAAAATATTGATCTGGATCTGCCCCGGAACAAACTGGTTGTCATTACCGGACTTTCCGGTTCCGGAAAATCCACCCTGGCTTTCGATACCCTTTACGCGGAAGGCCAGCGCCGCTATGTGGAATCCCTTTCGGCCTATGCCCGGCAGTTTCTGGAACGCATGGAAAAACCCGATGTGGATCTCATTGAAGGGCTTTCCCCGGCCATTGCCATTGAGCAGAAAACAGCCGGTCATAATCCCCGATCCACCGTGGGAACCGTGACGGAAATTTATGATTATCTCCGCCTGCTCTTTGCCCGCATCGGCAAACCCCACTGCCACCGGTGCGGAAAGCCCATTGCCTCCCAAAGTCTGGATCAGATTGTGGATCAGGTGCTGGCCCTGCCGGAAAAAAGCAAAATACTGGTGCTGGCCCCTTTGATCAGCAATCAGAAGGGAACATTTGAAAGACTCTTTGCGCAGCTGCGGAAAGAGGGATTTTCCCGTGTGCGGGTGGACGGGGAGACCCTGGAAATCGAATCGCTTCCGAAACTCCATAAGAACAAAAAACACCATATAGCGGTTCTGATAGACCGCCTGGTGATAAAGGAAGGCATACGGAAAAGACTGAGCGATTCCCTGGAACTGGCGCTGGAACGCTCCGACGGGCTGGTTTCCGTGGAAATTGCGGGCGGAGAAGCTGTTCTTTTCAGTGAAAAATCCGCCTGTATTACCTGCGGTGTCAGTTATCCGGAATTTACCCCTGCGGCTTTTTCCTTTAACTCCCCCCAGGGAGCCTGCCCCAAATGTGACGGGCTGGGAACCACCAGTGAATTTGATCCGGAACTGATTATTCCCAACCCGGAACTTTCCCTTCGGGAAGGAGCGGTGGCACCCTGGGCCAACCGGAATTCGGTTTTTTTCTCCGATTTTCTGGAAAACCTGACCCGGCCCTACGGTGTGGAAATTTACACCCCTTATAAAGAACTGCCGGAAAAATTCCGCAACGTCCTGCTTTACGGTTCCGGAGATAAGGAACTGACCTTTTATTACGATCACCGGGGCAAAAAAACACCCTATAAAAAAGTCTTTGAAGGTCTGATTCCCAATCTGGAACGGCGGTATATGGAAACGGATTCCCAGCAGTCCCGTGAAGAAATTCAGCAGTTCATGAATTTCCGTCCCTGCCCCGAATGCGGGGGAACCCGCCTGAATGCGGCCTCCCGCGCGGTGAAATGCGGCGGAATGCGGATTTGGGAAATCACTGCCCTTTCTGTGGTAAACTGCCTTGCATTTTTCCGGGAACTGGAAGATAAGTTGCATGGGCAGGATGCCCTGATTGCGGAAAAAATCCTGAAAGAAATCGTGGAACGGCTGGGATTTCTGGAGAATGTGGGGCTGGGATATCTGACCCCGGACCGGACCGCCAACACCCTTTCCGGGGGCGAAAGTCAGCGGATCCGACTGGCCACCCAGATCGGCTCCAAGCTCACCGGGGTGATGTATGTGCTGGATGAACCCAGTATCGGGCTGCATCAGCGGGACAATCAGCGTCTGCTCAGTACCCTGATACAGATGCGGAATCTGGGCAATACGGTGCTGGTGGTGGAGCATGATGAGGAAACCATCCTGTCTGCGGATCATGTGGTGGATATGGGACCGGGCGCGGGAATGCGGGGCGGGGAAGTTGTTTTTTCCGGTACTCCGGCCGAGCTGCTGAAAAATACATCTTCTCTGACGGGCCGGTACCTTTCCGGAAAAAAATTCATTCCCGTACCGGAAAAACGGCGGAAGGGAAACGGGAAAAAACTGATCATCCGGGGGGCTTCGGCCAATAACCTGAAAAAAATCCATGCGGAATTTCCTCTGGGCTGCTTTGTCTGCGTAACAGGTGTATCGGGGTCAGGAAAATCCACCCTGGTACTGGAAACCCTGCATAAGATACTGGCCCGGAAGATATGGAAGTCAAAAATAGCCGTGGGTGCCCATGAAGAAGTTCTGGGACTGGAACATGTGGACAAAGTGGTGAATATTGACCAGTCCCCCATCGGACGCACCCCCCGCTCCAATCCCGGAACCTATACGGGTGTTTTTACCCATATCCGGGAACTCTTTGCCAAAACCGCAGAGGCCCGGATGCGGGGTTACAAAGCCGGAAGATTCAGTTTCAATGTTAAAGGCGGGCGCTGTGAGGCCTGCACCGGGGACGGCATTATCAAAATCGAAATGCATTTTCTGCCCGATGTCTATGTGCCCTGTGATGTATGCAGCAGCAGACGCTATAACCGGGAAACCCTGGAAATCCGCTATAAAGGAAAAAATATTGCGGATGTGCTGCATATGACGGTCAACCAGTCCATGGAATTTTTCCAGAATATTCCTTCCATCCGCAGCAAACTGGAAACCCTGGTGGATGTGGGGCTGGGCTATATCCGTATTGGCCAGGCCGCCACCACCCTCTCCGGCGGAGAGGCCCAGCGCATCAAATTATCACGGGAACTGAGCAAACGGGCCACAGGCAAAACCGTCTATATTCTGGATGAACCCACAACCGGACTGCATATGGAGGACATCCGCAAACTGCTGACCGTACTCAGACGGCTCTGTGATAAAGGCAATACAGTCATTGTGATTGAACATAATCCGGATGTTATCAAATCTGCGGACTATCTCATTGACCTGGGTCCGGAAGGAGGCGATGACGGCGGGCGGATCATTGCCGCGGGAACCCCCGAAGCTGTTGCAAAAATACCGGATTCCTATACCGGTCAATATTTGCAGAAAATTCTTACAAGATAATGTTCAGTGATGATTTCCCGGAAACCTGTAATGAAGGATCGCAATCATGTTTGATGGTATAAACCGAAAAATCATTCCGCTTTTTATTCTGCTGTTCATCTTCTGTTTTGTATTTCCAAGTGCGTTTTATCTCTTTCAAATACATAAACATATGAAAATCAGCCGGGAAAGCGGGGCGGAAATCCGGAAGATATGCGAAGAGCTTTTACAGACGGGGCAAAAGATTCGGGAAAAGGGAAAAGAGGGGGAAAGATTCCCGGAACCCTGTCCGGAAAAAGTCAGAACCGCGGGAAAAGCCATTTTGGAAAAAAGCCAATGGATGCGGCAGGAGACTTCTGTCAGGCGGGATATTATCATCATGACTGTACTGTCGGTACTGTCTCTTTCTCTCATCCTCTTTTCCCTGTGGTTCATTGACCGGAAGATCAGTCGGAAAATGCAGCGGGCAGTAAGGGGACTCACCGATGCCTCCCAGCAGGTAACACCGGTTTCCCTCAGTGTTTCTTCTGTGAGTCAGGCTGTGGCCGAAGGTACTTCGGAGCAGAAATCTTTTCTGGACAAGGCCGTGGTCTCTCTGGAAGAAATCACGGAAATGACAGGTGAAAATGTACGACGTGTCAAAAATGCCGATGATATTCTGCATAAAAATGCAGCCGTATCAGAAAACACATCTTCGGCCATGAATGAGCTGGCCGGGCTGATGGAGATGATTTCCAAAGAAAGTCAATCCGCTTTTCAGGTAATCCGCTTTATTGATGATGTGGCTTTTCAGACCCGCCTGCTGGCACTGAATGCAGCGATTGAGGCGGCCCGGGCAGGAGAAAGCGGAGCCGGTTTTGCTGTTGTGGCCAGTGAAGTCCGCTCTCTGGCACTGCACACAAGCGAAGCGGCAAAAAAAATATCCGCGCTGCTGGAAAAAACAGACCGCACTGTCAAAGAAGGCACGGAAAAATTCCGCAAAGCCGATGAAGGTGTCCGGGAAGTTGTGGAAAATATTGCCGTAATACGGGAAATATTCGGCAGAATATCCGGTGTATCCGCGCAGCGGCAGCAGCGGATTGAAGAAGTGCGGGATATGATGGTCCGTCTCAAAGACCTGACCCGGAGAAATGCCAAAGAAGCCGAACGTTCCGCGTCCGCGTCCGTGGTGATGAGTACCCTGGCCGAACAGTTGAAAGAATTTGTTTCTGCCTTAAAACCCTTTGCCGGGAAATCATCGGAATCCGACAAACTGATGCAGTCTCTGGACAAAAGAATTCTGGCGGCAGGAGATTATCTGATTCGTCAGGGAGAATATTCCCAGGAGGCATATATTATTGAAGAAGGGGATTTTGATATATTTCTGGATGAAAATCCGGATCGCATTGTTGCCAGTCTGAAAGCAGGGGATATTGTGGGGGAAATTGCACTGGTCCGGGATGTCAAACGCACAGCCAATGTGGTGGCCCGGACAAAGGCAAGGGTGGCGGTACTGCATAAAAAAGATTTTATGAAAATGTTCCGGGAGCAGAAAGACCTGAACCAGTCTGTCCTTACCATGATAAAAAGACGACTGGAGGAACTGGAGTAAATCCTGAAATATCCGGCCATAAGCCGGATTTTACCCTTTGCGCTCCGGCAATCTGAATTTATTGCCGGTGCTTCACTGTACAAAAAACTGCTGAAAAACCGGTTCCATTTTCAAACTGTCACAAATGAAAAAGGAATGCGGGGCATAAATATGTTTTGATTTCAAAGCGGTTTTATGTGTATAAGCATTTCCCGGACTGACGGTCCTGATGAGCGGCTGCCTGTATATGGTTTCAGCAGTCAGTCACAGGATGAAAAATGATAAACCTTATATTGTAAGCAGGGAGGACAGAGATGAAAATTTCCATGAAAGTATTGTGCATGACGGTTCTGCTGTATTGTCCGGGTACATTTTCCCTACTGGCGGCAGACAGTTTTCCCACCGCCCCGAGACTGAACGAGGGGAAAAAATGGCGAATCGGTTTTTATGAGGGAGGGGATTATACTGATTATCAGATGAATCTGATGGCAACGGTACAGGGGCTGGCAGAGGCAGGGTGGCTGGAAAAAACAGAGTTTCCCCCGCAGCAGGGAAGTCAGACCAAAGATCTGTGGAAATGGCTGGCCGCGAATGTGAAAAGCAAATATCTGGAATTTGCTGCCGATGCCCATTATTCTGCCAACTGGGACAAGGATATCCGCGCCGGAATGTCGGAAGAAATTATTCAGCGGCTGGCCGAAAAAAAAGATATTGACCTGATGATAGCCTCCGGAACCTGGGCCGGACAGGATCTTTCCAAAGCACTTGCCGGGGGCAGATACCGGGTCCCCACCCTGGTTGTCTCCACTTCGGACCCCATCGGCGCGGGAATTATCAAAAGTGCAGAGGATTCCGGCAATAAATATCTTTTTGCACGGGTGGATCCGAACCGTTTTGAAAGACAGATCCGGCTTTTTCATGAAATCACCGGATTTAAAAATCTGGGTGTGGCCTATGAAAATACAGAAACCGGCAGAAGCTACGCAGCAATGAATGATGTTGAAAAGGCCGCCAAAGATATCGGATTTACCATTACGGAATGTCATACCCAAAGTGATATTCCGGATAAAAAAGCGGCAGCGGCCACTGTCATAAAATGTTTTGAAGAACTGGCAGAAAAGAAAGTGGACGCGATTTATGCGACAACCCAAAGAGGTGTGAACCAGGAAAGTATAGCGGAACTGGCTCAGATTGCCAATACGCATAAAATACCGACTTTTTCCCAGTCCGGTTCCCAGGAAGTGCGCTACGGTATTCTCATGAGTGTTGCCAAAGCCGGATTCAGATCTCTGGGGGCTTTCCAGGCCGAAGCAATTGCCAAAATTTTCAACGGTGCAGACCCGGGACAGCTGAAACAGGTTTTTGAAAGTCCGAAAAGAATCGCCCTGAATCAGAAAACAGCAGAAATCATCAGTTTTCAGCTGCCCATGGTATTTCTGGAAGTGCTGGATGAAGTGTATAATGAAATAGAAACTCCGAAACCCTGAACGCAAAACATACACCCGGCACAATTTCTGCCCATGCTGACTTAAGCAGAATAATTCCCCTCCCCAAAGGGACAGTATTGCTGACGTAAAAGGGAGTCATTTTTCAGTCCCCCTTTTGTAAAGAGGAATGCAGAGGGATTTTCGGCCGCCTGTAAAAAATTCCCCCGCCGGCCCCTTTGCAAAGGAGGGAGAAAAACCTTAGATCAGCAGCATTGCCCCGGCGGAAGGGGGATTTTCAGATTAGGGCGCAGCATTGAGGGGTGTGCCGCAATGGCATTACGTTAAGGAATATTTGGAGTGCCAAAATGAAGTGAAACGGAATTTTGGCCGGATTTTCCCAGTCATTTCAGTGTCCCAAACTTTCAGTTCGGGACTCCTCCGGCCTTAACTTAACGGTATTGGGGGAGTGCCGGGGGCTGTCAGCTGATGATCAGACAGATTCTGATAAAGCAGCAGCAGCTCTTCGGCAGAAATTCCCTTTCCTTTCCGGACCGCGGCTTTTCTGACATCTCCGAGCAGTATCCCGGCCTGTTTCCGGTCAATGCGGATGCCGTTTTTATGCAGCATATGCAGCAGGATACGGGTTCCGGAATGTTTGCCCAGAACAAACTCCCTTTCTTTCCTTCCCAGCAATTCCGGGGGAAAAGCCTCATAGCTGCGCGCATCCCTGAGCAGACCGTGACAGTGGATGCCCGATTCATGCTGAAAAACCGCTTCCCCGGTGACGGCTTTGGTCGCAGGAATGGGGTGGCCGGACACTTTTGCCACATAAGTGCATATTTCCGTCAGTGCGGATGTCCTGATATTGCAGAAAAGCCCCGCTGCAAATAAAAGTGCGGTGCAGACTTCTTCCAGGGCCGCGTTTCCGGCTCTTTCCCCCAGACCGTTGACGGTAACACTGAGCCAGCGGCTTCCGGCTTCCGCAGCCGTTACGGCATTGGCGGTGGCCATGCCCAAATCATTATGCCCATGAAATTCATAATCTATCTGCGGCACTTTTGCCCTCAGCCTCCGGATAAGTCCGTACACGGATTTCGGGGTTCCGATGCCCACCGTATCGGCAATGCGAAGACGGTGTGCCCCGTTTCGGAAAGCCAGTGCTGCAAACTGCTCCAGAAAAGAAGGGTCTGCCCGCGTGGCATCCAGTGCCCCCACAGAAACCGCATCAAAGTTCCGGCAGGCCCCGGACACAGTTTTTTCCAGCAGATCCAGGATCTGCTCTTCATTTTTTTCCAGGATATTCATATGGATGGAAGAAACCGGGAAACTGATATGAATGCTTCCGGTATCACACTGTTTTGCCAGCTCCAAATCCTGCGGACGGGCACGGCACCAGCAGGTTACCGGACAGGGAAGATTCAGTTTGCAGATTTGACGGATGGATTTTTGCTCCGAACCCCCCATGGCCGGAATTCCCGCTTCCAATTCATCTGCACCTGCATCTGCCAGCATCCGGGCAATCCGAAGCCTTTCTTTTGGCGAAAAAGCCACTCCCGGGGCCTGTTCCCCGTCCCGCAGGGTGGTGTCTATGATTTTGATATTTTTTTTATTTCCGTTCATTTCTCTGATTTCTTTTCATTATTTTTTCCGCAGACAGATCAGTTGCGTTCTCTGCCAATGCTGTTTCTGATAAAAATCCAGCGCGGTCTCATTGTTCCGGTCCGCCAGCAACTGAAGCCGTGATGCCCCTTGGGATACTGCCCATTTTTCAACGGTCTTCAGTAATGCACTTCCGATTCCCCGTGCCTGATATTCCGGGTGAACAGACAAATCTTCCACAAGTCCGGAAAAATTGCCTTCCGCAGTGGAAATGAGCAGCTGTACAGAACACATCCCCACCACCCTCCCGTTTATTTCCGCCAGCATAAGACACCTGTTTTTCTGCTCTGCCAGCATCATTTCCAAACCTCTGCGCTGCCGGGTTTCATCAAAGCGGAAATCCGCTTCTTTGCGGAACAGTTCTTTCAGCAGAAAAAGCATGGCATCTGTATCTGCTTCCGATGCATATCGTATTTTCATTCCCTTACTTCTCCCGGACAGAATCTCCTGCCCTTTTTTGTGCATTTTCTGCAAAGCCTTTACGGAAGACTCCCCTCCCCTAGGGCAATGCTGTTGCCTTAAGACTCCCCTCCCCTGAGGGAGGGGCAGGGGAGGGTGAAAACTGTTTTTAATTACAGACTGTTATTTTACCCCTCCCCTAACCCCTCCCACAGGGGGAGGGGGATTTTTTTCTTAAGTCAGCAGCATTGTCCCCTAGGGGAGGGGGACTGTACTGTCACTCCCTGTTTTCATTTTTCTCCGTCAGTTTGTTGATATTGAAAAAATTCAGCAGATCCATGGTATTATGATAACGGATGGGGCCGTTGCCCTCCCCGTTTCCTCCTCCCCCGCCGAACAGGGTTTCCAGGGGCAGCAGTTGTGCCCCCTGCATGACTTCGGCCAGTTTGGCGGCCACGATATACTGCGCGCCCGAACCGCTCCAGGCCTCCACCATGGCCTTCTGTCCTTTGGCCTCGGCCATGAGCCGGGCCTCAATTCCCTCGGCCTCCTTCCGGGCCGCATAGAGCACGGCTTCGGCATCAATCTTTTTCTTGGCCGCATCGCCCTCGGCCTCGAATTTTTTCTTGGCCATAAGAATCTCAGCCTCATCCCTTTGCTGTTCCGCTGCAATCACGGCCTGGATTTTAATGGTTTCGGCCTTGACTTTTTCCGACTCAAAAACCACCAGCTGTTTCTGCCGGGAAAGTTCCGCATTGGCCTTCTGGGTATTCTGTTCCTGTTTGTACTGATCTTCCAGTTTGAATGCAATCACCCGCTGGGTAATGGGAGTCCGCAGTTCCACCGGCACTTCAAAATGCCGCACCAGGGTCTGGTTGATGATAATTTTGCTTTCCTCGCATTCTTCCTTTACGGCATTGTGCAGGTCTGTCTGGAATTTTTCACGGGTCGTGCCGTGAATAAATTCCTCGCCTTTGTTTTTGGAACCGATGATCCGGGCAAAGGAACGCGCGGGAGGGCGGATTTTTTTGTCGCGGACTGTAGTGATATCCCGTCCCACCGTGGCCACAATCATGGGGGCATCCTCTGCTTTTACCTGATACAGCAGGGTCAGATCAAACTGGATCATGAATCCGTCATCGGAAAGAAAATGAATGGCATCGTCCCCCTCCGTATCCCCCGCGCCGCTGTCTTTTGTCATTTCATACCGCTGTTCCCGTGTGTCAAATGCAATGATTTCATATTCATAGGGATTGAGATAATACATGCCCGGTGGCAGGGTTTCTTCCAGAATGCCCCGTTCCCCCGGTTTTGCCAGCAGCTGCCCCGCGGTTTTGCTTTTGCCGGTTTTGGCAATCTGCACCCCCACAAACCCGTCCGGAATAATCACGGCCGGCACCACTTTCACTTCCCGGTCGTAAGGGTTGATATAATACATACCCGGCTGCATGACTTCCTGCTGAATGCCCTGGAATTCATCATCCCGGCTGACTAAGATGGTTCCGGGCGGCGGCACTTTTCCCACTTTTTTGGTGACAATGCCCACCTGGCCTTTTTCAATCACCGTGGCCGGAACCTGCTCCACTTTCAGGGCCAGGGGATTGAAATAATTGGTTCCGGGCGGAATGATTTCCTGCTGAATCCCCCGGTAACCGCTGTCCCTGGGAACCAAAACCATATTATCGGGCGGCTGGTCTCCGGTTTTGCGGATCACCACCCCGATTTTGCCTTCGGGAATCACCACTGCCGGGTATTTGCTCACTTTCAGGTATTTGGGGTTGACAGGATGCAGCCCCGGTTTCAGCACCTCCCGCCGCGGGCCTTTTCCGCCCATATGAAATACACCCTTTTCATCTGTGACATCCTCGGTGGCCAGGATTTCACCCGGCGGCATGACTGTTCCGTCCAATGCCTCCACCAGTCCGATATGCTGGGAGTCAATGGATATCATGGGTTCCTCAGTAATGTCGTATTTCCAGAGGGATTCCCCCATCCAGAAGAAATGCCGTCCGGGCAGCAGCACTTCCCGCCAGTATCCCTTTTCCCCTTTTTCCACAATAAAACGGCCTTCCACCTCCGGGGTTCTGCCGAATTTGGAAAACACCACTCCCACATGGCCCGGATCAATGGACACCATGATGGCGGAAAGGAAAACATAACCGGTCAGAAAAATGATAATCATAAAGATGACCGGTTTGGTACTCAGAAAACTGCCGATACTTTTGACCGCACGTTTTTTGACATCATCGGAAATCATTTGTTTTTCTGTCATAACTTTCTCCTTTCTTTCCGGGGATTCGGGTAATGGGGGAGGGCCGGATTCCGGTGATTTTTTTTCTGTCACAGGGGACTCCTTTCTGCCGGACACAAAGAAATTAAAAACAGATAAGGGGTTTATGTTGAAACAATCTCAGCAGATCGAAACATCCCGGGGGATTTCCAAATATAAAGATTGATGAATCGGTAAAAAGTCCAAATTTCAAAATTTGCTGTTAATAAAATCAGAGTGTTAATATGTATCAAAACCTGATTTTCGGACTTTTTACGAGACCATCAAGATTCTTTTCAGGAAATCACCTTATCTCTTTCTCCTTTGGGGAAAAGAAGAAAAGCCGAGGTATTCCGGTATTCCGGATGCGGAAAAAAACGGACAGGAAAAATATTTCAGCAGAACAAAAGATTTCCGGCATTCTGCAGCCCGCGGGGAAAATATCATCCGTTTTGCTTTTTTTACATTAATGAATGACCCGGCAGCATGTCAACAGGAAATATGCCGATACATAAAACATTTCGGGTATCCGCCGGAGAAAACATCGTCATGTATTCTGTTTTTCAGAAAAATGCCTTGTGTCCTATTCCCGTTGAACAGCCGGATATATGATCCATTTCCGGAGTGACCGCACATGGTCAGTCAGTCCGGCTGCCATCACCGGGGTTCTGCTCACCGGGATTCCCTGCCCGTCTTTTATGCTGAGAGTTCTGATCGGCCAGCAGAAATTATAAATGTATATTTATCTTTGCCGTAATGCATACAGACAGTCAGACGACCTGTTCCCGGTCTGCCGTAATCCGGGCACTCCCTGTTCCGGCAGCAGAAATGTGAAAGATATACCTCCGAATGCAGTAATTGTCATTTACATCTCTTCACTGGTATATTATTCTACAACATATAGCAAAATATCTCACATTTCAACTATTGCCGGACACAAGGGAATCTTTGGGAAGTCCGCTTATTTTTCTTGGCAATAAAACATTTCCCGGAGCCTGCGCCAGTCTGATGTTTGAGGAAATAACAGCAGCGATTACAGTGGATATACGGCTTTGATTAAAGTCAATGCCGTTTCCTCAGGCAGAAAATCCCCCTCCCCCTGCGGGGGGCAATACTGTTGCCTTAAGAAAAAACTCCCTCCCCCGGCGGGGAGGACTGGGGCAATGCTGTTGCCTTAAGGTCGGAGGAGTGTCAAACTTACAGTTTGACATGTTGAAATTATTTAAAAAGACGTGCTAAACGGCCCGACTGAGCCTGCCGAAGTCTGTAAGTTCAGCACTCCGGTTTTTCTTAAGTCAGCAGTATTGCCCCTTTCACAAAGTGGGAATAAATACCTATTGCTTTGTCAGAGCTAAAAATTAGGGTTGGGCATCGCATAATTTATTTACACAGTTATAAACTGAAATCCGTTTACCCTAAAATTAAGCTCTGGCAAAGCACTATAATTCAATATAAAAATATGACTTACCTCCTTTTAACCCTTTTTGCCCTGCTGCTGTTTTCCTCTGTCCGGATTTACCGTGAAAAAAATCCGGAACGTCTCTTTTCTCTCTCATTGCTCAGATCCATGGCCGGAATTCTGTTTCTGGTTCTGGCATACTTCTGTTTTTGTTATGATCCTTCTTTTCAGACCGCGAGAATCATTTTCCTTTCTGAAATCCTTTTTGCCTTCATATGGCTTGAAACAGCCTGTTTTATGAATCCGGATTCCGGAACAGGAAAGCTGCCCGTCCGGCTGTCCGTTATGGAAATACCTTTGCTGGCACTTATCGGGGGAACAGCATTTTTATATCCCTGTCCATTGGGAACCGGTGACGGGCAAATCATATACCATTTCAATTTCTGCTTTTTCGTCTCCAGTCTGCTGCTCCTCCTGTCCATGCTTAGCGTATCATGGAATATGGAGGCATTCTGGCGAAAACTGAGCCTGAAAGAGCGGTGGGAATATAAATACCTGCTTGCAGGAGCCTGGCTGATCTGCGGACTTTTCGGCTGGGCCGCTGCCTACCGTTTTAGCTATCACAGGATGAATCCGGGGCATTTTCAACTTCTGGCAGTACTTCTTCTGTATGCATGGCTTCTGATGTGCTATGCGGCAGTCCGTCACCGGATGTTCAACAGAAAAATTTTTGTATCCCGCAAAGTGGTTTATGCTTCTGTGGCCCCCCTCATTTTCGGAATCTACCTGATTGCCATCGGGATCATTTCCCTTGTCATCAATATGTTCAGCCTTCCTTTTCCCTTTGTACTGCACTGGTTTCTGATCGTTGCGGGTGTTGTATTCATCTGCCTGATGGCCGTGTCCGGAAAGGTGCGCCATAATATAAAATATTTCATCAGTACCCATTTTTATATCAACAAATATGAATACCGGGATGAGTGGCTGTTTTTCTCCCGGCAGTTGCAGGGGGCAATTACCGTGACAGAAATTACAGATGCATTGTACCGGGTGCTGTCAGAAAGTGTTTATACCAATGTCATATTCATCTGGCTGGGGGATGAAGAGAAGGGATATGATCTGATGCTGCACAGAGGAATTGCTGTCCGGAAAAAAATCAGATTCTCCGGGGCTCATCCCCTGGTAACATATCTCCGATCAGACAATTATTATTACAGCAAAACTTCCGTGCCGAACCTGAATATTTTTGAAGAAGAGCAGGGAACGGAAAATTTTCCCCGGCATTTACCGGTTCTTTTTGTCCCCATGACCATAGGGGAACGGATGGTCGGTATTGTCGGTCTGGGGCCGGAATTCACAGGGGGGCAGTACGGAAAAGACGATTTTGATCTTTTATCCGCCCTCTGCACACAGACGGCCTCGGCAATTCTGACAGCCCGCATGACGGAAACCGCAACAAAAATGAAACAGCAGGAAGCATGGGATGTCATGTCGGCTTTTATTCTGCATGATATAAAAAATGCCGCAGCCATGTTATCCCTGCTGCGCCGGAATGCGCCCGATAATATTCATAATCCGGAATTTCAGCAGGATATGCTGGAAACGGTTGACGATGCCCTGAAGCGGATGGACAAGGTTGAGAAACGGATGTCCGTAATGAAAAGGGATATTGTCCCGGTTTTCCGTGAAATTGAACTTTGTAAACTGCTGGAAGACGAATGCCGGAAAACAGAGCGCAGACTGCAGGGACTGAGGGTGAATGTCGAATGTGATGAAAGTACAGTTATCAGAAGCGATCCGGAACTGCTGACGCGGGTGATTGAAAATATTCTGCTGAACGCGTTTGAAGCCGGGGACGGGAGTACTTTGGTGAATATCCGCATCTCCGATTCGGAAAATCGCCTGTCAATCCATATTAGGGACAACGGCCCGGGAATTCCCGCAGAACTGCTGCCGGACAGAATCTTTGAACCATTTTATTCCACCAAATCAAAAGGAAGCGGTATCGGGCTGTGGCAGGCCAGGCGACTGATTCATATCCTGGGAGGAGAAATATCAGTAAGAAACACAGAAAGCGGCGGAGCTGTGTTTTTGATTTCTTTGCCTGCGGGAGATTCCGGTAATCAATGCCGGCCGGATTATCCATCGGATTTCATACGGCACACACAGACCTCGGCCTGATTTCACGGTTTATCTTTTCCACCGATTCATCCATTGCCACGTCAAGATCATAATCTGTCTGCAGACCCATCCAGTACTGGGGTGTCATATTGAAATAACGGGCCAGGCGTAAAGCAGTATCCGCGTTTATCCGCCGTTTTCCATGTATGATTTCACTGATGCGCTTTGACGGTACGCTGATTTCAGCAGCTAGTCTGTTCTGACTCATATGCAGCGGTTTCAGGAATTCTTCCATCAGTATTTCACCCGGATGGACCGGAGGCATTTTTTTTTCTTTCATTTTCGTCACCGGATTGTTAGTGGTAGTCGGTAATTTCAACATTGTAAGCATTGTTTTCTATCCATTCAAAACAAATCCGCCATTGATCATTAATTCTTATACTGTGCTGCCCTTTGCGGCTACCTCCCAAAATTTCCAAATGGTTTGAAGGAGGATTGCGCAGATCGTTAATCGTTTTCGCCTGATTCAATGAACGTAATTTCAGCAATGCGCTCCTTTGAATATTCTGAGGCATTTTTTTTGAAAAATATCTGTTGAATATTTTTCCGCTTTCTTTGCATTTGAAGGATTTTATCATTAAAGACAGGATATAACGATTCATTTTATTCGTCAAGTTGTAATATGACAGGGCAGAGCAGTTCAAATAATGTAAAGTTTTCCGACACCCCCTTTTTTGAATCAGGATGGAGTCTTTGTAGTTCTGTTGAATTATTTATTGATCGGTTGTATATCTTTATGATATACAATAACGATGCCTAAACCGGAAAAAATATTAACAAACTGCTCAGGTTTTGAATGGGATTCTGGAAATAATACCAGGAATTGGGATAAACATGATGTATCTGTCGGTGAATGTGAGCAAATTTTTTTTAATAAACCGCTCATTGTAAAACGCGACAGGAAGCATTCCATATCTGGAAATCGGTATTATGTGCTTGGCCGAACCGATATGTTCAGATTACTTTTTGCAGTTTTTACAGTCAGAAACGATAAAATAAGGATTATATCCGCACGGGATATGACCGAATCGGAGACAGAGAGGTATCAGAAATGAAAAAGCAGATTCCGAAATTTCAAAGTGAGACGGAAGAGCGTCTTTTCTGGCAACAGCATGATTCTTCAGAATATTTCGACTGGTCTGATGGTGAGGAAGTTGTGTTTTCCCGGCTGAAACCTACAACCCGAAAGATATCTCTCCGTCTCCCTGAGTCAATGATTGAAGAATTGAAGTTACTGGCCAATAAGCGCGATGTACCATATCAGTCACTGTTAAAAATATTTCTTTCTGAACGAATTGATTCTGAATTGCGCCATTAAAAGCAAGGGGACAGGAAACGGGGGCAGACTCCGAATAGCCCGACTTCAATATTTGCGACTCCGGACGCAATTCAACTGCATCGTGCTTTAAGAAATTATCTCATTACCTGTAACCCGGTTTTATAAACCGGGTTACAGACAGCTTCTCATGCTCCCTGTGAAAGGGTGTGGCCCCAATATTATATAACAACAATATTTCAAATAAAATCAGGTGTAAATATTAAATTATGTTCAAATTTATAATAATTCAACCAATTGTATAGCTTTGAAATATAACCACCAAAAATATTACAATATTATTGTAGTTGCCAATTATAGATGTTAACATCATATTGAGGCCCCACCCCTCTGACACTCCGACAGGCGATGCCGTCCCCGAACCTGCCACCATCATCCTTCTCTGCTTCGGCCTTATAGGTGCAGGCATCCACGGACGGAAAAAGTTCAGAAAATAGTTTTCATCTAAATTGAGCGGTTCTCAGATCTGAAAATGATTTCCGACCGGAAATATCAGGGGCTCAGCAGTTTCCGGCTCTTCACCCGTTGGGTGAAAAGCGTAAAACAGGCAAAGTTCCGCTTACCGGACATTCAGCCGGTTTATCTGAAAAAAACCGCTCAATTCAGGTTCAGATAAAACTGTAAGGTGATATGTTGTCCTGATATGAAAACCGGATCGGAATTTCCCAATTCCCTTCCGGTTTTTTTGTCTGAACCATGATTCTCAGGATTTAGGGATTATCCGGGATTTTGTCATTGACCATTTCTTCTTCTCCCTCATCCGTCCCATGTCTGTTTCACCGGAACATGGCGGTTCAGACGGCTGTCATAAAAAAAGTGTAAAGTTTTCCGATACTCCCTTTTGACATCAGAATATCCTGCTTTTTGAATCAGGATAGCCCGGATTATCCTGTTTATCCTTTTACATCCTGAAAATCCTGATTCCATAATCCTGAAAATTCTGGCTTAAAAAGTGTAAAATTTTCCGACACTCTTTTTTAGAGAGCATATCATGCAGAATTAAATGTAATTCCTAATATTTTTAAAGATTAATATTGATGAATCTGTAAAAAGTCCGAAATCCGGGTTTTTCGGCAATTTAACATGCTGATTTTATTAAGACTGAATTCCGGAAAAATGACTTTTTACCGGTTCATCAATATTCAAATTTGAAATATATGTCTATAAGTAATGATTCGAAAGCTGTTAAATTTTCCGACATCTTCATGATTCACATTCTATAAATATTATATAGTACTCCAATTTTGGTTTTTCCGGGCACAGTTTTTGCCCTTGAATCGGATTGCTGAAAAACGGCTGTATCTGACTCCGAAAACGTGAAAACAGGTCAAAAAAGGTATGTTTTCGGGCTCAGCAATTTTTGTGCCCGGAAAAACCAAAATTGGATCAGTATAACAATCAAACTTTTATTGTAATGGCATGATTATTGCTTTTAAAATAAATACCAAATACTGAAAAGCCAAACCTGTCGAAAGGCAGGGACGGAAAACCACGGGTCTTAATGAGACAGCCGGGTTGCCTATTGGGGGCAATCCGGTTTTTTTATGGGTAGGTCATTAATAAAAGGAGGAAAAAAATGAAAACAACAATTAAAATGTTTATGGTAATTATGTTCCTCACATCATTGCTTGTAACTGTTTCATTCGCATCACCATTGTACATTTATAGTGATAACACCTGGAAATCTTATAGCAATACTAAAACAGACATTACAGACTGGGAAACCCTTAACTTTGATGATTCAGGCTGGCGGGATGCCTATGCACCGTATCCAAATAGTATAAATGGGCCTGGCGATTGGATTCCGGATACACCTTCAAGTTATATATGGGATTGGTCTAAAGATGGTGTTCCCAATGGAGCTAACGGTCCGAATGAAGCCTGGTTCAGAAAAGACTTCTATCTTAACTGGGATCCGACATATATCCAAGAAGCGACCATAACTATTAATGCAGACGACCGTTTTGATCTTTATATAAACGGTACAAACTTATTGACTAATCAAACCGGTGTGTCATACGGACCTTATGGGATTGATATAATGGATTATCTTCTGGAAGGGAATAATGTTATTGCTGTTCATGCATGGGATGGTTATGATCAAGGTCCTGAAAATCGTGTATATGAATGGTTATTAGTTGAGGGTAAAATTACCCCCGTCCCCGAACCTGCCACCATCATCCTTCTCGGCTTCGGCCTTCTGGGTGCAGGCATCCACGGACGCAGAAAATTCAGAAAATAGTTTTCAGATGAAATATTGAGGTTTAATCCCTCATGTATAAAAACCGGAAAGGAGGTTCCTTTCCGGTTTTTTTCTTGTCTGAACCATGATTCTCAGGATTTAGGGATTATCCGGGATTTTGTCATAAAACATTTCTCTTCTTTTACTTTCAACCGATCATAAAGCCCTGAAACGCTGACAGGCAAACAGCTTTCATCTTGACTTATGTACACATATACAGTACATTAAAAATAAAACAGTCAGGAGGAAAAAATGCGTGAATTATCTGTAAATAAATTTCGGGGCAATATAAAAAAAACAGTGGATCAGATCATTTCCGACCATGAACCGCTGAGGATAACCCGCAGAGGGGGTAGAGATTTTATTGTTATCAGTGCAGAAGACTGGGAAAGAGAACAGGAATCTTTGTATGTTCTTCAAAACACATCCCTGATGAAACAGATATCCGAATCCTTTGAGTCCCATATGAAAGGGAAAGGATATACACCGTCGGAAGAGGAACTGGATGAGATCAATCGTATCTGAAGGGGATACCTGGCACCGGTATGAAGAATTAAGGGAAAAAGACAAACGGTTACATAAAAATCTGTGCAGCATCCTGAAAGAAATGCAAAAAAATGATCCGGCCAAAGGGATCGGAAAACCCGAACCGCTCAGGCATAGTCTTTCCGGTCTGTGGTCAAGACGGATTTCACAAAAAGACCGTCTGGTGTACAGCTTTGACGAAGCCTCCATTTATATCTTTGCCATTGGCGGTCACTATGACAATATCTGATGCTTACTGCCCAGTATTCATTCAATAATCAGAATCCTGAAAATCCCTTAATCCTGTGAATCCGGGTTCAGACAGAAAAAGTGTATGATTTTCCGACACGCGTCTTTTTGAATCAGGATGGCCCGGATGCTCCTGCCTATCTTTTCACATCCTGAAAATTCTGATTCACAATCGTACCGTGTTTTCCTCACACCTACCAGAACATCCAGCTTCCGGTCAGCAGAACATATATCCCCAATCCGAGGTTGGTAACTCCGTGGGCCAGGATGACTCCCCCCAGTTTTTTCTGGCGGACCAGCAAAAAATTGTAAAGAATTCCGACAATAATTCCCACAATCACCCGGTGGTGTTCAAGGCCGAAAAGTATGGCCACTGCAATGAATGAATAGCGGGTAAAGGTTCCCATTGATACGGAGCGGAAATCCGGGTTAATCAGCCAGCGCATTAAAAAAGAACGCCAGAACAGTTCTTCCATAACCGGCACAACCACGGACGCTCCGATCAGACGCACGGCAATCAGACCGATGACGGCCTCCTGTGAATCCGCCAGGGCATAGGGATTAAACCCTGAACCCTGACCGACCTGAAACAGATATTTTTCCGGCAGAATCCAGATGAGCAGTGCCAGCAGACCGCAGAAAACAGCCGTCAGGCATTCGCGGAAAGAAAGGCCGGGGGAAAAATCTGCTGCATATTTATGCCGCCAGAACCATAGCAGTGCGGCGACAATGACAGTCTTGGCGATATATAAAAAGGGTTTCAGGTCCGGAAAATACCGAACCGGTTCGGTGAGTAACAAAAACATGACAAAGGGGAAAACATAGGGCAGCCAGGCTTTTTCCAGCAGCAGATGCAGGCGGTCTGTATAAGTTTTCATTTTTCTGTTCCTATTCTGTGTTTTTTCAAAAAGTCATGCAGCGTGGGGCGACTGACTTCCAGCAGTCTGGCTGCCTGGCTGATATTGTTTCCGGTAATCGCCATTGCCTGCGTGATCACCCGGAATTCAGCCTCATCCCTTGCGGTTCTGATGGAAAGATTCATTGATTTTTCCTGACATTCCGGAGCATCCCCAAATCCCAAATCAGACGGGTGGATCCGTCCGGTTTCAGATTTCACCATTGCCCGGTAAATACAGTTCTGCAGTTCACGGACATTGCCCTGCCAGGAATGAGCCGTGAGAACCGCCGCTCCCGCCGGGGAAAGACGGATATCATCCCGTTTCAGTTTTTCCTTTTCTTTCCGGATGAAATGATTTGCCAGCAGCAGAATATCCTCCCGGCGGTCTCTCAGCGGCGGAATATTCAGGGGAACCACATTGAGACGGAAAAAAAGGTCTTCCCGAAAACGATTTTCCCGGATGGCCTTTTCCAGATCCACATGGGTGGCTGCAATGACGCGGACATCCAGTTTTACGGTACGGGTTCCCCCCACCCGTTCAATGGTGCCTTCCTGGAGGAAACGCAGGAGCTTTACCTGGAGGAACTGCGGCATATCCCCGATTTCATCCAGAAAAACCGTTCCCCTGTCTGCGGTTTCAAATTTACCTGTCTTCCGGCCCGCGGCCCCGGTAAAGGCCCCTTTTTCATGGCCGAAAAGCTCGCTTTCCAGCAGGTTTTCCGGAATGGCTCCGCAGTTGATAATCACCAGGTGGCCCTGGGCACGGCTGCTCAGAACATATACCGCGCGGGCCGCCATTTCCTTACCGGTTCCGGTTTCTCCCTTTATAAGAACCGGGTAATCTGTCCCGGCCACCTGACGGATCTGCGTAAACAGATCGCTCATCTGCGGAGAAATCCCCATCATTCCGCAGAGACAGTGAGTGTATCCGCAATTTTCCTGCAATTTACGGTTGGCGGCTTCCAGTTCGGATATCCGGAAGGCCCGCTGCAGAATGATTTTCAGGATTTCCAGGTCAATGGGTTTGGTGCAGAAATCCGTTACCCCGAGTCCGACAGCCCGTACTGCATTTTCCCATTCGGAATTTCCCGTTATCACAATAATTTTTGTATGCGGAGACCGTTCGGAGGCAGATTCCAGAAGCCGGAATCCCTGTTCCGGGATATCCGGTGTGGGCGGCAGTCCCAGATCCAGCGTTGCCAGGGGAAAAGCCCCGGAAGCCAGCAACTGCAGGGCTTTGTCCGGATGATCGGCAATCACGGCATCATAACTGTCGCTCAGCCCCCATTTCATCTGTTTGGCAAGGGATTTTTCATCTTCAATAATCAGCAGACCGGGTTTCATTTAATTTTCCTGATAACAGCAGTGCATTGTCAATTTTGATTTTATGACTTCCGGGCCCCGACCGTGAGGAAGGGGAGCGCGGAACCGCTGTCTTCAGGTCATAATTTCAAAATTGACAGAGCAATAGTGCTTAAGAAAATATTTTGGGTTTTTCTGTAAATTCGGCATTTTGTGGTTCACTGCGTTCACCCCGCCCACCCTGTCCCAAAACTATTTTCTTAAAGTCTATAGCACTTTTCAGACAGGGCCGAACTTTCAGTCTGGCAGTCCTTTGCAGATTCTTTTCAGGAAATCACCGTATCCCTTTCTCCTTTGGGGAAAAGAAGAAAAGCCGCGGTATTCCGGTCTTCCGGATGCGGAAAAAAACGGACAGGAAAAATATTTCAGCAGAACAAAAAATTTCCGGCATTCTGCAGCCGCGGGAAATATCATGCGTTTTGCTTTTTTTACATTAATGAATGACCCGGCAGCATGTCAACAGGAAATATGCCGATACATAAAACATTTCGGGTATCCGCCGGAGAAAACATCGTTATGTATTCTGTTTTTCAGAAAAATGCGGTAAGCGGAAATCTTTTATATAATGAGTAGATCGAAAAGTTTCCGGAGGGGTGCAAAAATTATATTTTTGCACTCCGGGACAGCCGTAAGGTGATTTCCTGAAAAAAATGTAGCGAAGGAGTGCCAGACTGAAAGTCCGTCAGTGCCTGACAGACGGCAGTCCGGTTACAGACTTTCCGTTTATGACTCCTGCGGAAGCGCTGCATTCATATTTGGAAATTGCCTAAAACCGTATTCGGGGAAAAATTTCGATCTGCTGATAATGGCATAAATTCCGGGCAGCATATAACAGTCATCAATTGACTTTTCAGAAGGATACCATTATAATAAAAATAAATGTACAGGGAAATATCATTGAAATCCATACTTTTATACATGCAAAAGGCTTTTATATTGCAGCTGTCCAGAATATTTATTGAACGATGCATTGCGGATGCCCCTGAAACCCTTTCGGTTCTTTCCCGCTTCTCTCTCCCTGTATTTCCCGTGGATGATCCCAGGGAAGTCTACGCATGGGTATCGGCGGGCAGGGATCCGGTGCAAAGGGGAAAAGAAGTGCTTTTTCTGTGCCGGAACCGGGGACCTTTTATCCGTAACTGTCCCGGAACCCGTTATTATCTCTGCTGCGGATACATGATTCTGCATGTGGGCACATTCTGCAGTATGGACTGCGCCTACTGTATTCTCCAATCCTATTTTCATCCCCCGGTACTGCAGTATTTTGTAAATCACGGGGATATGCTGGCAGAACTGGACAGGGCATTGCAGCAGAAAACAGGGCGAAGATTCGGAACAGGTGAATATACCGACAGCCTGATTTGGGAATATAAAACAGATTTGTCCCGGCTGCTGGTTCCCCGCTTTGCAAAACAGTCCTATGCCATGCTGGAACTGAAAAGCAAAACAGTTGCCGTAGAGAACCTGAAAGGCATGGATCATCAGAAAAAGACGGCCCTTTCATGGTCTGTGAATACCGAAGACATCATCCGCAGCAATGAGCGGGGGACAGCCTCTCTTGGGGCACGGCTGAAAGCGGCCGCGCGCTGTGAATCCTGGGGATACCCCCTGTCCTTTCATTTTGATCCCATCATCATTTATCCGGGATGCGAAAATGATTATGAAAAAGTGGTGGATGCGATTTTTGCCCATGTTTCGGCGGACAGTATCCTCTGGATCAGTCTGGGAACTTTCCGTTTTATGCCGGATCTCAAAGGGATTGTCCGGAAACGCTTTCCGGATTCCAAGATCATATACGGTGAGTTTATCTCGGGTCTGGACGGAAAAATGCGCTATTTTAAACCCCTGCGGGTGGATATTTACCGCTGGATTGTCCGGCGCATCCGGGAAATTGCCCCGCAGGTGCCCCTGTATTTCTGCATGGAGGATGAGGCTGTGTGGGAAAAAGTGATGGGATTTGTACCGGATGAAAACAGCGGAGGTCTGGCCGGAATGCTGGACCGGAGCGCCATTGCCCACTGCGGTCTGGACAAAAAACCGGGAAAAATAAGAGCCTGTCCGAAAACCTCCGAAAGCAATTTTTGAATCCTCTTAAAACAAAGGATTGATGAATCGGTAAAAAGTCCAAATTTCAAAAATCGCTATTAATAAAATCAGAGTTTTAATATGTATCAAAACCTGATTTTCAGACTTTTTACGAGATCATCAAGGATTGGGATGCAATAAACAGGTTTTCGGACAGACCCTGAGGATTGATGATCCCCTGAAAGTCAAAAAACCCGTCTTTCCGGTTTCCGCCGGAACGGGGAAAAAACTGAAATGCGGATTTTTCAGCGGTTCATCTGAAATCAGTAGTCCGGTAAAAAATTTCGGTTTTAATAATTTCAGAAGGTTATAAATCCCTGTCTGAAAATTTTCATTTAATGATTTCAGGAGGTTACATTTTTACAGCCCGGAAATCAGAAAAAATCAGTAGATCGAAAAGTTTCCGGAGGAGTGCAAAAATTGTATTTTTGCATGGGGTAACCGGGAGATGCGGCGGTGCAAAAATACAATTTTTGCACTCCGGGACAGCC
>JAABRU010000284.1 GCA_011390755.1 Desulfobacteraceae bacterium | reverse complement strand
TTACAAAGCATCGTCGTCTGCTGCTGAAAGGAAAGGGTGATAACGTGATCAGAGCGGTGTGTCAGGTATGCCGGGGTAAAAAAAGTAAAAAACTCAGAACAGAGAGAGATTATTTTGGGTGTGTCTCACTTTTTGCACGAAGATATTGCCCATTACAAATCCGGCACCGGGTCCAAAAAATCGGTTATATCTTCAGACAGGTATTTTATGGTCTGATATATTTTTATATAATTTTTTCCTGTAACCTCAGACCTGATGCCGTCATGGTTTTTTTCCAGACGTCTGAGGATCCTCATACCGGATTCCGAGTTGGATGAACGTCTGTATTTTCCCATTCCCCTCTTTTTTAAATACTGCATAGCCTGATCCCAATGTTCATCCAAAAACCGGCATATTTTGCTCAGATGACTGTTCTCAGCATTTTCTACCAGTGTTTTCAGATATTCCGATTTTATTCCGGCCTGCTTTTCTGTGTTCGAATAATCGAATATGTTCACAATCTGCCTGATGACAGACCTGAATTTTTTTATAAATCCTGTGTCTCTTTTTTCCATCTGTTCAATCTGCTCCCTTTCCTCTTTGCCCGGATTCGAAGGTTTTTTCAGAAGAGACCACCTCATTTTCCATAATTCGGATGCAATATCAGCCAGTTCTGAATCTTTCTCTTTTTCACCCGTTGATTTTATTTCCCTTCTGTATTCAGGCAGAGCCTTTTTCAGATGCTTCCATATATTTTTCGCAGTATGAAAATGATCCGCCTGAAATTTTGCTTCAGGAAATATATCTTTTATTGCGGATGTAAAACTTTTGGAATAATCTGAGAATGAGGAACTGATATTTATCCCGGAATCTTTCAGTTTCTGTAAAAATTTTTTTGCGTCCTCCGCATTTTCCGAATCTGTTTCATGAGTTATCAGAATCCTGTCATAATCATCTTTTACCACCATTACGCATCTGTCCGTACCCAGGGGATAATATGCATCGATGCGGCATTCGGAAGGTTTCCTCATATCTGTCAGTTTCTTCAGGATATCTTCTTCAGAAAGACCGGATCCGATCTCATCAATCCATCTTTTTATGCATGATTCTGTCACCGGAATCTGAAAAAGTGCAGAGTATATTAATGCAATATTTCTCAGTGTCACACCGCAGATAACAGCTAAAAAACAGGCCAACCTTATTATATTCCTGCTCATATGATGACGGGTTGAAACCCCGGAAGGTTCCGGTGTGAAATATTCACGGTTGCCGTCTGCTCTGAGATAATACCCCCGGGACATGATAAATCTGTAAACAACCGGACAGTGAAAAGTGGAAAACTCATGAACATCAACCGTATAAGTTTTTTTGTACCACTTTATCTCCGATTCTGTTTTCAGAATTTTCTGCCAGTCTCTCTTTCTCATATCAAATTCGATGACTGTCTTCCTGTCTTCAATAAAGGATCCGGTATATGCATCTTTGTTGCTTTCTGTAACAGCGGATTCAAAAACGGTTTCAATAAGTACAGCCATTCTGATATCTTCTCCTTTCACGATTCGGGGGCAAATTTTTTACGGAGAATTGTATCAGATACCCTGTTATGTCAACAGATTTATTTTGTGCAAAAAGTGGGACACACCCATCAAATCATCAGGCGATGTATTATTTTTAAGCCAAAGATGTGCTGCCCGTTCGGATGCCGGTGCCAAAAGCCGGGCTGCGATAACACCTGTGGCAGCTTCAATAAAGGGTTGATTGAAACCAGGAGATTCAAACCTGCTGTCCAGTTTAAGTTCTTTTATGGCTTCAAGTACCACACTTTCTCCGCCAACTGATCGTATTTGTTCATTTTCCAAACTATTGATGTCCACAGTTTGAAAATCCGGCTTTTGTGCATCTTCCGAACTTACCGGTGTTTTTTGACCATGCCTGCGAATAATTTTTCGGGCAAAAGACCTGGCAGGCCGCTCTGTATCACTGGGAACCGGAAAGATATCCTTTTGACCGGTAATGATGGTCTCGATTCTACTGGCCGGGTCTTTCCATTGATCTTCAGGTACGGAGAGATGCCTTCCAGGATTTAAAATCGGGCGTTGTCCTGGCCCCCTTTCCGTACGTATGGATTCAACCAGCTTATAAGTGTGGTACTTCTGGCCGTTCTTCCTATTCGTATGTGTTGTTTTTCGAATATACATACGGCAAGGCTAACACGGCCTAAAGGCTATGGCAAGGCCTTTTTATGTCCTACCCCAATATTTTGGCACTACACCGACTTTTTTAAGAGGCTAAAAATATAAAATGTTGATTATATTTAATATATAGACTGAGCGGTCGCTCGAAATGGCTAAAATCGTCTAAAAAGTCATGAACTTGGGTCAGGGGTTCGGTGGAAAGGTGTCAGGGGCGGGGGCGGGGTAAGGTCGGAGGATTGTTTGCGGCCTTTCCTGTCTGCTGAATTTATCCTGCAGATGTCGTTGCAGGTTTATTAATCCGCGGTTCCGGATGAACGCACAGATGCAGAAGACGCAAGGCCTTGCGTCTTCTGCATCTGTTGAGCGGATTATCAGAAAAACGGTGCGGTCATGTACTTTTACGCACGGGGCAGAATATTGGTAAACTGGTATTCTTCCACCGGTTCTCCCACAGATACTTCAAACTCTTCCTCTCCCCATTGTTCAATACACAGGAATTTGTCGCCGGATTCATCTTCGTAATCCCAGGATAAAAATTCCTGTCCGTTTCCCTGGCAGTTTTTGTAATAATGACCTCCGCCGAATTCTTCCAGATAATACTTT
The DNA here is from genome assembly GCA_011390755.1 of Desulfobacteraceae bacterium. GTDB lineage: Bacteria > Desulfobacterota > Desulfobacteria > Desulfobacterales > Desulfococcaceae > JAABRU01. Next base: position 4,244 of record JAABRU010000284.1, on the reverse strand, counting down.
GTTTCTTCAAACATGATCTCATCCGGAGGGTCATCATTCTGGCGGATATAATCCCGCACTTCATCGCCAAGCCGCCCAAAGGGGATGGGCCGGCTGATGCTCCATTCTGTTTCGTCGTCAGACTCTCTTTGCAGATAAATGGTATCATCATGGCTTTTCAACTGCCATTCATCTGTCATTTCCCCTCCGCCCCAGTCGTACTGGTGATGAGCCACGACTTCCCAGGTATTCAGATCAAAATCCAGAAAATACCCCGGTTTCAGATCGGACAGGGTGAGATCTTTCAGCGGTGCTTCTTCTGTTTTCTTTTTACCGCCAAAGCCGAAAAGCTCTTTCCAACCCATTCTTTTCTCCTGTTTTAGGGAGTTTCCCAAAAATAAACTGCCCGTTTTTCTGGCTGAATGCCGGGTTACACTGCGCCAACCCGAGCTGCTTTGGGTAGATTCTTTTTGTCGAATTCCCTGTTTTATTCAATTCCCATCTTTTTTTTCAGTTCTTCAAGACTGGCTCCTGCCGCAGGTCTTTCTCCTTTTGCCAGGGCACCGTTGATTTCATCATCCACGCTTTTGTCTGCGGTGGCCATTTCTCCGTAGGCAATGGCCAGTGTTTCATCTTCTTCCACTTTGGCTTTCATCTTTTCCAGCATGGCCAGGGTTCCGGAAGAATCAATTTTGGCAAGCTGCTGGTTGATTTTCTTGGTGGAGGTGGCAGTTTTGGACCGGGCTTTCAATGTGATCAAATCATTTTCATATTTGGAAATGGCAGATTTGATTTTGTTCACATTGGCCTGCAGCTGGTTGACCATCTGCTCATGACGCTGTGCTTCTCCGCTGACGCGGGTCACTTCCGAGGCCTCCTGTTCTTTTTTGGCCAGGGCTTCGGTGGCCAGACGTTCCGCTTCGGCCGTATCCAGCGCGCCGCTTTGCCCTTTCTGGAGCAGCAGCATGGCCTTGCGCTCATAATCCGCTGCCAGTTTTTTTCTGTTATCCGCATCCCTGCGGGTTCTGATGGCAACAGCCTTGACTTCGGCCAGACTGGTCATGGCGGTCTGCAAATCCGTTTTGAGATCCCGGATGCCCTGTTCCGTAAGTTTAATAGGGTCTTCAAATTTGTCAACTACAGAATGGGCTTCGGCCTGTCCGATTTTAAATATCCTTGAAAAGAATGACATGATCGTCCTCCTTAATTATATTTCAGTGTAAATAATGTGAAATTAAGGGTTCATCCGGCAATGTAAAATCAGCTGCCCTGTAAAGCCTGACGGCGGTGTCTGATTTTGTCATATTTTTACTGATTCCGGAGTTTTTGACTCTTAATTGGCATACATAATTCCGGTTGGCATCAGAAAAAAATACCTGCGGGAATACATCAACCGGCTGCATATTTCAGCAGTTCCTCACCGTATTCCGACATGGCAAGACTCAGGGCTTTTATGGAACCTTCCAGTTCGTTGAAATCCAGATTTTCCAATTGCAGGGTATCCCGGAAAAGAAGCATTTCCCCGCTTTCATCCAGCACAAAAGCCCCGTGAACCAGCTCCCGGTTCATCTGCAGAAGACGTTTGAAAAAATCCGATGCATCCGGCTTTACTTTCATAATCAGCTGCTCAATAATCACAATGGGCTCTTCACAGTCCACGATCAGATTTTTTATGCCTTCGGATTCATCATCCACCACAACAAGTTCATTTGCGGCATCCTCTTCCACAATGTCCAGCTGCAGATCGTCAAGGTATTCTTTTACCAGTTCAAAACTGCCTTTCCTCCTCATGCTGCACCTCCTGAAAATCTTGAATAAAAAACAGGTTAAAAAAAATATCTCCGCAATGTGCCATACAATGGGAATAACGCATGGGAATGCAAAATATTTTTATATTTTTGAAGACTCAGGACAGAAAAGCCTGTAAATCCGGTCTTTTGGAAGCAATGACAATCAGGCGGTCCTCATCGGCCAGAATATAATCATTATCCGGGTTGGCGATAAATTTTTTGCCGGTCCGGTCTTCAATTCCCATGCACAGAATGCTGTGCTGTTTTTTCAGTTCGCACATAGCTGTAAAAAAAGTCTGCCCCTTCAGGTGTGCGGGCAGACAGACTTTGTAGATGTCCTCTCCGAATCTTTTGCTTACCAGTTCGCTGATCATCCGGGTAATACCGTGATCCAGGGCTGCCTGCACCAGCAGGTTGGTACTCAGTTCTCCGACAACGATAATTTCATCCGCATTGGCCCGTTTGCAGTATTCCACATTTTTTTCATCCATGAGTTCCACGCAGGTGTATACATCGGCATTTATGCTTTCAATGGTCAGGGCAGTGAGGATGGTTTTTGCATCTCTGGAATAGGCATCCAGTTTGTCATCGGAAAGCAGAATGGCAACTTTGGCTTTTTCAACATTGGCTTTTTTCAGATTTTCCGTGTTAACTTCCCCCCGGATAAAGAAAAGATTGGAATCGTCAATGGGTTTTTCCTTAATGTCTGCAATAATGACAATGGGAAGGTCCCCGCATTTGGCATCTGCACGAAGTTCTTCCACAATTCCGAATCCTCTGAAATTCCATCCGCAGATAATAAAATGATCTGTAACATGCGCGGCTTTCATTCCCTTGTTTTCCATAAATCTGTTCTCCACAAATATGCTTGCAATACTGGCTGTAAGAATTCCCAGAAAACCGATACCCACAATCATGACCGCTGCCCCGACAATTCTGCCGCCCGCTGTGGCAGGTGAAATATCGCCGTAACCCACAGTGGTCAGTGTCACCACAACCCACCAGAGGGCATCCGGAAAAGGTATATCTTTTTCAAAATATACAAACCCGGCACTGCCTGCCAATGCAACAAAACAGACAATCAGAAGTACCTGAAAAATTTCGACCCGGCTGATCAGGGAAACTGTTTTTTTGAGGAAAATCACAAAGTGATGCATCGGGCAGTCCTATTTGTTTTACAATCGCTGTTTTCCGGATAACCGTATAGTCAACAGTTTGGCAAAAAAAATTCGGTCTGAATAATTTCAGCAGGTTATGAAATGAACACGGAACATCCGTATTTAATGATTTCAGACAGTTATGGTTTTATGCCCTGTAAGTCGGAAAAAATTACCGAACCATTGATAATCTGTACCTGAATAAATTCATATATCAGATGATAATTTTTTTCAAGTAATTCAGATAAAATTATTTCATTATCCCATATTCCTTTTCATCAGGTGGGAATTCACTGCCTCAGAAATACTGTTTTCTCCCCATTGATTTTCCGACGGAAACGTAAGAATTTATAAGGGATGATCCTTGCATTTATAAATGTTCCGGGAGGCAATGAAATGAAACACAGTTATTATTATACCGCATTCTGCCTGTTTCTGGGGACCGTTATCGGATTTGCCGCATTGCAGCTGACAGCGGATATCAGCATTTCCGCGCCCATTTTCAGCAAAGAAAATATCAGATCCGATTTCGGTATTTTTTCGGATAAGCATTTTTTTCTGATCCATTCCGCTCTCGGTTTTTCTTTCACCTGCACCTTTCTGATCGCCATTATCACACTTTTGCGGAATGCATTTCGTAAAAAGTAGTGTTTTGTCAGGGTGAAACGGATGTTCTGTCAGCATGAAAAAATGAGGATTGACATTATCCGCAGGGGTGTATGCAATGCGCCCGCCATACGCGGCATATGCAGTACAGCCCTGCGGGAGCAATTCAGGATCTCATTCAAATGCAGACAGAACCGCTGTGTAATGTAACATCCCCTTTGAGAAAAAATCCGGAACCGGAAAACTGAACCGCAGATTCACAGGGATGAACCGGATTCCGAAATCCGTGCAGTTCTGCGGTTTACAGGGGGCCGGTGCTTTTCTCAGCAGTATCCTGCATCAACAGTTCGGTAAAAAATTCGGCCTGAATAATTTCAGCAGGTTATCAAACGAATACGGGACATTCTGATTTAATGATTTCAGATGCTTATATTTTTTTGCTCTGTAAATCAGAAAAAATTGCCGAACCATTGTTGATGAATCAGTAAAAAGTCCAAATTTCAAAAATCGCTATTAACAAAATCAGAGGGGTGGGGCCTCAATATGATGTTAACATCTATAATTGGCAACTACAATAATATTGTAATATTTTTGGTGGTTATATTTCAAAGCTATACAATTTGCTGAATTGTTATAAATTTGAACATAATTTAATATTTCCATCTGATTTTATTTGAAATATTGTTGTTACATAATATTGGGGCCACACCCT
>JAABRU010000283.1 GCA_011390755.1 Desulfobacteraceae bacterium | reverse complement strand
GTTAACGGTTTGCCGCGTCGGGAATCCATGCCTGTCTCTTTTTCCACTTACCATTTAGGTTTGCTGTGATAATCATGAATAAGATTAACAGGCAATGAATAACCAAGTCAAGTATCAATTCATGTGCGACGCACTATAGGTACAAGAAAAGACAAACTTTATGCGGTAAATCCGGATGGCACTGTCAAATGGTATTTTCAGACAGGCGATTGGATAGATTCATCACCGGCTATTGCACCGGATGGTACTATTTATGTCGGTTCAGATGACAATTATCTTATGGCGATTAATCCGGACGGAACACTGAAATGGGCTTTTAAAACAAGGGATGATGTGAACTCATCTCCGGTCATTGACTCCGACGGCACCGTTTATGTCGGTTCTGACGACGGGTATCTGTATGCTGTAAATCCAGATGGAACTGAAAAATGGTCTGAATATTTAGGACGTAGCGTTACTTCTGCACCAATTATTGGAAATAACGGAATAATTTATGTCGGCTCTCACCCCGAAGGCTTATACGCAATCGAAAGCGGCACAAGCGGCTATGCCGATTCCCCCTGGCCCATGTTTCACCAGAACCCGCAGCATACCGGAAGAAATGAATCTGCCACCGCTTCACACTGCATCATCCCTGATAAAAAATATCTGTGCAGAATATTTCGGAGTTCAGTATGAATTTACCCTGAACTATTCTTATGTCCCTTCAGACTCCGGTGGAATTTACTGGAAGATGGATGTGGATACATTCAAAGAAGTCTCCGGCTTTGATTCCTGCATTCCTATAAATGAAAGCCTTGACCTGAATATCTGCATTGAATTTATCGGAAATCAGTACGGATTCACTCTCAATTATACCCCGGTAAAAGACGACCCCGCCGGAATTTACTGGAAAATGGATGTGGAAACCTTTAAGAAGCTGTGATCCTGCCAGTTTGTGAAACAGCTAATGTCATAATAATTGTCCCGCAGTATTGAAATATTGCGGGACAATTGCTATATTTTCAGCCACAAATGATAATTGTGACAGGAGGAATATTTCATGCATGAAGGTGTAAATATACATATTTCAGGAATGTTAAGCCAGTTTATCAATGAACAGACCGGACCGGACGGGCTGTATGAATCTGCCGGTGAATATGTGCGGGATCTGATCCGTCGGGATTATCTGCGGCATGAAGACCGCAGATGGAACCGGCTTATGGATCAGCTCCGACCCGGCATGGAAGCGGATGAAAACGAATTCGGTATTTTTGATCCGAAAGAAATAATTGAAACTGCCAAAAAAGAAAAGGCCGGGAATGCATCATAAAATATATCCGACTGCCCGACGCCAACTGATACAAATATGGAAATATACGGACAGAATGTGGGGGGAGAAGCAGGCGGATAAATATATTCACGGTTTTTACAATGCAGTTGAGTCCCTTGCAGACAATCCGCATTTGTGGAGAGAAGTTGAACACAAAAAAGCAAAGGATATTTATTTCATCCGCTACAAACACCATTACATCTTTTTCCGGCAACTGGCATCAGGAAACATCGGTATCATCAGCGTACTGCATGAACGTATGGATATTCCCGGCCGACTGAAAACGGATACGGATGCTTTGCCCGATACGGAGTAAAAAAGTACGTTTTTTCCTGCCGAATATCTTCATTATTTCAGCATCTCCCAATTATTCCCTGTTATCATCGGTTTTTACCGCTAATCACTTGTTTTCCGGATAGCATTTTCATTTTCAGATATCCGCATCAGAAAAAAATAATTTTTCCGGCAAACTTTTCCCCCTTCCTTCGACATACAGACAAAAGCGGAAAAATATGCAGGAAAAAGTATTAAATGGAGGTGAAAAGGGGAATACAATATTTTTTTTAAATCAATATTAAACAGTTATACCGATTATCAATTGATGGGAATTTCAAAAGGAGAAAATCATGAAAAAGGAAAAAATCACAATAGCGATTGTAATGGCTGCTCTGCTTTACACGGCAGCACCCGTTTACGCCCTTCAGTACAGCATAACGGATCTGGGGGATTTCGGTATAAATTATGCCCACTGGGGTGGAACACCTTTTACCAGTTTTAAAATAAACAATTCCGGCCTTATTGTTGGGAATAATGAGAAAGGAGCCTTTATTTGGGAAAATGGAAACACCACAGAACTTGGAAATGCCTATATCGGTGGATTAAACGAGAAAGGACAGATAGTCGGCGGTGATGATGAAGGTATTTTTGTTATGAAGAATGGTGAAAAAACACAATTGATACGGGTAACAGACTCATTTTACGACAGACTTTTCACTTATACTTCTGATATTAACAATAATGGGCAGATAGTCGGAATGGATCGGCTTGACGGTGGTGATAGGAATGTTCATGCATATATTTGGGATAGCAGCAATGAGGAATCTCCGTTTCAAATTTTTACGGATGGCAAAGTTGCTAATATGCCAACTGCAATAAATGATAAGGGAATGGTAACGGTTCAATCATGGAGTGATGGGCTTTTTTTGTGGGAAAACGGAGTGCGTATCGAACTTACAGATTTTTACGGAGCATGGGACATCAATAATGCGGATCAGATTGCCGGAAGTGTAAAAACTGCCGAAGGTTCATATCATGCAGCATTATGGGAAGACAGCCTTATCACTGATATGGGGACACTGGACGGATACACATCCTCCACAGCATGGGCCGTCAATGAACTTGGTCAGGCTGTCGGTTCATCATACAATATCGGCGGAGATAATGACAATATTTATTGGCCCTCTGACGGTAACGCATTCTACTGGGACAGCGAAAGCGGCATGATAAACCTCAATGACTATATCTCCCCCGACTCCGGCTGGGATCTCATCTGGGCCTCGGACATTAACGATTACGGATATATTGTCGGTGTGGGAACCTACAACGGCGAAACCAGGGGATTTCTCGCCACCCCCACCCCCGAACCCGCAACCATGATTCTCCTCGGCACAGGTCTGATCGGACTGGCCGGAATCAGGAGAAAAACCGGGAGGCATCCGGCTGTGCAGAACATCTGATTCTGTGCAAATCCCCCGGTTGCACAAAGGCCGGGGGATACAAAGAAACAGAAATTTTCCGGCAGAGGATATGCTTCTTCTGTTTTTGCTTACTGCCATTCCATCTGCAGTTTTTTTCGGGACTGTGCGCAGTCCCGCAGGTAGATATTGATCAGGCTGTGATAGGGAATTCCTGTATCTTCAGAAAGTTCCTTGAAATACGCAATTGTCGGCCCGTCAATCCTGATGGTAATCTGTTTTTTCAGTGATTTTGCATAGGGATTTCTGCGGGATTCTGAAAAATCATATTCTTTTCGCATAGGGTCAGCCTTTCACATAAAATTTTATTTCTGACTTGCCCGCTTTTCTGGCCGATATGATTCTGATAATCCGGTCATTCTCTCGGTAACAATGGGAAACCACCAGCATCCTGAGCTGCGGACTCATGCCCATAAGGTACTCAGCAATAAATAAATCTGCCAATTAAGGTGATTTCCTGAAAAAAATGTAGCAAAGGAGTGCCAAACTGAAAGTTTGGCTGCGTCTGACGACGGACATCCCGTCACAAACCTTCCGAATGTGACTCTTTCGGAATGGTACATTCATATTTGAAAATCGCCTAAATTGTATTTTTTAATCTGAAAAACACATAATATTTACACTCCGGTCTTCTGTACCTTCCGTCCGTTCAGTCATTTCCTCATATTCTTTGATAATTTTTTCCCTTTTTCATATATTCCTTTCACCGGACGGACTGCCGGATTTTTCCCGTTCCGTTTCATGGAACGGGCAGGTTCCAAAACTTTTTCCGCGCTGTACAGAATCCCGCCGTTCCAATGTTTTTCCAGTATCCCCCTTACACGTTCTGCAGGATTGTAAGTAGCCCCTCAATAATTCTGTAACATTTTTTGCGTTGAAAGTCTTTGAAACTGAAGTGTCATAAGGCACTCAGCAAAAAATAACTGCCCCGTTTCATCTGATTGGGGGACGGAATGCACAGTTTCTGTTTATCCGCAGAATATTTCCGGAGGATTTATTTCTTACCGGGTCCCTAAGGAATGAGTCCGAAATAATATTCCCGTTTAAAAATCAGAATACACCGTCTTTCAATGCCGGTGTATTCTGAAATGGGCAAGTTATTTAAAACCGATTCCTAAGTCAGAATTATGTTACAGAACTTTTGCCGAGGTACTTATTTACTGTGATACGGCGGATAATAAACCGGGTTGATATCAGTCTGTTCTTACTGGACAAAATCAGCAGTCCGTCTGACAAACTGTGTCCGGCGACTGCTGTTTTCCGATCCGTTAGGCAGTTTCCGAATATGAATGTACCGTCTCTGAAGGAGTCGCAGACGGAAAGTCTGTGAGCGGACTGTCATCTGCCGGACACTGCCAAACTTTCAGTTCGGCACTCCTTTGGTATTATCTTTTTCGGAAATCACCTTATCCGGATTCAATTATCAGTGCCTGGAGGAAATTATTTTTGCTGAGTGCCTAAAAACCTGCTTGGTTTACCGAAGCCGGTCACAACAACTTCTTTTTTCGCCCGTGTTGCGGAAACGTATAATAATGCCCGTTCATGGGTTTCCGTTTCTCTTTGAATGACGGCATCCCCTGTTTTGGTCCAACCTCCTTCCGGGGGGACGATACCCTCATTTACCCCTGCGATGATAACACGGTCAAATTCAAGACCTTTTACCCTGTGCATGGTTGCAAGTCGCACCCCCGCCTGCTTTCTGTCCTCGGCCTCATCCGGGAGAATAAAATATGTGTCAATGCCTTTGGCTTTCAGAGCGCTGTCATATTGTTTTAAAAGATCATGGGTTCTGGCCACCAGGCAGATTTCACTGACAGAGCCGTCCGCCTTTTCAATATTACTCAGGTATGAGGTGATAAATTCAATCTCCTGCTGAAAGGATGCGGTATGTTCGACTTTGGGTACAATGCCGTGAATAAGCGATTTGTATCCCCTGAGATCATCCTGTCCCCCATCCAAATCATCAATGCTGATTCCTTTTAATAAATTAACAGCCCAATGTCTGTTTTCTTCAGTGGTCCGGTAATTGATTTTCAACCTTTTCCCCCGTCCTTTAATATTGATTCCGCAGTGACCCAAAACAACCTTATGCCGGTAAATTCTCTGATGGGCATCCCCGACAATAAATATATCATTTTTCTGTCCGTCTCCGGGAATCAGTTGCCGGATCAGTTTGAAAGCCTGTACGCTCATATCCTGCGATTCATCAACAATCACTGCTTTATATGGTAAAACATCCCCTTTTTCTTTTATGATGGCACAGGCGTCTCTCATGGCATCATCAATTTCACGCAGATTATTTTCATTTAAAAGTACCCGGTATTCTTCAAATACCGACCAGACTGCTTTCCGATTCTGCCTGCTTACCCTTACGCCTCTTCCAAGTCTTGGTGCTTTTATATATTCCGGAAGAGATCTAATTGCCTGGGGCTGGATAACCCGTTCCCATTCTTCCCGAAAGAAATGTTCATCCAGATTGAGTTCCTGGGGGGCCAGGGTCATGGCTTTGTCCCATAATGCTTTTGTTTTGTTTCCGTAATCAATATCATATGTATAATTGTTTCTTTTCAGGAAGCCGGAAACCCAGCGGTCAAGATTCACAACCTCAATGCGCCGCATGATTTTGTCCGTGCATATTTTGCCGAGGTTTTCTTTGATATCGGCAGCAAGGTTGCGTGTGAATGTTGTGAACAGGATTTTGTCATTTTCATGGGTAAATATTTTTTCCGCAAGCCATTTGGCTCTGTGGATAGCTACAACTGTCTTCCCTGTTCCTGCCCCGCCAAGCACCCTTACAGGGCCGTTCCAGTCTCTTTCCACCAGACTGCGCTGGGTCGGATGGAGAAATACACGCCATTTTTCAAGGGGGGCTTCCAAAATTTCCTGAAGAACAAGGTCATCTTCAACAACAAAGAAACGCCTTTTCGAGTCTGCATTATCCAGAGCTGCTTCATAGTCCTGTGTATCAATGCTTTCTTTTTCAGGTATTATATCAAATTCCATGAACACTTCATCCAGGGAATAACCGGCAGCAAGGGCTGTCAGCGCTTCATTTGCCTCTGTCGGCAACTGGGTGACAAGCTGATCCAACTGATCTTCATTGGATATTTTGCGAACCAGGGGAATCAGTTCTTCAGGCACACCCAGTTTTAAGAGATGGCGGTTATGGACTGAGGCAAAAAGTCCCTGCTGATAAGCATCTGTTTCCGAAACATTTTTTTCGGCATCTGCAATCTGGCTGTCATCCACATCATATACCTGGAGACTTCCGCTTTCCGGGTTAATACTGCATTTTTTGTTTCTGGCCCATTCATAGGCCCTGTCATGACTGTCCACCCATAAGATCATATAGACATTGCCGGTATCCGGTTTTTTGACAATGGCCCTGTAATTTTTGTCTATTCTGACGGAACGCAGATCAGGGTCTTTGAACTGACTTATTTTTTCATAACTGATAGCGGAAGACATGGGGTTGTTTCTGAATTTGGTGATAAATTCCAGCACCTTCCCCTGCATTTTTCTGGGAACTGCTGCAAAGGCTTTCATAAATTCCGATGATATTGCCACTTTGATATGTAATGCCATCATTTTGTATTCTCCGTGCCTGGATATTTACATTTGCAATAATACCGTAGAGACGCACGGATGTGCGTCTCTACCTTAATTCGTATTTACATTGATTTTGTAGATGTGCGTCTCCGTCAGTGCGAATTCACCGGTTTGGAGACGCACACCGTGCGTCTCTACATTGGAGACGCACACCGTGCGTCTCTACATTGGAGACGCACACCGTGCGTCTCTACATTGGAGACGCACACCGTGCGTCTCTACATTGGAGACGCACACCGTGCGTCTCTACATTGGAGACGCACACCGTGCGTCTCTACATTGGAGACGCACACCGTGCGTCTCTACATTGGAGACGCACACCGTGCGTCTCTACATTGGAGACGCACACCGTGCGTCTCTACATTGGAGACGCACACC
>JAABRU010000282.1 GCA_011390755.1 Desulfobacteraceae bacterium | reverse complement strand
TTCCGGCTCTTCACCCGCCGGGTGAAAAGCGTAAAACAGGCAAAGTTCCGCTTACCGGACATTCAGCCGGTTTATCTGAAAAAAACCGCTCAATTTAGGGAAAACTTTCAACTGATTCGATAAGCATTCCAAAAGAAGATATAATACTGTTAAATTCTGTATCCATTACTGACCGGCAACAAGTCTGAATTTATCTATTTTCCCGGATAGTTCCGTAATTACCTTATTCAGCCATGTCCATTCCATCCAGTCGTCATGGGCTTCGGGAGTGTCCGGCATATCTTTCAGAAATTCCTGCCGGGATTTTCCGTATTTTATTTCAAACACAGATGCCTTTTCCCTGAATTCATCCAGTCTTTTTTCTGCATGGCCGATACGTTTTCCGGCGACTTCTTTTAATGCCTCAACATAAAGCGTGCTGTCGGTATCGCCGATAATATCATTGAGTTCTTTCGGGATTTTTACACATACATCAATCATACAGAATCCTTTCTTTTTGTTTGCTGTCCAAAAGGGAATTTTATAGCTTTATGAATCATGTTAATCCGTTAATCCTGAGAATCATGGTTCAGACAGTCACTGGTTTCTCACAGGTAATACACGGGATCCGTTTATCTTTTTTGAACTTTCAATGTGATGTTGAACAGTTAATTTATTACCAGTGTGTATATTAAACAGAATGCAAAATTTTTCTGCAAATGCGCCACAGATTCCTGCACAATTTTTCTGTCTGCATGGGTCAGCAGTTCATGTAAAACAGCCTGTTTCATTTGATTTTATCCTGTTGCGTTTTGTCAGGTACAGAATGAATAAAAGCAGAAAGTCCCGCAGGGACGTAAGGTAATAGCCCGGCAATTCATTGCCGGGACCGGAATTGTCATTCAAACAAAGTTCCATAGGGACGAAAGAAAAAAATCCGCGATTCAGGGACGGTATTCTTCCGTCCCTCCGGGACTTATGAAAATTTTGCCCCGGACTCCCGGCAGTAAACTGCCGGGCTATTATCTTCTGTCCCTACGGGACAATTTGAATTCTTGATGCCAATAAAGAGTCGGACAAAAAATAAGCCCGAAGGGCTGATATTATTATAGAAAAAAATTACAGGGAACCCCGAAACCCCGAAGGGGTGACATAATCATGTCATCCCTTCGGGATTAAATGTCTTATTTCAATATATTTTCTACAATCATGCCATCCCTTCGGGATTGATTTAACCCTTAATTCGAATTCTTAGCAGCATCGGAGCAAAATCCCGTAACAAACAATATCATGTCCATCCTGCATAATCCTGTATAATCGTGTTCAGACAGTCAGAATCCCGGTTCCTACAAAAGAGAAAGCACCTGCCCCAGTTCATGGGGAATCTGCTGCGCTATGGTTTTCCAGCCCGCGTGATACAGCTTTTCCATCCATTCGGGGCAAAGCATTTTCTCCGCTTTTTCCATCAGTCGGTATTTCACTTTCCGGTCCAAAAAATCCCCTGCCTCCTCTTTTGCCTGCAGCAGAAAAAGAAAATCAGACAGAAACAGTTTATGGTTTTCAAAAAACTCCGGATCAGGGGACAGCACAAGCGGAGCCATAAGCAGATGGTGATTTTTTGCGCCCCATGTTTTTATTCCCCTATTCTGCCATTCCTGAAGAACAGATGCAAGGGTTTCATGTATCAGATCAGACATGGCCTGTTTTTTTTCCGGAAACAGCAGGGAAAGACGCACAGTTGTGTCCCAGAAGATCGGCTGGATTTTCAGCAGATTCAGCCTGTGTATCGGCAGGGCTTCATCCACGGCATCATCCAGAATCCGGGCGTAAAGATGAAGACACGCGCAGAGTTCTGCGGTTTCACCGGCTTTGGGATGATTGTGAAAGGGCTCTGTCAAATCAAAAATCAGGGGAACCCCCTGTTTCACTGCCGCAATCTGCCGCTGATATGCCAGTTCTTCCGTTGCTGTTCGGGTTTTCTTTTCCTGCAGACTCTCAATCTGCAAAAAAACCGGGGGCATGATATTTTCCTGACCAATAAACAAATCAGACCGCTCCAATCCTGTCTGCCTCAGTTTTCAGCATTCTGATCCGTTTTTCCAGTTCCTCAGTCTTTTTCTGCCGATCTTCCGGAACACTGTTCAGACTCTGCTCCAAATCCGTGAGCCGGTTTCTGTGTTCTTCCAAAGTCTTTTCTGTTTCCTTTTCCCAATATTCCCGGAAAGTGGCATTCAGGATTTGGCGCATATGGCGGATCTGTTTTTCCAGACTGTTTATAAAATTGCGGATGGCATTGTCTGCATGGTTTTCCACAGTTTTGCGGAACTGATGTTCAGCCTCCTGCCGGGTCACTTCCTTCTGTGCCGCAATGCTGCTCTCGGTTCTTTCTTTCTGCTGCATAAGACGGTGCAGTTCTTTTTCCCTGCTTTTCAACTGATAGGCTGTCAGTTCCTTTGTGCGGATTTCCTGCTGAAGATATGTCAGATCAGCCTGCAGTCTGTGCAGTTGTGTCTGTTTTTCCATCAGCACCTGATTTTTCTGTTCAAGGAATGCGGGATCAGGTCTGCAGATTTTCCGGGGAGCCTCATCAAAAAATCCCCCCATTCTTTCTCCCCAGTATCCCAGACAGAATTTTTCCAGAATCCGTGCTTTTTCCATCACATGCGATGTGGGTGTTTTCCGGATGTATTCCTTTGTCTGATTCACTCCCTGCTGAACAAGCTGTGCAGTTTTGATCCCGGTCATAATTTCCTTTGCCAATGCAGTTGTTTTTACAGATACCCGCAGGGTTTCCGCGCCTTTTCCCACATAAGACGCTATTTTCGGGGCTATCACTTCCGGCTGGACAAACATCAGACCAATATCTGCTGCCTCACCCAGAATTCTTCCAATGAATTTTCCCATATTGCCTCCGCCCCGTTCCTCTTCCTGCATGGGAATAGCCGCATTTTCAATTTCCTGTTTTTCCCGCATCATTTCCTGAATGCGCAGAAGCAGTTCCTGTTTCCGGCTGTTTTCAGACAGAACCGGCAGCGTGTTCTGTTTTTCCCTGCTGATTTCCTCTGTCAAAGCCTGAATCCGCTCTCCCAGAAAATGAAGCTGACTTTCCTCAAGCAGATCATCGGTTTCAAACACAGGGGGACGGGGAAACTGAAAATGCAGAGATTTGAATTCCGCATCCGGAACCGGGGGATTGCCGTATTTTTCATACACCTGCCGGAACCCGGATGCTGCGTCCCGCATGGCAATTCCGGCAGATTGGTTGCAGTCGTCCAGAAAAGTCTGCCAGTTTTCCTGCGCGGGATTTTGCAGCAGAATTTCTTTCAGACTCTTCAACTGTGCGCGGCACTGTCCGGATATTTCCTTTTCCAGATTTTGGATACTGTTTTCCATTTCTTTTCGGGCTGTTTCCTGCGCGGCCAGGATTTCGGATCTGAGTTTGATCAGCAATTCCCGTTTCTGCCGGATTTCCTCCCGGATTTTCTGTTTCTGTTCAAAGTCCTGAGATTCACATGCCTGTTTTTCCTCCCGGAGAAATTCTGCTCCCTGTTTCAGCAGGGGAACTGCCGCGATCCGGAAGCGTTTTTCCCTTATCTCCCGAAGATACTGCCCGGTTTTCTGCAAAAATTCCAGAATCTTCTCTTTGCCGATGCCGGTTCTGGCACTGGGAATCATCTGCACTCTGCATCCGCATTCTTTTTCAATACATTCTTCCCATTCCTGCAAATCCGGCACCTGTTCCTTTCCCTCCTGCCGGATTTTTTCCGCTTCATCCCATTTGGCCGCCAGAACAGCGGTTTTTTTGCCCATGGTGTGAATTTCTTTGAGCAGGCGCACATCTTCCCTGTCCGGTCCTCTGAGCGGAATCATATAGACAATCACATCCGATGTCCGGATTTGCGCGCGGGTGAAATCTGTTTTGCTTTTGTCTTTGGAACCTGTACCCGGCAGATCGGCAAGCACAATATTCTCCAGCCAGGGTTCCGGCAGAGACAGGGTGGCAAAACTGCCCGGTTCTCCCCTGCTGACAATGGCCTGCTGAAAAGTCTGCAGATCAACTGTCCGGGTATTGCCATTGGCATCGGTCAGGGACATGTTCTGTTGCGGAGAATATTCCACAAACGTGGGCAGCGTGGTGGTTTCTTTCAGTGCTTCCGGCAGAATGTCCCGTCCAATGAGCATATTGATCAGGCTGGATTTTCCCACTGAAAATGCCCCGACCAGACAGATCACTGCCTTTTTTGTGTTTTTAATCGTTTCAGCCAGCAGACTCTCCCATTGCCCGGAAAGGGATTCGGGCAGCGCAGCGGAAATCTCCGGCAGATTGTATTCCGTCATGTTTGTCTCCTTTGTTACCGCGAAAATGCAGGTTGAGTGGACGAAGCGGACTTCGTGGAATGAGAGGATGCCATTTTCATTTCCGGGGTTGACAATAATTATCATGAACGTTTAAACCGTTTTCAAAATGCGGTGGTTCAAATCATGGGTGTCTGTCATCAGTTCCGCAACCTGATTTGCCAAAGTCTGCAACTCCTGTTTCCGTTTTTCCACAGAAACCTGACCTTCCTGTATGCGGTACAGCACACTTTCCAACTGCTTTTTCCGGGTTTCCAGCCGGTCTGCATACTGTTCCTGCACACAGCGGAGCAGTTCATGCAACTGATCTGTAAAAAGTTTTTCTATTGACTGGGATACATTATTTTCCAAAGCCAGAATCATGGCTTCCACATGATGCAGACTTGCCTGTTTCATCCTGCGGAGAATGTCCGATACTTTTTGGGAAGATTCCTCCCTGATTTTCTGCTGGAGTTTGTCCAGTTCCCTTTTTCTCTTTTGCATTTCCTTTTCCAGTTTCTGTCTGGCAAATTCTCTGGAAACCTGCTGTCCCCGTTTTTCATATTCCTCCTGCAATATTCTTTGCAGTTCTTTTTCCTGATTCCTCTCCTTTTCTTCTATCTGGCGTTTCCCGTTTTCCCAGTTCCGCACATTGCTGTCATCCACTCTTTCCTCCATATAGGGGGTATCCTTCCAGATTCCCTTTTCTGTCTTTTCTTCCATTATTTTCATGGGAGAGGGCTGGGAGCCAAGACTGCTGATCTGCATCCGGATCATCTGCAGCCGCTGTTCTGCGTCTTTTTTTCTGGCAGCAAGCCAGTCTTTGTCCACATCCTGGCTGCGGATTTCCATATCTGTCTCTGCCAGTTGACTTTCCATATCCTGCATTTCTGTTTCCAGCCGGATCATTTCAGACTGATAGGTTTCAATGCCGCTGAGATCAGGGGTCAGATTCACATTGAATTCCGGCAAGGTGAAGCGGGTTTGCTTAAAAGATTCGGACAGTCTTTGGGAAATATGGCTCATCTGTCCGGCAAATGCTGCACGCAGCTCACTGAGGGTTTTCAGCAGATCATCCCTGCAGGAATGCCACTGACGCAGAACATTCTGCGTCACAAATTCATACTGTTCCCGAACTCCGTCAGGCAGGGTGATACTTTTCACTCCTTTTTCCATCTGGCTCCGGATATAATCCTCCGTGAGATAGGATTCCAGCTCGCTTTTCAGTTCCCTGAGCGGGTTCACCAGCATTTCCTGCACTTCTTTTGCATACTGTCTTGCGCTTTCACGGTGTTCATGCCGGGATTCTTTTTCAACCTCTTTTTTATCCTGTTCCAGTTGCCTGATTTCAACATCCACTTTGTCTTTTTCACTGATCAGGTTTTCCATTCCCTGACTGTGTTCCAGTTCCTCCAGTTCGCTTTGCATGTCTGTTTTCAGATTTTCCTGAATTTCCAGAATCTTTTTCATGGGAGCAGCCAGAATTTCCCGATGTCCCTCACCGGAAGTGCAGATTTCCTGAATCCGGTCTGCCAGTTGCTGAATATTGGATTTTTCTCTTTCCACGGGATTTCCGGACAAAGCCCATTTTGCGCTCACACCCATCAGGTTTTTATCGCTGACCAGCATATCAATCTGAGCTTTGGGTAAGCGGCATTTTTCACGGAAATTTGTTCTTACCTCTTCCAGACTGTCATAAATATGCTTTTCCAATGCTATGTTTTTTTCACGGGCTTCCTGAAAAACTTTATCCCATTTGTTGATGACAGTGATAAATCTGTTAAAAACGGGTTCCAGAGATTGATTCAGAAATATCCATTCCTGAGCATTTCCGCCCAGATATTCTGCTTCCTGAATCCATAATGCCACATGGGACTGATTCATTGCCTGTCGGGCAATTTCTTCGTGATGTGCAAGAATACCGTTAAAGCCGGGAGTGTCAATCAGGATGACATCATTTTGAAAAAGCCGATGATTTGTGAACACTTCAATCCGCTCCACTTCCCTGCGCAGATCCCGGTTCTCCCTGTCCAGTTCGGTTCCCCATTTTTCAATTTCATTTTTTTCAAAGGGAAGCTGTTCTGTTCTTCCGTCCTGAAAAACAATACTGATGTACGGGGATATGCCTGAAGGAACTTTCCGGATAAAGGCATTCACAGCCGTTGTCTGTCTGTTGTCTGTAGGCAGCAGTTCCAACCCCATCAAAGCATTCAGCAGCATGGATTTTCCCCTGCCGAATTCGCCCACCACCACAATGCGGATTTCCCCTGCATTCAGTGCGCTTTTCAGTTCCGCAAAACGCACTGTCCGCACCTGCTCCTGCCTGCCGTATTCCCGGTCAAGGGCCTCGGTTCTGTCCAAAAAACTGACGGCATCGTCAATCCATTCCCTGCGTTCCTCAAATCTGCTCCAGTCTGTCATATGTCAGTCTCCTCAAAGTATTTCCAGTTTCCATTCCGCCACATTCCGCTTCTGCGGATCAAAATCAATGCCCATGAGAATCAGTTTCTTTCCCCGCTGCCGGTACATGTCCGCATAGCCTTTTTCATGAATCTGCTTCAAAGCCGCATCCGCACTGTGTCCGCATTTGAATTCCATGATAAAGATTTTATCCGCAAATTCCACTGTCAGATCAATGCGTCCCCGGCTGGTGATAACCTCGCTCTGCACATAACTGCCGGAGGCCGCGACCATGAGATAAAACAGGGTGTGGAAATATGCCTCGTTTTTTTCGGTTTTCAGGGTGTAAGACAGGGAAGCGAAA
>JAABRU010000108.1 GCA_011390755.1 Desulfobacteraceae bacterium | reverse complement strand
CGGCCGGAAATATCAGGGGCTCAGCAGTTTCCGGCTCTTCACCCGCCGGGTGAAAAGCGTAAAACAGGCAAAGTTCCGCTTACCGGACATTCAGCCGGTTTATCTGAAAAAAACCGCTCAATTTAGGATACATTCGGATATTTATGAATGCGGCCTGTGATGAGATATTCTGACATGATTTCCCTTTGATAAATCCGCCCCCTTACAATCGTGGCACGCCCGGAGGGATTCGAACCCCCGGCCTACGGATTCGAAGTCCGGCGCTCTATCCAGCTGAGCTACGGGCGCATGATTTGTAAAAAAAGGAAGGAAAAAAGAATGGGGTGAGTGATGGGACTTGAACCCACGGCAACCAGGGCCACAACCTGGTGCTCTACCAACTGAGCTACACCCACCATAAGAGCATCCTGTGAATTTTGCCTTTGTAGCAGATCATCAGACTTATTTCAAGCATTTTTTTCTGCCCGTCACATTTTTTTTCTCTGTCAAAAATATCTGTCAAAAATATGACCGATACAGTCAAACTTCTATTGACCATAAATCCCTTCTGCTATAGACTCAATGATGTTTCCTTAAGCAGAAAGATCCCCTCCCCGGCGGGACAATACTGTTGCCTTAAGAAAAACCGGAGTGCCGGACCTACAGTTTGGCAGATATTTTTCTGAATAATTTCAGCCTGCCAAACTGTAAGTCCGGCACTCCTCCGACCTTACGTCAGCAGCATTGCTCCGACGGGAGGGGCCAGGGTCAATACTGTTGACTTAAAGAAAAATTTTCCTGCAGGGGGGCGTATTGAATACGCCCCGAAAACCGATAGGGGGGCATATGCAGGGCATTATGCAGGACGTAGCAGGGCGCATGCAATACGCCCCTGCACCTTAGCAACAGCATTGGGGAGCAGGGGAGTCTTAAAGAGTCCGGAAATTTGACACCGAACACCTGACACCTGACACTGAACCCATGACACTTTTTTATACAGAATAATATATCAATCAGGTAAACTATTGTGGTAAAATTTAATATTTTTGTTATACGGGCAATTCTGGGGGCCGTGTTTGCCGTGGTGCTGTCGCGGATATTCCGCCCGGAATATGAAATTCCCTATGTCGTTTTATTTGCAGTCATTCTGGTCGGACTGGCCTATGTGCTGGAATACTGGAGAGAAAGAAAGTTTAAAGATAAACAGTAGTGATTGAAATTTCATCCGCTGAGATGCAGGGGACTATGCAACAGGCTCCTGCGCAGAAATGTAATCATTCCGGATTGCAGGGTGTTTTGCATAAGCCTCTGCAATGCACTGCCCTTTCAGAAATCTGTCTTTCAACCATGACAAAACAGGGGCCTTCCGCTAATGATTTTTCCGGAAGGCCGCCCAGGGAGATACCCTTATTCAGAACAAATCATCAGAACAGATCATCCTCGGAACCGCCGGACATATTGATCACGGCAAGACCACACTGATTCGTTCCCTGACCGGCATCAATACGGACCGGCTGAAAGAAGAACAGCGCAGGGGGATTACCATTGAGCTGGGTTTTGCTTTTCTGGATCTGCCGGGCGGGCAGCATATCGGCATTGTGGATGTGCCGGGACATGAAAAATTTGTAAAAAATATGGTGGCCGGGGCCAGCGGAATTGATCTGGTGGCCATGGTCATTGCTGCGGACGAAGGAGTGATGCCGCAGACCCGTGAACATATGGAAATCTGTTCTCTGCTGGGAATCCGCCACGGCTTTGTGGTACTCAGCAAAGCCGATATGGTGGATGAGGAATGGATGGAACTGGTCACGGAAGACATCCGGGATTTTATGCGGGGAACCTTTCTGGAAAAAAGCCCGATTGTGCCGCTTTCCGCTGTGACCGGAGAAGGAATGCCCGAATTCATCCGCACTTTGGAAAAACTGGCAAAAAATATTCCGCACCGCTCCTCCACCGGTCTTTTCCGTCTGCCCGCCGACCGGGTTTTTACCATGAAAGGTTTCGGCACCGTTATTACGGGTACACTGATTTCCGGGCAGGTGAATGTGGGAGATGCAGTCATGCTTTATCCGTCCGGGATTGTATCCAAAGTCCGGGGGATTCAGGTGCATGGGGAAAGTGTGGAAACCGCAGTGGCCGGAATGCGGACAGCTGTTAATTTCCAGGGACTGGAAAAAAGCAGTGTGAACCGGGGGGATGTTCTCTCTGTTCCGGATGCCCTGATGCCGAGTTATATGCTGGACATATCCCTTCATTATCTGAAAAGCAATAAAAAACCCATGAAAAACCGGACGCGGGTGCGTTTTCATGCCGGAACAGCCGAAGTTCTCGGAAATCTGATTTTGCTGGAAAAAGAGGAACTGCTTCCCGGAGAGGATACTGTGGCCCAGCTGCGCATGGATACACCCGTGGCACTGGTAAAGGAAGACCGTTATGTCATCCGCAGCTATTCCCCGGTACGCACCGTGGGCGGAGGTTCTGTCATCAATCCGGCTCCGCGCAAACATAAACGTTTCCGAAAAGATGTCACCGCCCGGCTCAGAGAACTGACCAGTCTGCCGCCGGATCAGATTATTGCCTACCATGTGGCAGAATCCGGATACAGGGGAGTCTCTTTTACCATTCTCCGCATCATGAGCAATATACCTGAAAAACAGCTCACACAGTCGGTGCAGCTTCTCTTATCCCAAAAAATAATTCTGCAGATGGATAAAGAAAAACGGATTTTTGTCCATGAGCATAATTTTGATGCTTTTTGCGGAGAAATCCGCTCTTTTCTGAAAGAATATCATCGGATGCATCCTTTGAAAACCGGAATGTCAAACGACGCTCTTCCGATCTAACTGCCGGTCTACACGGGAAACAGACTCTTTCAGATGGCTGTGAACCGGATGATAAAAGAAAAAGAAATTGTGCAGGAGGGAGATATTGTCCGACTGACAGCACATCGGATTTCTTTGGGACAGGATCAGACGGTAATCCGGGAAAAAATCCTGAAAAACTATCAGGAATCCGCTTTGACACCGCCCTATTTCAGGGAAATCTGTGCAGAACCGGAGACAGATGCAAAACAGGCACAGTCTGTGCTTATGGTGCTGCTTGGGGAAGGACTGCTGGTAAAAGTAAAGGAGGATCTGTATTTCCACGCCCCGGCCCTGGAAAAACTGCAGATGCTGCTTACAGATTATCTGAAAAAAAACGGTGAAATTTCCACACCGCAGTTTAAAGAACTCACGGGACTTTCCCGTAAATACCTGATCCCCCTGATTGAATATTTCGACAGTCAGAATATAACCATCCGCATCGGGGATATACGCAGGCTCAGAAGCACCGGGAAATAATTCTTTCCGGCCCGGATTATTCATAAACCTAAACAACTCTCCGAATCATAATGCTTTTCCTGAAAACTGAGTTGCAAAGTAGGATTTCAGCATTTTCTTTATTTTCGGACATCTGTCGAAATTTATGAATAATGCAGACCGGAGAAGAGGGAATTTTTTGCAAACCAAATGAATATATAAGGAGAATATTATGAAATCTTTGAAAACAGGAACACCCGCTTTCAAACGTCTGCTTTGGGGAGGACTTGCGGTGATTGTGCTGCTGGCATGTGTGTGGACAGTTGCCGGATTTATGGGAGGGCCGAAAACTGCTGCAAATGACAATGCGCACGGAACAGAGGAACTTTCAAAACAGAGTTCGGATAAAGCGGCGAAGGATACCGCGCACAGCACGGTAAAGAAAAGCGCATCCGCCGAAAGCAGCACCAAGTCCCCAAAAGACAAATCCGAACATACCCCGGCAGTCCCCCAAACCTTTGTGTCTTCAGACAGCAATCCTCCGGGGATTGCATTTGTAGAAGCCTGTATCCGGCCCATGAACAATGAACTGAATGAACGCTTTTGGGGATGGCGTCCCAATGACATCATCAATGTAACGGACAATATCAACAGTTTTCAGCTGGGAGTTCTGGAAGTCACCCGCCGGACAAGTGTTGCACTGGCGGAAAATATTTCCCGCACCGGCAGTACGGATGCCTATGTGCCTGCATTGGAACTGGCCATGAACTGGTTTATGGTGAAACCCAGCCAGTACTGGTTTCCCTCAGCAGAATCCAAATACCAGGAAGGTCTGGAAGAACTGAAAAATTATATGGATATGCTCAGAAAAAAAGAAGCCCGTTTCTACCGCCGGGTTGACAACCTGGTCCCCCTGTTCAAATCCTATGAAAGTATTCTGGGCAGTTGTGATGAAAATCTGGTCAAAGGCCTGGGGGAGCTGAGTTTTTTCAAAAGTGATGATTATTTTTATTACACTCAGGGTGTTGCCACGGCCATGGGAACCATTCTGGAAGCGGCCTCCTTTGAATTTCATGAACTCATTGCTTCGGTACAGTGCACAGATGTAATGCACCATGCCATTACATCCCTGAAACATGCGTCCCATATGCATCCCTGGATTATACTGGAAAGCAAACCGGACAGCCTGCTGGCCAACCACCGGGCCAATATGGCCGCACCCATCAGTCATGCCCGTTTTTATCTGAGTGTTCTCAATATCGCTCTGACAGGGAATATATAGGGGGCAGGGGAAAGGGGTTCGGTGGAAGGGGGAAAGGTGTCAGGGGGAAGGTGGAAAGGTGTTCGGTGCATGTGGCTAACCTGTCAGGGGGAAGGTGTCAGACTCCTGAATCCCGATTCCTGAGTTTTCTGCTGTGTGCGTGACTGATATAAAGGATGAAATAACAAATGCTTAAAATTAAGAAACGGTTTTTTCGTTCATTCCCGGAAATGCTCTCTTTTTTGCAGGGTTTTTCTGTGAAACTGCCCGGTCTGTTTTTTATTTCTTTCTGCTGGGTGTTTTTTGTCTGTGCAACCGGTCTGCTGTATGCAGAATCCGCCAGGGAAACGGCATCGCCAAAGTATGTGATTGACGGGGATACCCTTGTTCTTAAAGACGGACGGCATGTGCGGTATATCGGCATCAACGCGCCCGAAACCCCGAAACGGGATAAAAAAGGGGAACCTTACGGAAATGCTGCCAAAAAATTTCACCGGCATATACTGAAAAACGGCAATATCCGCCTGGAATACGACCGGGAACGAAAGGATCATTACGGCAGAACCCTGGCATGGATCTGGCTGCAGGACGGAAGTCTTTTAAATGAACTTCTGCTGCGGGAAGGATATGCCCACTGCCTTTATGACAAAAAAAATCATAAATACTGGGACAGACTTCTGGATACCCAGCAGAAGGCCATGAAGGAAAAAAAGGGAATCTGGAAAGATCTGTACAGGAAAAAAGGCAAAGTGCTGGGTCACACCGGTTCCCGGCGATTTCATGATCCCCGCTGTGATATTGCCGGACAGATTGCGGCAAGAAACCGGAAATGGTTCAAAAGTCCCTGGCAGGCCTATCTTGAAGGTTATTCCCCTTCCAAAAAATGCAGCGCGGCCCGCTGATCCGGAAATAAGAGCCTATCCGAAAACCTCCGAAACCGACTTTTGGAACCGGTGAAAACAGGGGTTCAGAATACTGAAAGACAGGTTTTCGGATAGGTTCTAAGGGAATTCGACAAAAAATAATCTGCCCGAAGCAGGCCGGATTGGTGCAGTAACAGATTTTCACGGTATTCGGTGCCCATCCGACCATATTCTTCCGGTAAAGAAAATAATCCCGGAGTTCCTCTTCGGTGATCCCATCCGGTTCTTTCCTGAAATATTCAATCAGCATCCGGACAGCCCGTGCGTAACATTCCACATCCCTGCGTGCGACGGCTTTTTCCGTTAATCCGCAGGGCGTTACGGTCTCTTCGTACCACTTTGTGCGGACTACCTTTGCCATAATCAGCAAATCGAAAAGTTTCCCCCGGATACGGTTTTGCGACTGTCCCGGAGTGCAAAAATACAATTTTTGCACTCCTCCGTTTACCCCATGCAAAAATACAATTTTTGCACTCCTCCGTTTATCCCATGCTAAAATACAATTTTTGCACTCCTCCGGAAACTTTTCGATCTACTGATAATACATTCTCCCTTTTTTAATGTTGATAAACGGAATGTATTATGGCATAAAAAGAGCAGAGAAGTGAAATATGGATATATTGCTGAATAATATCGGATGGGTAGGGATGCTCCCTGGCGCAGAGCGGCTTACCTGAACCCGTCATTGAAGCGGACAGGAGTTTATGGCGGGTTGACGCTGAGAGAGTAACGAATTTGATTTAAGAGTGAAGGGGCTGCCGTTAACGAAAACGCCCCTGCCGCTTAATTCAGCGTTAGGCTCCCATTGAAATAATACCACAAATAAAAGATTAATATTCAATACTTATATTAAGACCCTATCCGAAAACCAGTTTCCCGATGTTCGGAACCCCTGTTTTTGCCGGGTTTAAAAATCGGTTTCGGAGGTTTTCGGATAGACTCTAAGCCATCTATATCATTTACTATATTTTTGCACTTTTTGAATTATAAGCTGATTTTAGATGATAACATACTGAAATTATTGATACAGAAAAATTGAGGTCAATTTTTTAATTTCAATATAATCAGTAATTTATGAAAAAGTACAAAAGTATAGTCATTTAATCTTGATGAATCGGTAAAAAGTCCAAATTTCAAAAATCGCTATTAATAAAATCAGAGTGTTAATATGTATCAAAACCTGATTTTCTGACTTTTTACGAGATCATCAATCTTAAAATAAAGAGGTAAGTTATGAAATGCCCTAAATGCAAAGATATTCAACTATCAAGAAAAGGAAAAGCAATGTCTCCAGAAAGACATTCAGGCCCTCTTTTTTGCACATCCTGTGGTGGTGTTTGGGTGAGTAATAATGACCTGGATAGAATTTCTGAATTTTCTTCTGTTGTTTCCGATGATATTGATATATCAGGTATCGAAAAAGATCGTGATTCAATGACAGGACTTTGCCCCAATGGACATGGCATAATGATCAGAGCAAAAGTACATCTGGAACCTCATTTCTATTTGGAAAAATGTTCATCCTGTGGGGGAATATGGTTTGACTATGGGGAACTAAACCGCATTATTGAGAATAATCTGAATGAAAATTTGGCAATGCTGTGGACATTATCATGGCAAAAAATACAAAGAGAGGAAAAAGGAAAAGAATATTATCATAATTTGAATAAAGAATTACTCGGTGATGATATTTATAATTCGCTACTTGAACTTTCTCGTAAATTAAAAGATCATCCCCATCAACTAAGAGCGTTAGCACTGCTCCACCATGAATTATGATAAATATCACAGAAAAAATTGACGAACTGAATTCTTTTCGCATGAAAGAGATAAAATAATCCATATTTTTTTTTATTGCATTATCTGAAAATGTGAAAAAGAAATTATTAACTTGAAGCCACTGATAAAATTAATATAACTACCTTATTGTTATACAAATTGTTAGAAATGTTGACGGCCAAAAGTTGATGTTCTCGTAAAAAGTCCGAAAATCAGGTTTTGATACATATTAATACTCTGATTTTATTAATAGCGATTTTTGAAATTTGGACTTTTTACCGATTCATCAAAGTTGGTTTCAATAAAAAACAATACATTAACAACAGTTCGGTAAAAAAAATCAGCATGAATAATTTCAGCAGGTTAAAAGACTCATATAAAAGATCCGGATTTAATGATTTCAGATAGTTAAATTTTTATGCTCTGCAAATCAGAAAAAATTACCGAACCATTGGTAATGATTTCTTTTGGAACAGTAGTGCTCTGTCAATTTTGAAATTATGACCTGAAGACAGCGGTTCCGCGCTCCCCTTCCTCACGGTCTGGGCCCGGAAGTCATAAAATCAAATTTGACAATGCAGTAGTAATATCGGTAACACTGATTTATGTTGTTACATTTTTCAAGGCCGTGAAATATCATTTTGGCCACCAAAATCGGTCAAAGACCTGTAGGACTTACGCAGTTGAATTTTAACTGTTTGAATTTACTATGTATGTCAAAAAGTCACAGTCAATAAAAACAGTGACTTATGTTTCAACTGCGTAACTCCTAGACCTGATAGAAAAATTTCAGGAAAAAATACAAATGAAACAGATACAGCGAATATCAGTAGATCGAAAAGTTTCCGGAGGACTGCAAAAATTGTATTTTTGCATGGACTAACCGCAGTTGCACGGCAGACGATGGCAAGGACCATTGACGGCGCTGCGGGCGGGTAATCGCAAACTTAGTGGACTGTCAAATATATTTTTTACCCTTTTAAAAAATCCGGACCGAGGAGTCCAAACTGAAAGTTTGGAAGTCT
Source organism: Desulfobacteraceae bacterium (assembly GCA_011390755.1). Lineage (GTDB taxonomy): Bacteria > Desulfobacterota > Desulfobacteria > Desulfobacterales > Desulfococcaceae > JAABRU01. The sequence continues at coordinate 15,977 of JAABRU010000108.1, read as the reverse complement.
GCCAAACTTTCAGTTTGGCACTCCTCCGCTGCTTTTCTGAATATACAGAAATATACTTGACATTCCACTCAGTGTTTTGAGGTATTATTTTTGCATTGGCAATCTCAAAAAAACATTACTTTTTGAACTCACTGAATTTAATATGTAATTTCGTTGTAATGATAATAAAAACAAAAGTTGAAATGGCAGGAAATTGGCAGGTTAATATGCAATTACTTGAAAATAATAAAATCAGTCCTGAAGAATATCTGACCTCAGAAAGAGCATCCGACATAAAAAATGAATATTTCGACGGCGAAATATTTGCAATGGCAGGTGCAAGCCGTGAACATAATCAAATATCCTCCAACATAGTAAGAGTCCTGGGAAATCAGCTGCTTGAAAAGCAGTGCGGTGTTTTTTCAAGTGACATGAAAGTGAAAATAAGGGAAATCAATAAATATACTTATCCGGATATTGTTGTTGTATGCGGAGATGAAGTATATGATGATGAAAACAATGATATCCTTTTAAATCCGATTGTAATTATTGAAATTCTTTCCGATTCCACCGAAGCCTATGACAGAGGTGACAAATTTTCCCATTATCAGTTTATAAGCACATTTTTCGATTATATACTGATTTCACAATATTTATGCAAAGCAGAAAAATTTTCACGACAGAAAAATGATACATGGATATATTCAAAATATAACAGAGAGGAAGATATCATCAGCATTGAATCGGTCGGTTGTGAACTTCCGGTATCCGAAATATACAGAAAAGTATATTTCACCTAAACTGAGCGGTTCTCAGACCTGAAAATGATTTCCGGCCGGAAATATCAGGGGCCCGGCGGTTTCCGGCTCTTCACCCGCCGGGTGAAAAACGTAAAACAGGCAAAGTCCCGCTTATCGGACATTCAGTCGGTTTATCTGAAAAAAACCGCTCAGTTCAGGTTTCAGTGAGTATCATATGAGAAAAAATCGGTTGGTGATAAAAAAATGACCAAAAACCAAAAATATAACCCGGCGCTCATTGTGAATTTATGCTCCGTTTTCACCCTCCCCCTGCCCTCCCTCGGGGAGGGGAGTCTTAAGGAAACGGCATTGAAACTAAACAGGAGTCACAGATTCAAAATTGACAATGCAGCAGTTTATTTTATTTTTTGGATAACCCCCTAAACATTGCACAAAACAGGAACAGACAGGCGGAAAAGATGAAAAAAACTTCTGCCGAAAGCGGAATGGAAAAAATACAGCATCTCAATGCGGTTCTCAATGCCGTCCGTGACATCAATCATCTGATTGTCAAAGAAAAAAACCGCAAAAAGCTGATTCAGCAAATCTGTGAAAGTCTGATTAAAAACCGGGGATATCACAATGCCTGGATTATTCTTCTGGACGGGAATTATAATGTCATTGAAAGTGCGGAAGCCGGTCTGGGAGGCAATCTTGACCCCATACTGGAAAGAATCGAGGCCGGATTTTTTACGCATTGCTGCCGGAATGTACTGAAAAATTCCGATTTTCTGGCAATCCGCAATCCCACATCCGGCTGCCGGGACTGCCCGGTATCCCATATGCATGACGGGCGGGGAGCCATGTCGGCCCGCCTGGAACATGAAAGCAGGGTGTACGGCATTCTGACAGTTTCCATACCCGATGTTTTCAGCAGTGACCCGCAGGAACATAATTTGTTCCGGGATGTGGCCGATGACATTGCATTTGCACTCCGCACAATAGATATCGAAGAAGAGCGTGTCCGAACAGAGATGGCCCTTCGGGAAGCACGGGATAAACTGGAACTGCGGGTAAAAGAACGGACCGAAGAACTGGAAATGCTGTCCTCCAAACTGCTCAGCGCGCAGGAGGAAGAAAGAAAGCGGATTGCCGGAGATCTGCATGACGGCATCGGCCAGTGCCTTTCTGCTGTAAAATTTATGGTAGAGACTGCTTTGGATCAGCTGAATCAGAAAGTACCCGAATCCGACCTGACCTCACTGAAAGCCCTGGTTCCCCTGCTGCAGGAAGCCTCGGAAGAGGTCAGGACCATTGTAATGAATCTGCGCCCTTCCATTCTGGATGATCTGGGAATTCTGGCAACCATCGGCTGGTTCTGCCGCCAGTTTCAGGCCGTATATTCCTATATCCGGATCGAAGAGGAGATTCAGACAGCGGAAAATCAGATTCCGGACAGCCTGAAAACCATTATTTTCAGAATTCTGCAGGAGGCCATGAATAATGTGGCCAAACACAGCCGGGCCAATCGGGTGTATCTGCTGCTGCGCCGCCGGAAGCAGCGGATTGAACTTGTAATCCGGGATAACGGCAGGGGATTTGATTCTGCCGGAATCATGTTGCTGACAGCATCGGAAAAAGGTTTTGGCATTACCGGCATGAAGGAAAGAACCGAACTTTCCGGCGGAGAATTCGCCATAGAATCCGAAATAAATACCGGAACAACTGTCCGGGCTTCCTGGGATTATTCTTCCATACGCTGTATATGACCCATATTCCGCCTGCCTTTGTAACTATAGTTTTGCATTTTTTTATAACTGTTTGATTTTATTTCAACCACGAAAGACACGAAAGGCTACCGGAAAATATTTATATCCTATTGTTTTTTTTTAAATATTTCTTTTGTGTATTTTGTGTCTTTCGTGGTTTCCTGTAAAAAAATGCAAAAGTACAGTCTGTATCACTTTGAAAATTAAACTGAGTTTTTCAACATTCAGTATAGGGCGGGTGGAGCGGCAGCGTAAGCCGCCAATCCCTTCAGAACCGCGGATTACGCTGCGCCTCACCCGGCCTGCAGTCTGTCACATTGCATCATCCCTGTTTCTTTTCCCCGAAAAAGGCCCGGTGCAGGGATTTATCCATGACGGCCTCGTAACCTTTCATCCGGGCAATCACCTTCCCTTCCCTGTCCAGAAAAGTAAAATCCCCTTTCATTCTGTTCCGGACGGTTTCCCGGACTTCCAGTACGGCGGTAATACTGTCTGCCGGAAAGCAGGAGCGGTATTGGCGGTAGGATTCGGCATAGACCGGGAGGGACAGCATCCCTCTTTCCTCATAGCACCAGACAATGGCCATCTGGAATGCACTGTCCAGCACCAGGGGATCACTGAGCCACAGGCTTCGCAGAGGGTCTTTCATCCATTTTTCAGGAGCCGGGGCCGGATGCAGCCAGGCTGTCATGCCGCGGGGAGAACAGTTGAGGATTTCCTGAATTCCCTGCAGTTCCGGTCCGTGGAAAAGAATTTTTCCATAAACTTCGGACATACTGCGGTTATAGGATTTCATGCTGATATCAATGGATGACTGATAATCCGGGGGCATAAAGGGGGGGGTATCCCCCAGCACAGCCAGGGCTTTGGAATGGATGATGGGACTGTCTTCCCGGAATCCGTCCCGGATTTCAACTTCGGCTTCATATATTTTGCCGTTGCGCCGGGCTTTGGCAGAAAAAAGCCGGATGCCAAGGGCCTCTTTTCCCAGGGAGATGCCCCTGAGCAGCCGGAAATCATCCAGACCGTGAAAAAACAGACCGGGATTTTCATGCAGCGCGCTGTGTCCCAGCCATTCGGCCATAAGGGCAAAAGGCACAACCGGTCTGTCATCCAGCTGATGCGCTTCCAGAATGGGAAAACGGGGCAGATCAATTTCCCGTTTCAGGGAAAAGCAGGGAGAGGATTCGGAGGATCGGGAAGATTCTGCCGCAGTACAGGCGTTTTCCTCTGCTTTTGCATCAGAAGGATTTTCTGTGCCTCCGGTTTTTTGTCCTTCCGGAACATCTGCCGTGTGCAGTCCGGCCCCGATGACCACCTCCACAGGCCCTGTACTGTCTCCGGCCATTTCCGCCAGCATACTCAGGGCCCCGCTTTCCAGGGGAATCAGCCCGATATTCCTGCGCTGGAATTCCTTTTGCAGGGCAGGGGAAACCATGCCGCCTTCCCAGGGGCCCCAGTTGAAGGAAATAACCCGGCAGTCTGTTCTTCTGCGGGCTTCCATCTGGGCCATTTTATTGAGCACTTCATTGGCTGCCGCATAATCAGCCTGCCCCCGGTTGCCCATGCGGGCTGCAACAGAGGAAAAAAGAATGAGGTAAGAGAGCGGTTCCCCTTTTAATTCTTCCAGCAGAACCCGCAGACCTTTGACTTTGGTATCAAATACCCGGTCAAACTGCTCCCGGGTTTTATCGGCAATAAACCGGTCTTCCAAAATTCCGGCACCGTGAATAAGGGCTTTGACGGGGCCGTACCGGGATCGGACCTGATCCAGTACGGTGCGGACGGCATTTTCGGATCTTATGTCCGCGGAAAAATAGACTGCCTGTGATCCGGCGGCCCGCATTTTATCCAGATTCCGGAGGATTTCCCGCTTTGCCATGTGCTTCCGGAATGCGGTTTCCAGCGCCGCAGGCCCTATTTTCCGTCCGGAAAATTCATGTTCCAGAACAGCCCGTTTCATATCCGCTTCTTTGTCCAGTCCCTTCAGCCATTCCGCTTCTTCTGCGGGAACAGGGGAACGTCCCAGAAGGATCAGGGTGGGGCGTACATGACGGGCCAGGGCCAGGGCTGCGGCCGCTGTTACGCCCCTTGCGCCCCCGCTGATGATCACCGGGTCTCCGGGATGGAGACGGACAGGGCCTTCGGGATAAGGCATTTCCTCCAGCAGGGTTGTCCGCCGGATGCCCGGTTCCAGACCGACTTCCACCGGCCCGCGGTGCAGCAGTTCTTCTGTTACGGCCTTGGCCCGCTGGGAATGGAGATTCCAGCCCGGGGCAATGTCCAGAACATGGCAGCAGACCTTTTCCCACTCCTGTGAAGCGGATTTGACCAGTCCGGCCAGTCCGGCCGGATAAGGACTTGCAAATCCCTTACCGGAAAAACCGAAAAAACCGTCCATGCGGCTGACAGCGGCAAAAAGCGCGCCGCCCTGCTGTGCGGATGCCAGCAGGGCCGGTGCCGCTTCCTTTGCCAGGGCAAAGGCTTCTTTGGGCAGACGCTCATCCTGCTCTTCCCAGGCATCGGCAAGAAGAACCAGCCCCGCGGCCCTGTCCGGTACCGCATGTTTTTCAGGAGAAGACGGAATCAGCAGGGTTTCGGTTCCCCCGGCCCGGAACTCTGCGGCAATGGCCGCGGCCAGCCCCTTTTTATCTTCTGTAATACAGACAGGACGGCCCGGGGGGATCTTTACCGCATCACCGAAATCACGGAGCTGCCGGAATGCAATGATTTTTTTTTTTACCCTGTCTGCCGGAACGGCAGACCCGGAAAAAATTTCCGGCTGCGGTATATCTGCTGTATGCATATCTGAGCCGGAAGGCGGAGAAGCGGGCTGTGCATCTTCATCTGTGCCGGTACGGAGCAGATAATCCACGATCTGCCCCAGCGTTTTAAGGGTTCCCATGATTTCCGGGGAAACCGGGGGCAGTTCCGGCATTTTTTCTTCAAAAGAAGAGAGGATTTCCACCCGTTTGATGGAGTCAATGCCCAGATCCGCCTCTATATCCATATCCAAAGACAGCATATCCGCAGGATAACCGGTCAGCTCACTGACCGCTTCCAGCATGACGGATTCAATATTTTCCCGGGTTTTCTCCGAAATTCCCTGCCGGGGTTCTGCGGAAGAAGGCGGGGCAGGGGAGGGATTTTCCGCTGAGGACCCGGCACTGCGCAGATAATCCACGATCTGCCCCAGGGTTTTGAGGGTTCCCATGATTTCCGGGGAAACCGGGGGCAGTTCCGGCATTTTTTCTTCAAAACCGGAAAGGATTTCCACCCGTTTGATGGAATCAATGCCCAGATCCGCCTCTATATCCATATCCAAAGACAGCATATCCGCAGGATAACCGGTCAGCTCACTGACCGCTTCCAGCATGACGGATTCAATTTTCTGCAGATCCGCTGCCGGCTTTCCGCCATCCGCAGCAGTCGGCGGATGCATGGTTTCGCGGGTGTCTGAAGAAATATCCTTTGCTGCCGAATCATTCGGGGAAGTATCGCCGGTCTGTCCGGGCCGGATACCCGCGCCCATGAGATATTCCACAATCTGCCCCAGGGTTTTGAGGGTTCCCATGATTTCCGGGGAAACCGGGGGCAGTTCCGGCATTTTTTCTTCAAAACCGGAAAGGATTTCCACCCGTTTGATGGAGTCAATGCCCAGATCCGCCTCTATATCCATATCCAAAGACAGCATATCCGGGGGATAACCGGTCAGCTCACTGACCACTTCCAGCATGGTTTTTTCCACTTTCTGCCGTCCGTTTTTTTTGGGAGCCGGAGCCGCTTTTTTCACCGGTTCCGGGCAGACAGAAGCCTGCGGCGGAGACTGCGCCGTTCCGGAAGTGCCTGCGGAAACAGAAATTCCCCGGTTTTCCTGCCGGTGCCGCATTTTTGGGGATGCCGGGGAAAGGGACGGAGATTCTGCCTGTTGCGGGGGATCTGTTTCCCCGGATTGGACGTTATGGGGCATCTGCCCGGAATGCAGGGGGGAATCGGCTGCGGATTCATTTTCAGCGTTCCGTTCTTCCGGAACCGGTATCTTTCGGTTTTCTTCGCGATAATGCATCTGCTGCATTCCGCTGTGTACTCCGTTTTTCATCCCCCCTTCAGCACCGTTTATGCCTATGGATATTTCAGCCAGCCGCCGGGTGTTTTCCATCATCTGCTGCAAAGTGCGTCCGGCATGATTCTGGGATTCCAGAAATTTTTTGTGGGTTTCCGCAGTGTGAAAATGGAGATTCTGCATAGAACGCAGACCTTCCTGCACCGCTCTGAATGCTTCGGCAATATATTCATTCTGCCCCGACTGACGGGCAGTCGGTTTATTCTGTTGTCTGTTCATGTTTTGCACATTTCTCTCTGGTTTATATGGTACCGTTTCCCTCTGTCCCGGGGGACCTGCCGGTACGGTTTCTTTTTTTTCAGGCAGGGCCTGTTGTTTTCCGATTCGTGTGTCCGCAATCGCGGCTGTCTGTGTATCTTTGGATGCTGCTGTGAAAACTGTCTGATAGGCGGTATCCGCATTCTTTCTTCCGCTGAAAGTTTCCGCCCCTGTCCTGAGTACGGCAGAATGCAGATCCGGGGACGGATTTGCAGGGGATGGGGATTGTGTATTCTGATAAATATCCGGTTGTCCATTTTTCGGTTTTTTTTCCGAAGTATTCACTGTCGGAGTTTCGGATTTCCTGCGGTAATTGGCACCGGAAATCGGAATGCTCATTCTCTGTTTTCTTCTTGGGGGCACCGGGTTTTCCCAGTTTTTCAAATCCACGGGATGCCCCAGCGCGGCCAGATGGCAGAGAAGTTTTGCCAAATCCGCAATGCCGAAACGCTTTCCTGCGGAGGCATCCAAAGACAGGGCATGAAAATAAAGCCCTTTGAGGATATTGCGGATCAGTCCGCTGAGTACGGATTTCGGGCCGACTTCCACAAAGGTACGGACTCCGCTTTCAAAAAGATTTCGGATTTCACTGACAAAATCCACGGGGGAAAGCAATTGTTCTCCCAGCACTTTTCGGGCTGCTTCGGGCTCTTCCGGATAGGGCTGTCCGCTGGCATTGGAAAACACCGGTATATCCGAAGATTTCATGGAAATTCCGGATACGGTTTCCGCAAAAGATTTTCCGGCTTCTGCCATCAGGGAACTGTGAAAGGCTGCGGACACCGGCAGGCGTATTGTACGCAATCCCTTTTCATGAAAAACTTTTTCCGCTTTTTCAATGGCCGGAAGGGAAGCGGAGAGCACCCCCTGATCCGGGCTGTTGCGGTTGGCCAGCATGACATCAGGGCATTCCTCCCGGATAATTTTTTCAATTTCCGCCAGGGGGGCCTTTACGGCCGTCATGGTTCCGGCATTGCTTTTTCCGGCTTCGGCCATGAGCCGTCCCCGTTCCGCGGCCAGTCGGAAAAAGCTGTCCTCATCCATTTTCCCCCCGGCACACAGCGCGCTGAGTTCGCCGAAACTGTGACCGCAGGCCGCATCCGGGCCGATACCGAAACGCTGCAGGATTCTCACCATGGCCAGACTGAGGGCCCCGATACCGGGCTGGGCCGCGTCGGTGCTGCGCAGCCCGGCTTCCTGCTTTTCTTTTTCCCGGGAATCAAAGGCCGGAAGCGGGTATATAAAGTCACTCAGTTTCCGGGAAAGTTTCACGTTTTCATTGGCTTTTTCCAGGGTTTCCAGTGCTTCGGGAAAACAGCAGATCAGGTCCCTGCCCATTCGGGTGTACTGACTGCCCTGTCCGGGAAACACAAAAGCCAGTTTTGCCGGTGCCTCGGGGCCGCCGTAAAATATATTGCGGATGTTCACGGCTTTTTCCCTGGCCCCGGTTTTCAGATGCGTTTTCAGACTTTCCAGGGCTTCGGAAAAATGTTCTGTGAGATTTTCAAAACGATCCATGGCCTTTTCCAGCACCATGAGCAGACGGAAGGGGGTGCGGTGGGAAAATGCCCGTCGGGTCTGTGCTGCTTTTTCCGCAAGTTCCTCATCTGTCATGCCCTGCTCTATCTCTTTTTTCCATGCACTCAGCCCTGTTTCCAGTTCTTCGGGAGAATTTGCGGACAGGGCCAGAATTTCAACCGAGCCGTCCCAGGATGCCCCGGTTTTTTTCTGCTGATATTCTTCCAGCACCATATGAAAATTGCTGCCTCCGAAACCGAAGGAACTGACCGCACAGCGGCGGGGATGCTTTCCCCCGGAAAGCCAGGGACGCTTTTCGGTATTGAGATAAAAGGGACTGTCATGGATGTTCAGGCGGGGATCCGGTGTCTGAATTTTCAACGTCGGCGGCAGGACTTTATGATAGAGTGCCAGGGCATTTTTCACCAGACCTGCCGCACCGGCAGCGGCCTTGGTATGACCGATCATGGATTTTACCGTGCCGACCGCGCAGTAATTCTGATGACCGTTTCCTGACAGGTTCAAAGACGGATCCGTATATATCTGCCGCAGGGCACGGAACTCCACCTCATCCCCCACACGGGTTCCGGTTCCGTGGGCCTCCAGCAGTTCCACACTTTCCGGTGCAAAACCCGCATTTTCATAGGCCATGCGCAGGGCTTTCATCTGTCCCTCCGCCAGGGGCGCGTAAATGCTGTTGGATTTGCCGTCACTGGAAGACCCCACGGCTTTGATGACCGCGTAAATCCGGTCTCCGTCGGCCTCGGCCAGATCCAGTCGTTTGAAAATCAGCAGTCCCACACCTTCCCCCAGCAGTGTGCCGTCGGCCCTGTCGGAAAAAGGGCGCACATCCCCTGTGGGAGAGAGAATCGGGGTTTTGCTGAAACACATGTGCATGAAAATATCATTGAGGCAGTCCACCCCGCCCGTGAGCATCATATCGGCCCGGCCGCTGTGAATTTCCATGAGGGCCATATGCATGGCACTCATGGAGCTGGCACAGGCCGCATCCACCGCGCAGTTGGTTCCCTGCAGATTCAGGCGGTTGGAGATTCTTCCGGCAATGACATTTCCCAGCAGCCCGGGAAAGGAACTTTCCTGCCAGGGAACATAGGCATCGGAAATACGCCGAATCACTTCTCCGCTTTTTTCATCGGAGATTCCGGCTGCTTTCAAAGCCCGCCGCCAGTGGGGATGTCCCAGCCGGGCCCCCAGGGGAATGACCAGTTCCTGGGTTCCGGTGACACCCAGAATCACCCCGATGCGGCTGCGCGCAAAATCCCGCTTTTCTCCGTATCCCGCATCTTCCAGCGCCAGTTTGGCCGCCAGCAGTCCCAGCAGCTGGGAAGTGTCGGTGGCTTCCAGGGATGTGGGCGGAATGCCGAATTCGGAGGGATCAAAAGGTACCGGACGCAGAAAACCGCCCCGCCTGCAGTAAACATGGTCGGGTTTTTTGGGGTCCGCATCATAATAATCCGCCGGAGACCAGTGGGTTTCCGGCACCTCTGTAATGGCATCCTGCCCGCGGGAAAGCAGCCGCCAGTAATTTTTCAGTCCCGAAGCCCCGGGAAAAAAACATCCCATCCCGATGATGGCCACAGCACTGCTGTTTTCCGGTGTTTGTTTTTCAGTTTTCAATTTTCTCCTTTTAAAAACCTTTCATATGTATTTTTTCCATTTTTTGTTTCGGATAGCATAAACCGATGCTTTGGGAAAGGCAGAAATTATTTTTTTCCGGAGAATACGGGGGAATCAGGATTTTTTATCCAAAATCAGCAGATCGAAAAGTTTCCCCCGGATACGGTTTTACGGCTGTCCCGGAGTGCGGAAACTGTATTTCTGCACCGCCGCATCTCCCGGCTGACCCATGCAGAAATACAGTTTCTGCACTCCTCCGGAAACTTTTCGATCTATACTGATCCAATTTTGATGGTCTCGTAAAAAGTCCGGAAATCAGGTTTTGATACATATTAACACTCTGATTTTATTAATAGCGATTTTTGAAATTTGGACTTTTTACCGATTCATCAATTTTGGTTTTTCCAAAAGCGGACACAATATCTTATAATCTGTCCGCCGGACGGTTGCGGTTGACAGTTGAAGCAAATTTCGTGCCCGGGAAAACCTAAATTGGAATACTATAACCCAAGTTGCCAGCTATAAACGCAACCTGCTGATTTTTCGTTCCGGTAACTTTTGAGTATCCTGTAACAGCCTGATTTTTGCTTGCTGCCCCGATAGGTGACAACTTGGGTTACTATTGCTTTGTCAGAGCTAAAAATTAGGGCTGGGCATCGCATAATTTATTTACACAATTATAAACTGAAATCCGTTTACCCTAAAATTAAGCTATGACAATGCACTATACTGTTTTTCAATGGATCAGCAAAATAAAATAAGCGGGTCATTTCGCGATCATTCTGTAATGCAACATCCATTTTGAGAAAAAATCCGGATACGGAAAACGGGACCGCGGATTCACAGGGCCAAACCGGATTCCGTTATCCGTGTATATCTGTGTGAATCCGCGGTTTTCAAAGATTCCGGTGCTTTTCTCAGCAGATGTGCTGCATCACACACTCATTCCCTAATCAAGACTGCTGAATATGGCGTTTCCGATGAGACGGAAAGTATTTTGGGAATATGCACGGAAAGCAGGTGCAATACCGATGAGAATCACATCCCGCTGTCCCGCAGTTTCGTACAGAATAACAGCTTTTCCGCCGATTTCCTTTTCCTGCCATCCCGGCCAGAAACCCGCTGTAACCGAATCTTCCGAAGCAATGCGGGCAACGGCACTGACACCTTCGGGTATTTCTGTAAAATACACCGGATACAGTCCGAATGCATAGTCATTGCTCCGGAATCCGGCTGCCACGGGATTTGCAGTATCATAATCAATATTCACAATACAGTCCGCAGACCAGTCCGTGGTATATACCGCACTTGTCAAACCGGCAGCAGAGGCGAAATCAATTCCGTCCGCCTGAATACCGATATAATCACCGCCGCTTTCAAAGAAAGCTGTCAGAGCTGTTTTGCCCTCATCAGACAGATCCTCCGGAGCAAGTCCTGAATTGATGAAAAGATCATAATCGGCAATATGTTCGGCTTTCAGTTCTTCCGATGCAATGCTGTCAAAATCAAATCCCAGACTTTTCAGTGCCCATTCCGTCCCGTTATCGGCAGCAACTGCAATTTTCTGTTTTTTCAGTTCCACTGCATTTTCCGGTACTGCACTCAGGACAAGCACTTTCAGCGCGTAATCCCGGGCCAGTTCGTCGGCCAAAGCACTGTCTGCCGGGATGATAAAGGTCCCGCTGCCGAAAGTCCGGCCCGAATCTGCAAAGGCGTTTTCCGAACGGTAAACAGCCCCCCCCCGGTTAATAAGCGCATTGGCTGCCTGATAGGCGGCTGCATTAAGGGGGTTGAAGGCATAGGCCCCGGCAGTTCCGCTTTCCACAGCACCTGCGGGTTTGGGAATTTCTGTCACTTTTTCCGTGGCGATTTCCATCTTTTCTTGCATCACGACACGATGGACACCCCGGAGCAGCGGGGGGGACCAGGCAGTGGGCGGGGAATAGAAAACCAGGTTTTCAATCTCTTCGGACAAATGGGATACATCCGGGCCGTCTTCCAGTATCACATTGGCCAGTCCCCGCTTGGGCTGATCCAGCCATACCACATAGGTTCCGCTCGGATAAGTAACGCCGTCCAGCACAAAGGATTCGGTGGATATTTCCACTTTCACACCGTTGAAAAGCAGAAATTCCAGCAGTTCCAGGGGCTGATGTTCACTTAACTGCAGGGAGCTTTCCACCGGAATCACATAGGCCGCCGGGAAATCCTGGATGGTCAGTTCATTGAACTGTTCAATATCGGATTCTGCCAGAATGTCTTCGCTGATGAGCTGCTGGGGCTGCTCATTCACTCCTCTCCAGAAAATATTGATATGATCCTGTACCATCTGAATTTTGTTCTGCACTACAAAATTCAAAGCGCCCCATATAACGGCATAATGGGCATCCACGCCCCGCCCGTCTTCATAGGGTGTTTCAATGGTGTGCCCGAAAGCCCCGTGATACATGGGATACATGGCATCATAAATGGGGGGCCAGTCATCCCAGTACCAGCCCCAGTCTTCAAAAACCCAGTCCCGGAAGGGAATCTGGGCATCAAAGCCGGTCCGGGCCCTGAGTTCGGCCTCCATGGCAAGGGCCTGGCGCAGAGCCCATTTGATATAGAGATCATATTCAAAATTCGGATTATGGGGCGGTGAACAGGGTTCTATGAGCATGGGCTGCATATCATCATGCAGGGTCAGCACCGTCAGCGGGTTCCATTTGTTGATGACCTTTACGGTTGCTCTGCTTTCCGGCTGGGACTGGGTGATAAAATCCCGGTTAATATCAAATCCGTTGGCATTTGCACGGGTTCCCAGCACCCGTCCGTCCGGGTTCTGAATGACATTGATAAGCAGGATGATATTGTCCAGCACGGCCTGCACTTCGGGCGTATTATCATATGCCAGGGCTTCAATCAGCCGAATGCAGGCATCCACACCGCCGTATTCATTGCCGTGAATGGTGCTGTTGATATAAAAGGGAACCTTGAAATCCGCACCGTTGTCAATCATCTGCAGGGCCTTTTCCGGATTTTCCGACATGGTTTTAATGAAACGTCTGTAATAGTTCAGCCGTCTCATATCTTTGCCTTCGGTCATGGTCACGAGGAAAAGATTGCGGCCGCCTGCGGACTGCCCCATGACCTCCACCTGCATTCTGTCGGTACTGAGCTGGATTTCCCGCAGTTTGGGGGCAATTTCGGAATAAAGGATGGAATCATAATGTTCGGAAGGCACTTCCGCTTCGGGGCTCACTTCCCACCAGTCCGATTCCGGGGCAGAATAGAGGGTGATTTCAGGGGCGGCTGTGTCTGCAAATACATTTGTGCTTCCGAAGCAGAGGAAAAAGCAGAGCAGAATACAGGGGTACAGTTTTTTATATTGCATATTTTTCTCCTTATTGTTTTTGAATAGGAAATGATAAAATCTTCCGCACACAGACCTCCGGGGTTTCCAAAACCTCGGAGGTCTTCCCTCAGGTTTTTTTTGACTCCCGGAATTATCGGGCAGACCGGACATGGCGGTCACTGTGAGAACGATCATAGCCCGGTGCATTTTTTGCCGCCAACTGCGGTGTACGATCCGCGAAACGGCGGACCGGTGTGCCTGTATCTCCGAAGAGGGTTTCCTGATCCGCAAAATGCTGCACGACATGGGTCAGGGCTTTGGCATTGCGCAGCAGTGCATCCTCATTGATATTGGCGGTATCATCACAGAACTGATGATAACAGGGATCATAAGGTTCTCCCGCGTTTCCGCCGAAAATGCCGGCTTCTTCTTCACTTTTGATTCCATCTTCCCCGGCAGACAGTCCGCCAACGGGAATACCGATGTTTACAAAGGCATTATAATCGGTTTCTGCGTGCAGACCGCTTATTTTCGGGCGAATACCGAAGGATGCAAAATAGTCTGTAAATGCGGCTTCAATTTCCCCGGAGCCTGCGGGCATGAAATCCGGGTCAAGAAAAATATCCTCCGGGGCCGCGGTGTCGGAAAGATCGCTGTCCAGCACAGCAAAGACATAATTGGGGGAAGCTATGGAATCCGCATCCAGATACATGGCAATGCTGTAATAGTCCGCATCACTCAGATTTTGTGTATAATACAGTGAACCGGCGTTTCCGGCTTCTTTGGCCGCCCACCAGGCAAAGCGGATTTTGTTTTGCGGCTGGTAGTCCAATGCTGCCACCTGGTATGCCAGCTCCATGAGGGCCGCTGCACCGCTGCCGTTGTCATTGATGCCCGGGCCTGCGGATACCGAATCCAGATGGGCACCGGCCATAATGACCTGTGAGCTGTTTCCGCCGGAAGTTTCCGCGAAGAGGTTGAGCGCATTTCTGTTTTCATCCATGCTGTCCGTAATCAGCCCGACACTCACATTGCCGTCCTGTGCCAGATCATAGAATTCCCGCCCCAGCGCATAACTGATCCCCAGAACCGGAATGCTGATTCCGGCCTCCTCTCCCAGTGTTCCCCGGACGGTTTCTGTGCGCCCCGTCTGACCTTCATTGAAAATCAGTACGGCGGCGGCTCCCCTGCTCCGGGCATTTTGGGCTTTTTCCTCATATGAACATCCCCCGCGCTGGATTACCGCGATTTTGCCGTTGAGATCAATACCGTCAAAATCCGCAGATTCACAGGCATCATCCGAGCTGTTTGGATCGGCTCCCGGCGGAATCATGGGGGTGACAAATGCAAGTTCCCCGGTCACATCCCCGCTGCCCGAATAGGTCATGGTGGAAAAATCCATTCCGGCCGCATAATCCGCGGGCCGGGGAAAAAGCTGATGCAGTACGGGTTCCCGGTTTTCCTCAAAGAAGCGGAAGTTCACTTCCTGTTCCCATAAAAGAAGACTGCTGTCCGCCAGCAGACTGCGGATATAACGCACAGAATTGTCATATCCCTGTGTACCTGCGGCCCGGTTGCCCGAAACAGCTCCCTTTTCCAACTCCTGCAAATGCCCCGTGAGTGCTTCCGCAGTCATGGCATGTTCAATGCCGTCTTCCGGATTGATAACAACCGGATCACTGTCGGAAGAACTGCAGCTGCAAAAAAGCAGCAAAGTCAAAAGAAGAAAACACAGCCCAAAATCCGTTTTTTTCCATTTTTCCGCTTTCATTTCCATCCATATAAAAATAGATACGGGCAATATCCCCCTGAATGCCTTCCGGCGGCTGCGCGGTATTTCCCCTGATTTTCAAACCGCATACTGTGCGCGCTGCTTTGCCTCCGGCAACAGAACCGAAGCGGAAATCCGGACGCATCTCTGCAATTTCCCGGACCGCAGGCACAAGATTATAGAGGTCATTTTCAATGGATGCAAATCTTTCTTCCATTTTTTTCCGGCATTCCACCAAAATTTCCCTGCTGTCCCGGCATTCCCGGTACTGTTTCCGCCATTCCCCCAATGAAGGTCTGAATTCTTTGGAATGGAAAACAGGGGTCCATAACACCGAAGGCGGATTTCCCCCATTTCCTTTATCATGCTTACAGAAAGAAATCTCTTTCGCTGCATTCACGGGACATTTGCAGTAAAATGTAAACGGATACTTTGGGTACACCGCATCACGGGCACAGGCAGCATCTGCATTTTTCGGATCGGGGGCGCTTTCACCCGGCCTGCGCGGACAGGGCCCGGAATCCTCTTTTGAAATTCCGGAAGCCGGAGAGCAGGCAGAGAGCAGGCACGGGAGCATGACGCAGAACAGGAGGGAATATATCTTTTTCATTATCATACCTCATTTTTCCGTTTTTGATTCATGACTATCGTTTTGCATTTTTTTATAAGCATTTGATTTTATTTTAACCACGAAAGACACGAAAGACTAACGGAAAATATTTATACTGATCCAATTTTGGTTTTTCCCGGCATACTTTCTGCTGTCAGTCCGGATTGTGAAAAAATGACCGTTCCGGACTGAAAAACTGCTGAAAAAGGTCAGAAAAGTGCTGTTTTCAGGACACAG
>JAABRU010000281.1 GCA_011390755.1 Desulfobacteraceae bacterium | reverse complement strand
GGACGGAATTGATCAGATCCGTCAGGATGTCCGTATCCGCGGTGAACAGTTTCTTGAATACAAAGTCGGATTTGGGGGTCAGCAGTTTCATAATCGGAATATAACACTTCGGATTATCTGCGGCAAGGGGAAAAAAAGGGGGTCGGGTATTCCGCAGACTTCCGAAGTTTTCAAAACTTCGGAAGTCTTTTTTGGAAACTCCGGCTGCCGCGTCAGACTTCCGAAGTTTTTAAAACTTCGGAAGTCTTTTCAGGCAGGGGATGTCCGGGCTTTCACAGATTTCATTATTTTTGCAGTTTCCGTATTTCTTCCGTGCTCAGACCCGTGGCCTGTGCGATCTGCTCCGGGGTCAGCACACCCATGAGCAGCAGGTTTTCTGCGGTTTTCAGGGCATTTTCCTGTTTTCCTTCTTTTCTTCCTTTATTTTCAGCATAAAAGAGTTCCGAGCGTTCGTTTCTGAGGGCCTCCTCCCGCATCCGTGCCAGATGACGGACCGTCTCATCGGCACTGAGGGTTTCGAGTCTGTCGAATGCCTTACGGATCGCAGGGTTTTTACAGGCTGTTCTCATGTTGTTATCCTCCTCGTGCGCATGGTTGAAAAAGTGCAGCCATTCCTTCAGGGAATTCCCCGGGTCTGCCGGGTTTATTATTTTTTCCGCCTTGGGCAGTTCGATAATATGCAGTGCCATATCATCCGTCAGACTGATTTCCGGGTAGCGGATATCTTTCATTTCAAAGCGGAAATGAAAATTATTCACATCCGGGAACATGTCGTAATCCAGAAAATGGATACCGGTCACCGGTTTCAGTTTTTCATAATCCTCTCCGGATTCCAACTGCGCCGAATAAATCCGGCTCAGGTAATACAGTGCCCGTTTGGGATAGTATGCGTATCTGCGCACCTGCATCTCCATCCCGTAATTCTGCCCGGATTCATCCGTGACAAGAATATCCAGGACAATGAATTTCTGCCTGATCTCCTCGGGCAGTATGTGCGGATTTCTCACTTCCACCGAACGGATACGCAGATTTTCCGGCAGTTCCAGGACGGAATTGATCAGATCCGTCAGGATGTCCGTATCCGCGGTGAACAGTTTCTTGAATACAAAGTCGGATTTGGGGGTCAGCAGTTTCATAATCGGAATATAACACTTCGGATTATCTGCGGCAAGAGGGAATTATGAATATGAATGACTGCCGGACAGAATGTCCGGCAGTCAGGCGGAGTGCTGAACTTACAGTTTGGCACGGCAGACGGAGTGCTGAACTTACAGTTTGGCACTCCTGTGGAAGCTGACCCGTTCCCGGGCGCTGCACGGGAACGAGTCAGGGAGGGGAGTTTTAAGGAAACGGCTTTGGGTTTTCATATGCAGAAATGCGCATCTTTTGGAAAAAATCCTTGAATTTCTGATCGCTGTGAATCATAATCCCCTTATGATTCTTCTGCATCCATACTGGCTGATTCTGTTGATTCCGGCTGCCGCACTGCTGCTGTACCGGAAAATGCCTTCCCGTCCCCTGAGTGCATTGCGGACAGGCATCCTCATCCTTCTGGTGCTGGCCCTCTGCCGCCCCGCGCTCCGCATGGAAAGCCGCAGCGGCACTCTGGTGATTCTGGCGGACCGGAGCAAATCCATGCCGGTGCAAAGTCCCGCCGCCATGCAGGAAAGCATTTCCCTGGTCCGTTCCGGCATGACAGAAAATGACGTGCTGGCCGTAATTTCCTTCGGACAGCAGACTGCCGTGGAAAGAGGCCCTCTGCCCGCATCCGGCGGAGAATTTTCCGGTTTTATGGCGGATGTGGGAACAGAGCAGTCGGATATTGCTTCGGCCCTGGAAAAAGCCCTTGCACTGATTCCGCTGGAATCTCCGGGCCGTATTCTTCTGCTTTCAGACGGCAGATATACCGGCAGTGATCCCCGCAGACAGGCGGCCCTGGCTGCGGCCCGGGGCATTGCTGCGGACTTCCGCTATCTGGGACGGGACACAGGCGGGGATACGGCCATTGTGCAGATAAACGCCCCGGACACACTTCATCCCGGTCAGTCTTTTATTCTTCGGGCCGAAATCCTGTCCCCCGCTGCGCAGGAATTGAAATATACCCTGTACCGGGAAAACAGCCCTGTTGCATCGGGCAAAAAAACATTTTCCGCGGGAAGTACTTACCTGATGTTCCGGGATCGGGCGGAAGCGGCAGGTGTGCAGGCTTATACTCTGCAAATATCTGCGGCAGACAGGGAAAGCCCGGAAGATCCGGTTCCGGAAAACAACCGGGCAAAACTGCTGCTGGGCATTCAGGGGCCTCTTCCCCTGCTGCATACGGCCCCCGGTGCCGGTTCGGCCCTGCTTTCCCTGCTGCGGAAAAGCCGGTCGGATGTGCGCAGTGTTCCCCCCGAAAAACTCTCCTGGTCTCTGGAAGACCTGTCCCGCTATGCAGCGGTAATTCTGGAGAATATCCCGGCAGACAGCATCGGTTATCCGGGCATGGAAAATATTGCCGCCTGGCTGAAACATTCCGGTGCGGGTCTTATGCTTACGGGCGGGATGAATGCCTATGGGTCGGGCGGATATTTCCGCTCTCCCCTGGAAGAGGAACTGCCCGTGTCCATGGAACTGCGCAATGAACACCGGAAAATGCGGCTGGCCATTGTTATTGTGCTGGACCGTTCCGGCAGTATGTCCATGAAAGCCGAAGGGGGCCGGACGAAAATGGATCTGGCCAATATCGGGGCCGTGCAGGTGCTGGATCTGCTTTCCCCTTTTGATGAATTCGGGCTGATTGCCGTGGACAGCAGACCCCATGAAATTGTCCGCATCAAATCCGCGGATCAGGCTGATGCGGAACGGGGGAAAATCCTCAGTATTGATGCGGGCGGCGGCGGTATCTTTGTTTATTCGGGTCTTGCGGCCGCGGCAGAAATGCTTTTGCAGGCCCGTGCCGAAACCCGGCACATTATCCTCTTTGCCGATGCAGCGGACGCGGAGGAACCGGGGGAATACAAATCCCTGATTGAAAAATGCGTGAAAGCCGGCATCAGCATCAGTGTCATCGGTCTGGGAACACCGGAGGATCGGGATGCCGCGCTGCTGGAAGATATTGCCGTCACCGGCGGCGGGCGGAGTTTTTTCACGGTGCATCCCCAGGAAATCCCCCGGCTTTTTGCCCAGGATACCTTCAGTGTGGCCCGGAGCGCGTTTGTGCAGGAAGAAACAGCCCTCAGACCTCTGGCCCCTCTTTCCGCGATGAGCGATATGTCATTCGGGGCCTTCCCGAAAATCGGAGGGTACAATCTCTGCTATATCCGCCCCCGTGCCGCACAGGCCATTATGAGTGATGATGAATATCAGGCTCCGCTGCTGGCCTACTGGCACAGGGGAAAAGGCCGTGTGCTTTGCTACACGGGTGAAGCCGGGGGAGAATATACCGGGCCTCTGGGATCCTGGCCCCGGGTCGGGGATTTTTTTTCCTCACTGGCCCTCTGGACCGCGGGGGAAAAGGGAACCCTGCCTGATAATATGCTCCTTGACGGAGAACGGGACAAAGGCATTTTCCGCATACAGCTCCATCTGGATCCGGAGCAGGTGTTCAGTGAATCTCCCAAAGTGAATATGCTGCGGGGGATTCCCGGGAAAAGTCCGAAACAGGAAAACCGCATCATGCAGCGGACCGGGGCCGACACTTTTTCCCTGGAAATTCCCATGGACAGCAGTGAAACACTTCTGCCTTCCGTGCATATTCCCGGATTCCCCGTGCAGAATCTTTCCCCGGTCTGTCTGCCCTATTCTCCGGAATATCTCCCATCCCGGAATCAGAGGGAAGGAAAAGGAATACTCGAAGAAATTGCCCGTATCAGCGGGGGAAAAGAAAGAATCCGGCTGGCAGAAATCTGGAAAGACCTGCCCGAAATCCGGCAGCACCGGGAAATTGCCCCCTGGCTCATACTGGCGGCACTGTCCCTTTTCCTTCCGGAAATTTTTCTGCGCCGCACCCGCTGGATACATTTCCGGATATTTACAAAAGTCCGTCCCCCCGGAAAAGCGGACAAATCCCCTGAAACAGGCCCGGAAACAAAAAAGAAATTCCGGAAAATAAAGAAAAAAGAAGAGAAAGCCGGCCACGTCCCCCCTGAAAAAGTCCATAAAAAAGAAGAAAGGGGAAATACAGGGGAGGATGATACATTCACTGCCATGCAGCGGGCCAAAAAAAAGGCGGAAGAACGGACAAAAGCCGGTCGGGAGTGATTGCGCTGTATCATACCAATCCCATTTCCCTAACCTGCATTAGGGATTCCCCTGGAAATAAAATATCCGTTTTTTTATGCTGAATGCTGAATGTTTAATGTTGACTCGTTTCCAGGCTCTGCCTCAATGCCGTTAAGTTAAGACTCCCCTCCCTGAGGGAGGGGCAGGGGGAGGGTGAAAACGTCTGATAATTACATTCCCCCTCCCCCAACCCCTCCCGCCGGGGGAGGGGAATTTTCGGCTTAACTTAATGCCATTGAGGCTCTGCCTCACAAACCCTCACACACTGCCGGAGGCGGAGCCTCCGGGAGATGCGTTCCCAATGCCATTAAGTTAAGGAAAGCCCCGAAGGGGCGGGTTGATACAGCCCGGCAACGCCCCGGGAATACAGGATAAAAAAACCGTAAGTCCTGAAAGGGCGAAGTATGAACCCGGATCATTTTTTAATGCGCCCTTTCAGGGCTTATATTAAACTTTACTCAATATTCCCAGGGCTTTGCCCTGGGCTATACCAATGCGCCCTTTCAGGGCTTTCCAAAAATGCCTTTTCCTTAACTTTAATGGCATTGAGGCGGAGCCCGGGAACGGGTTGAAACTTTCATATTTCGCTGTGAATCACGGCTCACGGCCCTTTATCCGTATCAAAAATCCCACTGTCAAAAAAGGAGGAAGCATGAAATCTGAAAACATCACCCTGTATTTCAGGCAGGGAACCAGCGACAAAGTGTATCAGGCATCTTTGGAAGAAGTTGGAAGCGGCAGTTTTGTGGTGAATTTTGCATACGGCCGCCGGGGGGCAACCCTTACCACAGGCACAAAAACACAGTCTCCCGCGGATTACGCGTCTGCAAAGAAAATCTATGACAAACTGGTGAAAAGCAAAACCGCCAAAGGGTATGTGCCGGGGCAGGAGGGGCCTCAGTATGTTCACACAGACACAGACAGCAGAGATACAGGGGTTCAATGCCAGCTGCTCAATTTCATTGAAGAATCTGAAGCTGAAAAACGGATTGGTGACCGAAGCTGGTGGGCGCAGGAAAAACATGACGGAAAAAGAATGCTTATCCGCAAAACAGACAGTGTCACGGCCATCAACCGCCGGGGACTTTCTGTGGGCGCGCCCGATGCTGTTCTCAACAGTGCCTCTGCCATTGAACCGTCTTTTCTGATTGACGGTGAGGCAGTGGGCGAAAAACTCTTTGTCTTTGATCTGCTGGAAATCAGTGATAAGGACATCCGATCCGAATCATACAGCAAACGCATGGCACTGCTTGAGACTCTGGGACTGAAAGATGCCCTGGAAATGGTTGAAACAGCCAAAAACAAAAAAGAAAAACAGCAGATGTATGACAGACTGAAGGCTTCGGGAGCAGAAGGCATTGTATTCAAAAAGCATTCAGCCCCGTACACGGCAGGCAGGCCGAACAGCGGCGGAAATCAGGTGAAATTCAAATTCTGCGATACGGCCTCTGTGATTGTAACAAAGATAAATGAAAAACGCAGTGTCGCAATGGCAGTTATGGACGGAGACAAGCAGGTTCCTGTGGGAAATGTGAGCATTCCGCCGAACAAAGAGATTCCCCCTGTGCATTCCATTGCCGAGGTTCGCTATCTTTATGCTTACAGGGATGGCAGTCTTTACCAGCCTGTCTATATCGGTCTGCGGGATGATATGGATATGGAAGACTGCTCCGTGCTGCAGCTGAAATACAAAAAAGAGCCGCAGTGATATAGTCAATGCCGTTTCCTTAAGACTCCCCTCCCCTGAGGGAGGGGCCGGGGGAGGGGGACTTTCTGCTTAAGAAAACGGCATTGGTGAGATAGTGCTCTGTTTCACTTAAAACTGTGCAGGTATTTCGGAGCAGAACATCCGAATGCCGGGTTACACTTCGCTAACCCGACCTGCAATTTTAAATGAAACAGAGCAATAGTGTTTAAAAAAATATTTTCGGGTTTTTCTGCAACCTGGGGTTTTATTATAAAAAAGGAGTTCGCAAATGATTTCGGCATATCTGCAAAAACTGAAAGCGCTGCCCGATAAAAAAGGGGCTTTCCTTGTGGGCGGTGCTGTGCGGGATTTGCTTTTGAATCGCAATCCGGGTGATTTTGACATCGCTGTATCGGAAAATGCCGAAGCATTTGCCAGGCAACTGGCCCGTGTGCTGAAAGCCTCTTTTGTCCCCCTCGGCAAACCCGGGCAGGATCTTTTCCGTGTTGTGCTGCCCGATGCCTATTATGACATAACGCCCCTCAACGGGGTGAACATTGAAGAAGATCTGAAAAAACGGGATTTTACCATAAACGCCCTGGGCTATTCCCTGGAAGAGGAAAAGATGATTGACTGCACGGGAGGACTTGCGGATCTGAAAAAAAAGGAAATCCGCATGGTTTCGGACCGGGCATTTCCCAACGATCCCCTGCGGCTTTTGCGGACATTCCGCTTTGGCGCGGTTTTCGGATACCGCATTGCCCCCGGCACACTGGATTCTGTGCGGCTGCATGCCCCTCTGATCCGGCAGAGCGCGGGAGAACGCATTCGCACGGAGCTGCTGAAAATGTTTGCTGCCCCCTCTGCATTTCCTTATCTGAAAGAGATGACAGACACAGGACTCTTATTTGAAATCATACCGGAAATGCGGGAACTCAGCGGATGCATCCAGAACCGTTTCCATGTTTTCGATGTCTTGCATCACACCCTGAACGCATTGGAAAGTATGGAAAAAATCCTGGCGGGAGAGTTATGGCCCGAAAGTGCGTCCCCTTTGCTCCCTTCTGAGGAAATCCGGCCCCTGCTTAAACTGACCGTACTGCTCCATGATGTGGGAAAACCGCCTGTACGCAGCTTTGATCCCCATAAAAAACAGGTTCATTTTTACGGACATGAAAAAACAGGCGCGGAAATGGCCGAAATGATCCTGAAAAAACTGAAATTTCCCAAAGTTGACACCCGCTTTGTCTGC
>JAABRU010000280.1 GCA_011390755.1 Desulfobacteraceae bacterium | reverse complement strand
CCCCCCCAGCACCCAGCCCCCAGAGCACCCAGTACCCCAGCACCCAGCCCCCAGAGTACCCAGCCCCCCAGTCCCCAGAGTCACCCTACTCTCCCCCGGTATTATTTCTTTATCCGGACAGATATATCCTGGAATATGTCAAAACGGAATTCATCCACCATTTTTTCCAAAACATCGGCCAGTGAGGGCGCTTTGTCTCTGACACTGCTGATGACTTCCTTTAATGCACCCGGATCCCCGTACACTGCCGCTTCTTTCAGTTCCGCCTGCAGTGATTCCGGCAGCTGCATCAGTTTTTCCTTTGTGTCTGTATCGCTCGCTTCAGTTTTTTTCTCTTCCGGGCCGGGAAATAAATCGGGAAAACGCGCGGAAAGAGCCTGATGCAGGGCGGCAAGGTCATGTTCCAGCTCACTTGCCACTGCCGCGGCCAGTTCTGTATTTCCCTTTTTTGCCGCCTGCTCTGCGCGGGAGGCGGTTTCTGCCATTTTTTTGACCGATGCATTCGCGCATAATCCTTTGATACTGTGGGCGGCGGATTCTGCTTCCCCCGCGTCCTTTTTTTCCAGGGCCTGCTGTAATCTCTCTGTGTATGCGGACAGTTCCGCGGGTAACTGTCTGATGATTTCTCCCAGCAGTTTTTCATCCCGGCCCAGTCTTTTCTCCAGTTCCTGAAAATCCATCACCGGTATTTCCGGCAGCATATTTTCGGAAGAAAAATCTTCCTGTCCTGCGGTTTCAGGCGGGGCAGGACTGCTTTTCTTCCTCTTTCCGATATGTTTCCGGATAACACGGGCCAGTCGGATCGGATCAAGGGGTTTGCTGATATAGTCATCCATACCGGCTGCCATGCACCCTGCCCGATCTTCGGCTGTTGCATTGGCCGTCAGTGCGATAATGGGAATCCGGTTCCCCGCTTCCCGGATCAGTTTCGTGGCGATAAGACCGTCCATAACCGGCATCCGGACATCCATAAGCACAAGATCATAATTTCCCTTCCGGACCGCGGCCGCGGCCTCCTTCCCGTTCACAGCACTTTCCACGCGCAGTCCTGATTTTTTCAGAATAATATGGGCCATTCTCCGGTTAAAGGCGTTGTCTTCGGCCAGCAGAATCCGGACCCCGGAAAGATCGGACACAGAAGCGGCAGAATCTTTTTCCCCTTCCGCTCTTTCCGGAATTCCCTCTGATTTTTCAAAACAGGCAGTAAAAACAAAAGAGGAACCTTTTCCGGCCTCACTTTCCACTGTCATCCTGCCGTCCATGAGTTTGACAATATCATAAGAAATAGCCAGTCCCAGACCGGTGCCGCCGTATTTGCGGCTGATGGAGGAATCGGCCTGGGAAAAGGGGCGGAACAGCCGTTCCAGGCGATCCGCGGGAATGCCGATACCGGTATCTGTGACGGAAAAGCGGAGTTTTATCCGGCGATCTGTTTCTCTTTCCCAAAAAACTTCCAGGGTGATTTCCCCTTTTTCCGTAAATTTGACGGCATTGTTGACCAGATTGAGGATCACCTGGCGCAGGCGCACCGGATCACCTTTGACAAAGGGGGGAATGTTTTCGGGAATGCGGTACTGCAGCAGCAGACCTTTTTCTGAGGCCTTCAGTTTCAGCATACCGGCTGTTTTTACCAATAAGGTCTTCAGATCAAAATCAATATATTCCAGTTCGATTTTTCCGGCCTCAATTTTGGAAAAGTCCAGAATATCTTCAATGAGGGATAAGAGAATTTCAGAAGATTCACAGACCATATCCGCATATTCCCGCTGCTGCTCGGTCAGCTCCGTTTCCCGGAGCAGGCGGCTCATGCCGGTAATCACATTCATGGGGGTCCGGATCTCATGGCTCATATTGGCCAGAAACACGCTTTTGGCAGAGGTGGCGATTTCGGCAGTCTCTTTGGCTTTGCGGAGCCGTTTTTCCAATTCGCGCAAATCGGATATATCCATGGAGCATTCCACCGCGCCGATAATTTTTCCTTTTTTATCCCGTATGGGGGTGGCAAATACTTTTGTCGGATATCCCAGCAGCATCTCCTCTTCCAGGGTGGAAACTCTGGATTCCTGTTTTCCGCTTTGAAAACATCGTCTGATATTGCACCCGGGACATATATTATTGCTTTTTTTATGTGTTTCATAACATTTGCGCCCGATGATCTGACTCTTGTCCTGAAATCCGAGATTGCGGAGCACGTTGCCGCTGATATTGGTGTCAATGATATTGTATTCGGTATCCGTAACAATGATATGCGCGGGGATGGTTTGAAAAATCGCCTGAATTCTTGCCAGCGCATCCTCCAGCTCTTTCTGCGCCTTTTTCCGTTCGGTAAGATCAATAAACATGGCCAGAAAACCGCTTTCGAGAACCATGCCGCCGATTTCAACGATGCGGATTTCACCGTTTTTGCAGCTCACACAATACTCTTCCTGCCGGATATCCGAGTAATTCCGGACAGCTTCTTTAAAGGCCATTTTCCACCTCTTTTTTGCCTGCTGCCGGTATCTCCTGTCCGGATAGGCCCGGCGGCTCCATTTTGCCAGAGTGGACACTTCTTCATGGGGATAACCGAAAAATGCAGTGAAACAGGGATTGATGTATGACATTTCTTTCTGCCGGTTCACAAAGCAGATGGGAATGGGCATTTTTTCCACCAGGGTGCGGTATTTTTTTTCACTTTCCGACAATGCCTTTTCCGCATGTTTGCGCGCGGATATGTTTTCCTGTGTCACCACAAAGCGCAGTTTGCCCTCTTCATAAAAGCGGGTGATATGGCAGAGGAACCAGCGTTGTTCCGCAGGGGAATCACAGGGATATTCCATGGCGAAATGCTCCCGGTCTCCGTTTTGTATTTCCGCTATCCCGTTCATGAAGAGAAGGGCCTCTGAAAATCCCCCGGAGATGGCTTTCCGGCAAATATCAAAATAATTCCAGCCCAGAAAATACTGACCGGCAGCCGGTGAATTGGCATCGGCAAAATTCTGCCAGGCACGGTTGACCTGCAAAATGATGCCGTCCTGATCCAGAACGCATATATGGGCCGAAAGGGAATCTATTACCGAGGCCGCAAACTCGTGGGCAGTGCGCTGCCGTTCCTCACTGGCTTTCAGGGCATCTTCTGCCTGCTTGCGCTCGGTGACATCATTATATGCAATGGCGATTCCGTATCCTTTGACGGGAATCGGGGCAGCGGTCACATTGAGCCAGGTAATCTTATCACCTTTGCATAATCCCATTTCCCGGTTGGCCACGACTTTTTTCTCCTGCAAAGCCTTTGTGCTGGCGTACTCTTCCGGCGGCATGGCTGTGCCGTCGGGCCGGATAAGCTGCCATTCTTCACTGTTCACCCTCCGCTGACGCTGTGTTTCCGGTGACAGTTCCAAAATCCGTTCTGCTTCGGGATTGCTTTCCAGAATCTGTCCCTGCTCGTCTGTGATGGTAATCCCCAATGGAAAGGACTCAAATAAGACCCTGTATTTTTCCAGACTTTCCCAAAGAGCTTTCTCGGCCTGTTTCTGATGCGTAATATCTTCGTAATTGATGATGATTTTTTCCACCTCGCCTTCATCTGTAAACACAGGCACACCGTTGACTCTGACCCAGATGATTTCCGCACTTTCTCTGTGCATAATGCCCATAACGCAGTCTTTCAGGGCTTCACCCTTTGTCAGAATGCGGTTCACCGGATAATCCTCCGGATCCAGCCTCACTGCTTTTTCATCCACAAAATCAAAAGCGGATGCCATACTCTGTCCCTCTTCTGTCTCTTCTTTTTTCAGTCCCGGAATAGTATCGGTATGGGGATTGCTTAAAATGATGCCTTTGTCTGCGGCATGAACCAGAACCCCGATGGGCAGATTGTCCAGGGTGGTTTTATATTCGGCAAAGTTTTTCTGCATCTCTGTTTCTGCGGATTTGATACTGGAAATATCGGTGAAGGTGAGAATCACCCCCCGGATAATGCGGTCTTCCCCGCGGAAAGGCACCAGACGCTGCAGCAGCCACAGTCCATCCTGGGTGCGCACCTCTTTTTCCGTCATATGCCCTGTGGTCAGTACCCTCCGCACATCCGCCAGCATCCGGGTCTGGTCCGTCAGCTGATAGGCGATATGGTCTATGGGCCGTCCGATATCCTGGGGCATCAGTTTAAAGCAGAAGGCACTGGCAGGATTAAATTTCCGGATGACCAGATGCTCATCCACAAAAACCACCCCCACTTCCAGACTGGAAAGCAGATGCCCATGATCCCGGTTCAGGGACTGCAGCTCGTTATTCTTTTTTTCAAACTCGGCATTGACCGTATACAGCTCTTCGTTTACAGAATGCAGCTCTTCATTGGTGCTTTGGAGCTCCTCATTGGAAGCCAGCAGTTCCTCATTGGCGGCCTGGAGTTCCTCATTGCTGGTTTGCAGTTCTTCCACCGTGGCCTGCAGATTTTCTTTTTTGGACTGCAGTTCCGTTTCCAGCTCACCGATATGGGTCTGCAGGGTATGGATGGTCTGATGATCGTTTAATGAAACCGCGGGCGGTGCAGGGAGCAGTTCCGCAGCAGGCTCTGCTGCTGTCACGGGGATAAAACTGACATGGTAATGGGCTGCCCCCTCTTTTTCATCGGGCAGGACTTCCACTCTGACATTCGCGCGGAAGAATTCCTTTTCATCCGGAACCGCCACATTGGGCAGACTCACGGATTCTGCCCCCGAAATCACCCGCTGCAGGGCCACACTCACCGCCAGATGCAGATCCCCGTCCAGCATATGCAGAAAATCCTTTTCCGCCCGTCCCCTGAGGGGTTTGAGATAGCGGTGGACATCACCGAAATAATGCAGTACCTGCCGATGTTCGTTCAGCAGTACGCCCGCGGGGATATAGCGGTTGAGCAGCAGATCATAATCATGCAGGATACGGCGATCCAGTGCCACGGAATTTCTGATATTCACGGACACTGCCGGTGCAGGTATGCGGAGGGGCATGGTATCGCTTTCGCTTATATCCAGCCCCAGTCTTACATCCCGTTTTTTGCGGTAAATTTTAAAAGCACCGTGTATGATATCAAATTCTTCAAAAAGTTTGCCTGTGCCTTCGCTGATTCCCAGAAAAAGCACACCGCCCGGACGCAGCGCAAAATGAAAGCGGGCCAGTACCTGTTCCTGGGTTCCCGGCAGAAAATAAATCAGCAGGTTGCGGCAGCATACCAGATCCATTTTGGTGAAAGGCGGATCACTGATAAGATTATGGGGAGCAAAAACAACCAGTTTGCGCAGTTCGGGAATGATTTTGTAACGTCCCGGCATGGGGGAGACAAAATAGCGTTCCAGACGCTGGGGGGAAATGTTCAGCAGGCGATCCCGCTCATATTCACCCGCTGAGGCTGTTTCCAGCGAATGACGGTGAACATCCGTGGCAAATATGGTGATTTTGCCATCCCAGGCCAGTGTCTCAGCCCTTTCATGGAGTAAAACCGCCAGGGAGTAGGCTTCCTCCCCGGTGGCGCATCCCGCGACCCATATCCGCAGATTTTCCCCCTCTGCACGGCTGAAAAGAGAGGGAATGACTTCTTCTTCCATATAACTGAACACTTTGGGATCGCGGAAAAATTCGGTGACACCGATGAGCAGGTCTTTATACAGTGCGTCAATTTCCAAAGGGTTGGCGGCAAGCATCGCGACATAGTCGCTGATGTGATGCAGGCGGTGCAGATCCATCCGCCGGGAAATGCGCCGTCCCACGGTTGCGGGTTTGTATTTGGAAAAATCCAGCCCGTAACTTCGGCGCAGATAGGCAAAAATTTCGGCATATTCCCCTTCCTCCAATATGATTTTCAGCGAGGGTTCGGAAGTACACACATGATTCGGGTCCTTCATATAATCCAGAAGCAGCGCTGGCATATCCGCGGGCGCAAGAATATAATTGCAGACACCCGTGCTGATGGCGGCCCGCGGCATCCCGTCAAACTGAGCCGATTCCACGTTCTGCGCCAGCACCAGCCCCCCCGCGTCGTGGATGGCCTGAATGCCGCGGGAACCGTCGGTGCCGGTGCCGGAAAGCACAATACCGACAGCCAGGGAACCCGCTGCAACTGCCAGGGATTCAAAGAAAATATCCACCGGCAGCACCAGATGCTGTGTAACGCGCTCCCGTAAAAAAAGACGGCCGCCGGCCATGGTCATGACCCGTTTGGGCGGGATAAGATAAACAGAATCCGCTTCCAAAGTCAGTCCGTCTTCCACGCGGTAAATGGGCATGTCTGTATGCCGGGCCAGCAAATCGTCCATCAGACTTTTGAAATCCGGGGAAAGATGCTGCACCACCACAAAAGCCATGCCGCTGTCCGGGGGCATGGCCGCAAAAAAGGCCTCCAGCGCGGCCAGTCCCCCGGCCGAAGCCCCGATGCCGACCACCGGAAATCCCAAACTGCTTTCTGCTTCATTTTGCGGTTTTTTTTCCGGCGGAAGCACGGATTTTGCCGGAACCGGCAGTTGCTCTCCATGCGGAGCGTCTTTTGCATTATTGCGATTTTCCATTGCTGTTTCTCCTTCGGGATTTTCCAAATGATTGACAGATATTCATTTTTCCGACAGTCATCATACGGATGAAAGTCCCTCCTGAAAAAGGCGCTGTCACTCTGTCAACGATGAAATGACGGGTTGAATTTTCCGATAGCAGTCCAAATCGCTTGACAGTACGAAAAAAAAAGACTTTTCCTTTTTCAGGCAAATTATTTCTTTATCTGCCCGCTTATATCCTGAATCATATCAAAACGGAATTGATCCGCCAGCTTTTCCAAAGCATCTGCAAGAAAGGGGTCCCTGTCTCTGATGCTGCTGATGATTTCCTTTAACGCCCCGGGGTCTCCCCGGTCTGCCGCTTCTTTCAGTTCCGCCTGCAGTGATTCCGGCAGCTGCATCCGTTTTTCCTTTGTGTCTGTACCGGGCGCTTCTGTTTTTTTCACTTCCGGGCCGGGAAATAAATCGGGAAAACGCGCGGAAAGAGCCTGATGCAGTGCGGCAAGGTCATGTTCCAGCTCACCCGCCACTGCCGCAGCCAGTTCTGCATTTCCCTCCTTTGCCGCCTGCTCTGCGCGGGAGGCGGTTTCTGCCATTTTTTTGACCGATGCATTCGCGCATAATCCTTTGATACTGTGGGCAGCGGATTCTGCTTCCCCCGCGTCCTTTTTTTCCAGGGCCTGCTGTAATCTCTCTGTGTATGCGGACAGTTCCGCGGGTAACTGTCTGATGATTTCTCCCAGCAGTTTTTCATCCCGGCCCAGTCTTT
>JAABRU010000279.1 GCA_011390755.1 Desulfobacteraceae bacterium | reverse complement strand
ACTGGGGACTGGGGACTGGGGACTGGGGACTGGGGACTGGGGACTGGGTGCTGGGGGCTGGGGACTGGGGACTGGGGACTGGGGGCTGGGTGCTGGGGACTGGGGGCTGGGTGCTGGGGACTGGGGGCTGGGTGCTGGGGACTGGGGGCTGGGGGCTGGGGACTGGGGGCTGGGGGCTGGGGGCTGGGGGCTGGGGACTGGGGGCTGGGGACTGGGGACTGGGGGCTGGGGACTGGGTTGCTGGGGACTGGGTTGCTGGGGGCTGGGTGCTGGGGGGCAATGCTCCCTGATCATAAGGAAGAAAGACGATGAGTGACGCATTCTGGGAAAAAAAATCTCTGGAAGAAATGACAAAAGAAGAATGGGAGCTGCTTTGCGACGGATGCGCTGTATGCTGTCTGCACAAACTGGAAGATGAGGATACGGGCGAGGTATTTTATACGGCCGTGGCCTGCCGTATGCTGGACAGGGACCGCTGCCGCTGCATGTCCTATGAAAAACGTTTTGCACAGATCCCCGGCTGCCTGCATCTGACACCGGAAACCGTGAAAGAATACCACTGGCTGCCTGCCACCTGTGCATACCGTCTGATTTCAGAAGGAAAGGAGCTGCCCGAATGGCATCCCCTGCGCTCCGGGGACCCCGAAAGTGTTCATACTTCCGGCATTTCCCTGCGGGATCGGGTTATTTCGGAATGTCATGCGGACATGGAAAACCTGGAAGCCTATATTATCCGCAGCTGCCCTTTTCCTCCGTCTCCCTGATCAGTTCCCAAATCTGCTGCGGTTCCGCGGCCCTTCTTACTTCTTTCATAAATTCGGGTTTCCGGCACAGGGCGGACACGGCGGCCAGGGTACGGAGATGCAGGGAACTCTCATTTCCGGGCACAATGATGGGAATTGCAATATCCACGGGTTTTCCGTCCAGAGACTGGAAGGGGAGGGGGTTTTCCGGACGAATGAACAGCAGGGCCAGATCTTCGGTTTCCGCGGAAAAGGCATGGGGGAGGGCAATTCCCCCGCCGATGCCCGTGCTCATGATTTCCTCGCGCTTTTTCAGGGAATGATACAGGTTTTCCGGTGAAGAAACATGACCCAGGCGGACAAGGGTATCCGCGATAAATCGCAGCAGACTGTCTTTGTCTTTCAGCACGGCATTCAGTATGATGTGATCAGATGTCAGAACAGACCCTATTTTCATTATTCAGAATATCCACCTGTAAAAAATTTGCAAAATACCCGGATATGCATTTTCCCGGGCAGATTTTCCGAATTGCAAAAAAACTTCGGAAAATCGGTGGTGGGTCAAATCCGTTGATCCGAATATTCCCCTCCCTCAGGGAGGGGAGTTTTAAGGCAACAGCATTGTCCCTCAGGGGAGGGGAGTCTTTTTCAACGGATTTGACCCACTGCCGGAAAATCCTTATACCGGAAAATGTCCGGGGGATTTACTAGGACAGACGTGTTCCCGGTGTTACCGGTTTATCCGGCCCGGCCACACTGATCGTTTTTTCCCCGGAAGCCGCCAGAATCATTCCCCTGGACAGCACCCCCATAATTTTGACCGGTTTCAGGTTGGCAACAAGAATGACCTGCCGGCCCACCAGCTCTTCCGGAGAATAACTTCCGGAAATACCCGATACAACCGTCCGGATTTCTCCGATATCCACTTCCAGTTTCAACAGTTTTCTGGCTCTGGGAATGGCTTCGGCTTTAAGAACCGTTCCCACCCGCAAATCTGTTTTGGCAAAAGTCTCTATGTCAATTTCCGGCAGGAACCCGCTTTCCGGCTTTTCTTCCGCAACAGTCTTTGCTTCGGTTCGTAGCTTTTTGAGATCGATTCGGGGGAAAAGCTGGGTGGATTTGGGCAGTTTTGTCCCCGGTTCCAGCACTTTCCATTTCCGCAGTGTTTCCAGATGATAAAAAGGCGCATCCGGGTCCAGGCCAAGATGTCCCTGCATTCTGGCCGCTGTCTCCGGCATGACAGGCCAGATCAGGCCGGAGACAATCCGCAGACTTTCCAGCAGATGATACAGCACGGCATGAAGTTCTTTCCGGGAGGATTTTTTCTTGGCCAGCTCCCAGGGGGCCGTGGTATCCACATATTTGTTCATGTGACTGATGAATTCCCAGACAGAGAGCAGCCCTTTGTGAAAGGCAAATGCCGACATGGATTTTTCATATTCATCCACCAGTGCGGCCGCATGACCTTTGAGATCTCCGGCCTGGAATCCGCAGAGTTCGTCTTCCACCCGGGGATCCGCTTCGGGCACAATCCCTTTGCAGTATTTATGGGTCATGGCAATAACCCGGCTGAAAAGATTGCCCAGATCATTGGCCAGATCCGAATTAATGCGCTGCACCAGGGCATCCTCGCTGAAACCGGAATCCAGCCCGAAGACCATATCCCGCATCAGAAAAAAGCGGAAGGCCTCCAGACCGTATTTGTCTTTCAGCTCCAAAGGTTCCACCACATTGCCCAGGCTTTTGGACATTTTGCTCTGTTCCACATTCCAGTAACCGTGGACATTGAGATGCTGATATACGGGAATTCCGGCTGCTTTGAGCATGACGGGCCAGTAAATGCCGTGGGGTTTCAGAATGTCTTTGGCCACAATATGCTGGGCATGGGGCCAGAATTTTTCAAAATCCCCATGATCGGGGTACCCCAGGGCCGAGATATAATTGAGCAGGGCATCAAACCAGACATAGGTAACGTAATTGTCATCAAAGGGCAGGGTGATGCCCCACTGCAGACGGCTTTTGGGGCGGGAAATGCAAAGATCATCCAACGGCTCCCGCAGAAAGGCCAGCACTTCGTTTTTATAGCGTTCGGGCCGGATAAAATCCGGATTTTCCCGGATATGCTCCATGAGCCAGTCCCGGTATTTGCCCATTTTGAAAAAATAGTTGGATTCTTTGATAATTTCCGGCTCGGTTTCATGATCCGGACATTTGCCGTCCACCAGTTCCCGATCCGTATAAAAGCGTTCGCAGCCGAAACAGTATTTCCCTTCATATTCACTGAAATAAATATCTCCGGCATCGTAAATCCGCTGTAATATGCGGCAGACCAGTTTTATATGATCGGGATCCGTGGTGCGGATGAAACGGTCATAGGAAATATTGAGTTCGGGCCAGAGTGCCCGGAAAAGCCCGCTGATTTTGTCCACATATTCCCTGGGACTCATATTTTCTTTCCGGGCCGCGCGTTCGATTTTGTCACCGTGTTCGTCGGTTCCGGTTAAAAACAGGGTTTCCTGCTGCCGCATGGTATGAAAGCGGCAGGCAACATCCGCAGTAATGGTGGTATAGGCATGGCCCAGATGGGGTCTTGCATTTACATAATAAATGGGGGTAGTGATATAAAAACGCCCGGACATGTACTCTCCTAACAATTGTCTTTGCAGGTCTTTTGAAAAATTCTTCCTGATGACCGGGTAAAAAATACGGATTTCAGTTCCTGCCTCATTCGGGTCAAAGCCGGAATCCGGTATTTTCAGCACATGTTCCGGACTCCGGTTCCGGCCGGAGCGGGTGCCGAATGTTTACCGCCTCATCATTCTTTTGCAGACCTGCTGTTTTTTATGTTTTCCAAATCAAATTCGTATTCGTTGCCGTCTTCTGCTGCAGCAGTCACCCTCCCTCCGATGACATGCTGACGGATGACTCTGGCCCGGCCTTTGGGGGTTTCCACCATTTTTCCGATTTCGGGAAACGCGGCCCGGAGTGCCATATAGGTTTCGTTTTCATAGGTCAGGCAGCACATCAGACGGCCGCACTGGCCGGATATTTTGGTGGGGTTGAGGGACAGCCCCTGTTCTTTTGCCATTCGGATGGAAACCGGTTCAAATTTTTCCAGAAATGAGGAACAGCACAGCACCCTGCCGCAGCGGCCGAGACCGCCGCACATTTTGGCCTGATTCCGGATGCCCACCTGCCGCATTTCAATGCGGATGCGGTATTCCTTCACCAGCATTTTCACCAGTTCCCGGAAATCCACCCGGCCGTCCGCGGTAAAAAAAAAGGTCAGTTTTCCGGAATCAAAGGTGCTTTCCACAGAAAAGAGATTCATCCGCAGTCCGAGTTCCTGAATGCATTCCATGCAGAAGGCATGGGACTGTTTTTCCAGTTCTCCGTTTTGCTGCAGCTGTTCAAAATCTTTTTCTGTGGCCGGACGGAAGACTTTTTTCAGTTCCCTGGCAAATTCCTCTGTTTCCCGGTTTTCCGGGCCTACTGCCACATATCCGAAGCCCAGCCCCTGCTCGGTTTCCACAATTACCGGGTCTCCGGTTTTCAGCACAAAGGCTCCGGCATTGAAATCATATACTTTTCCCGCGGATTTGAACCGCACACCGACTACTTTAGGCATGTTCCTCTTTCGCGGCGAGCCGCAGCATCATTACTTCCAGACTGAGACGCGGGTTTGCGTTGCTCTGCAAAGATTTCCGTGCGGATTCAACCGCCCTGATTTTGGATAAAAGAGAAGGAATAGTCGTTTTTACTGAAATATCAGCCAAATGATCCGCCATATCCCGGTTCAGCACTTTCGCGGGATTATAATGGCAGATCAGCAGATCCCGCAGCCAGTGGGAAAGTATATTCAGACAGATTTCCGTATCTCTTTTTTTCTGCAGAAGTTTTTCTGCAAGCAGCAGCAGACTGCCGGGCAGAGGGGGGTCTGTCTCCGGTATGATGGTTTCTTCCATCACCCGGAGCAGCCAGTCCCGCAGCCGGATTTGCCTCTGCTTTTCCTTTTCTTCTTTGGGGATATCGGAAAGATTCCCCTGGGAAAGAAGGGTCATGATTTCCGCATCCCTTGAAGAAAAACCGTATTTTTCCGTCAGCAGCCTGTGCATCCTTTCCTGTGCCAGGGGATGAAAACGCACTTCCTGACAGCGGGATACAATGGTCGGCAGCAGATCCGAGGCCCGGTCCGCAATGAGGATCAGAACCGTCCGCGCGGGGGGTTCCTCCAGCATTTTCAGCAGGGCATTGGCGGCTTCGGGATTCATGCTGCCTGCCTGGGAAATGACAGCAAAACGGATGCGGGCTTCATAGGGTTTCATGGCCAGGGTTCCGCACAGTTCCCGGATCCGGTCAATCCGGATGATTTTCGCTGTGCTTCCCCCGGCTTTTACATTATGTATATCCGGATGGTTTCCGCGGGAAATCTTCCGGCAGGAAAGGCAGTCGCAGGAAGCCTGTAAAAGTAATCCGCCATATTCGGATGGGGGATTTTTTTCTGCGCTGCCAAGCTCACAATTGCAGGCCATAGCAAATAAACGGGCTGCCATCTCCTTTCCCGCGCTGTCCGGTCCGCTGAAAAGCAGAGCGTGGGGAATAGCGGATTTGTGAAGACAGGCAGAAAGTTTTTCCAGTGATTTCTGGCCCATCAGACTGTCAATATCCGGTTCCGGGGTTTCCATCAGTTTTCTGATTTATAATCTACCCGTTCTTTCAATTCTTTTCCGCATTTGAAAAAAGGGAGTTTTTTGGGGCTGATGGTCACTTTTTCCCCGGTCTTGGGATTTCTGCCGGTGTAACTTTTGTATTTTTTTACAAAAAAGCTGCACAAACCGCGAATTTCCACTCTTTCTTTGGCAGCCAGTGCATCGGCCATGCTGTCAAAAAAAAGTTCCACCACTTTTGCAGCGTCATTTTTTGAAATGTGTGCTTCATTTTTTAAGGTTGAAATCAGTTCCAGTTTATTCATATCTGCTCCTTTATCCTCCTTGATACGTTGATAATACAGCATCCCGAAATTTTATTCCTGAGAATCTTCAACTGCAGGATTTCTGTTCTTTTCCCATCTGACAAAAAATGATGAATCAGTAAGTAACTATCTGATTCTCCGTAATTTGTCAATGATTCATTCCGAAACTTCCGTCTGCCCCCCTGTCTGTTTTTTTTCTCTGTCTGTTTCCCATAGGTGAAGCATAAAAAAGGGATGGGGGTGGGTACGGGATCAGGGAAATTTCCCTGTCTCCTGCTCCCTGACCACCTCTTTCATATAAAAAAGGATACCCCCAATGCCCCGAAGAAGGAGGAATAATAAATATATAATAATAAGTCAAGCAATTATGCTGATAATTCCGGTATTTTCTCCACATCACTTTCCGCCACCTCTGCTGCGGCAAACTGCCCCAGCAGATCTATGTTGACAATGATCCGATCCAGTCCTTTATAACGGGAAAAAATACCGATAACTCCGGCAAAAGGGCCGCCGGTAACCATGACCCGGTCTCCTGCTGTAAAACGGGAGCCGGTCATCAGGGTTTCATCCGCATCTGCCATAATCTTCAGAGAAATGATGGTTTCTTCCGGCACAGAAATCGGGCCTTTCTGATCGCCGATAAGCTGCACCGCTCCCGCTGTTTTCAGAATATCCAGATGCGCTCTCGGTTCCAGATCGGTTTTGACAAAAACATATCCCGGAAACAGGGGGACCCGAATCATCTTTTTCCGGTCTTTGCGCCGACTCTGTACCGTTATTTTGGGCAGAAATATCTCTTTTGATTTTTTCAGCAATGCTTCGCCGACCACATTTTCAAAACGGCTTTTGGTATGCAGCACATACCATTCCGGTATCAGTATATCGCTTTTCATTTTATTTACTGTTTCTCACTGTAAATAACCGACCGGAAATCTGCGTGGAAAAATTTATGGTCGGATACTTATTCCTGCAATTTCCTCATCCCTGCGAAAACAGAAAAACATAAACTGTGCTTTTAACCGCTTTCTGTTTTTTCGGGTATGACGGTTGCTTTTTTATTTTTTTGATAATTAAGGATGTTACCGGGTTACACGTCGCTACCCCACCCGCCCTGGAATTTTCCTGTGCTTCACCCACAACTCTTTGCCCCGGAAGGCCACGGCGATTTCCAGTATGTCCGTGATGCCGGAGGCCGTGAGTTCCGATGCATATCCCCGGTCGGTTATCTGCCTCAGCGCATCTTCCAGTACCTCTTTATAGGCATCCGCACCGCTTCCGTCCACAATTTTGAACTCAATGACAATCCCGCTTTTGCGGATATCCTTGGGTTTCAGCATGATGTCGAACCTGCCGTAACCCGATTCCCGGTTGGAACGGATCTCGTATTTCCCGGCCATCCGGACCAGCATACCGAGGACGAGGGCATGGTAAACTTTTTCCGGTACACCGCTGAAATCGTGGTAACTCATAATCTGCATGACCACTCTGCGCAGAAGTCTTTCAAACAGCACCGCATCCCCGTTTTCCAGCCCCCGGAGCATATCTTCCAGGCAGTTCTG
>JAABRU010000017.1 GCA_011390755.1 Desulfobacteraceae bacterium | reverse complement strand
CGGCCGGAAATATCAGGGGCTCAGCAGTTTCCGGCTCTTCACCCGCCGGGTGAAAAGCGTAAAACAGGCAAAGTTCCGCTTACCGGACATTCAGCCGGTTTATCTGAAAAAAACCGCTCAATTTAGGTCTAAGTCTTTGAGAAAGGAGTGCGAAAATTATTTTTTGTCCATGCTCCGAAGGAGCGCGGGCGAAAGACTGCTCCGTTTAACTTTCACACTCCGGGTTTCTTTGAATAAAATATTGATAAGCCGGTAAAAAGTCTGATGTGCAGTAGGCCCCTGCGGTTTAAGCAGATGTTCCGGCCCCCCCTTGCCTTACCCAACTTTGTTCCCGGACGGTAACGGACAAGGTGTTCGGGTTTAAGCGGATGTTCCGGCTAGCCCTCCCTTATTTTACCCCTGACGATACACTAATCATTATCCCCGTCCAGCAAATTCCCAAACTGTCCCAGAATGGAACCTTCCCCTTTGCTGCCGCCGCGCTGCGGGGCTGCCTGCAGCATTCTGCCTGCCAGACGGGAAAAGGGCAGGGACTGCAGCCATATTTTTCCGGGGCCCTGCAGTTTGGCAAAGAAAAGACCTTCCCCGCCGAAGAGCATGGTTTTGATTCCCCCGGCTTTCTGGATTTCAAACTGCACGGCCGGTTCAAAGGCCACCACACAGCCGGTATCCACATGCAGGATTTCCCCGGCTGCCAGATGACGCTCCACCACTGTTCCGCCTGCATGCATAAACACCATGCCGTCTCCTTCCAGTTTCTGCATAATAAAACCTTCGCCGCCGAACAGTCCGGTCAGGATTTTTTTCTGAAACCATATCCCGATGGAAACTCCTTTGGCCGCGCAAAGAAAACTGTCTTTCTGGCAGATCAGGCAGCCACCTGTATCCTGCAGAGACACCGGCACAATGTTTCCGGGGAAAGGGGCTCCGAAGGCCGCATGGGCTTTTCCCTGACCGGTATGCGTAAATACCGTAATAAAAAGGCTTTCGCCTGTCAGCAGGCGTTTTCCGGCCCCCATCAGTTTGCCCATAAAACCGCCGGATTCCTCATTGCCGTCACCGAAAACGGTCTGCATATCCACTGCACTGTTTTTATACATCATGGCTCCGGCTTCGGCGATCGCGCTTTCCCCGGGATCCAGTTCGATTTCCACAAACTGCATTTCCGAACCGAAAATTTTATAATCAATCTCATCTGATTTTCCCCGCCTTCCGGAACTCATGGGAACCCCTCCGGAGGGAGGGGGGGGAACAGCGGACGGCAGGGAGGAATTCAGTTCGGGAATCCCGGAAATGGGCAGCCATTCTGAAAAACCTTCCTGCCAGGCAAATCCGTCTTTGCCTTTTATATCAATCTGAAAAAGTACCTGGGTGCTGTCAAAGGGACCGCTCTGTTCTCCGCCGTAGCTTAAATACCACTGTGCCATTTTTCAACCCTCCTGTTAAAAATCCGAAATTCATTTTTGAAGACAGATGCTTTCAGAAATAATATTTTTCAAATGAAAAATCAAACAAATAAACTAAAATGTAAAAAATTCTGTGTCAAGTGCAAAGAACACAGCACGCTGCCGCACTGCCATTTTGCGAAAAAGAGGACAGATGCGCATCCTGGCTGAATCCCTTATTGAGAAATCATGCGGTTATAAAGTGAGTTCCGGAAGTCTGATTTTATCAGGGACTGTTTTTATTTCATCCGAAGTTTCTGCCTCTCCGGAGTCTGTGCGAAATCTGTTTTCAGGTGTTTTAACTCCCTTACTTCCACCGGATTTGAAAAGCTGGTTCCGATGTTTTCGGATAGCTTCCTAACCGGCATCAAAAATACCCGGAGGGCGGGGGGGCAAAAAACAGGAGAAAGAGGAATATTATTTTTTATCGCCGGAAGATTCGGAACATCCGAAATTTTTTGAACATCCTCATCGGCGGATTCGGAAGAACTGCTGTCTTGTTAATTTTGCTGCGGAACCTTTTCCGGCACAGGAGATTTTCGGGTATTTGGCCCGGCGGGAGGCACAGGCGGTTTTTCCGGAGATTGATTTTCCGCTCCTTCTGTCCGGATTTTGTCTTTTTCCAAAAGTATCTCTTTTTCTGCCGGGGGATCCGGAGGAGCCGGAGCCTTTCCGGTGTCTTCAGCGGAGGGGGGAGCCGACAGCGCAGGCAGAATTGTCAGCGGATTCATTCTGACTTTATGTTCCGTATCTTTCAGGCTGTCGCTCATCAGTTGGGATTCTTTTACTTCTATTTTACCTGTCTTTTTTTCCGGGATACCGGATTTGGCTTTAAAATGCAGATAGAGAATAGGGAGGTTTTCCCCCCTGATTCCCTTTGCCCCGGCCATAACCACGATCACAAACCCCGGATTTTTGTCATTGACAATATGCATCAGGGAGGATGCCTCTTTGCTTTTATCCGCTTTTTGAAATGTCAGAAGATTTTTATCATATGCCAAAGAAAGCTTGACACCGGCCAGATTATCCGTTTTGTCTATCAGAACCGGAATCATTACCGACTGCCCGGCTTTTACTTCCGCGGCAGGGAAAATGATTTCTGTTCCCATTGCATTTCCTGCGCAGCAGAGCAGTACGCAAAGTGCGCAAAACATATTTGTCAGCTGTTTCATTTTGTTTTTATCTCCTTTATCTGATTTATCATGCATAAATATGAATACATATAACTTTATTAATTTTATATTCTTTTATTAACACAACTTTCTTTATATCTCAATCAAAAAGTACCGCATTGTCAGGCACAGCCGTTTTTTGATAATCAGACATGATGAGGTTGCCCCGTTGCAGGCATAAAAACAAATCCGTGTAAGAAATCCCACTGTCGGAGAAGGAGGGAAAATAAGATGAAAAAAGATTATTATCACCATAACTATCAGGAATATTATGAAAAAACCGTTCATGTTGATCCTGAATCCTTTCTGCATCCCCTGGTCCGAAGACTGCCGCGGGGGGCGGAAATCCTGGATGCGGGCTGCGGGTCGGGACGTGATCTGCTGTGGCTGAAGAAACGGGGGTTTTCGGTCACGGGTGTGGAACGTTCCCCGGGTCTGGCCGCACTGGCCCGAAAACATTCCGGATGCAGGGTGCTGGAAGGTGATTTTTCCCGTTTTGATTTTTCCCGTTTTTCTGCGGATGCCCTGATCCTTGTCGGCTCCCTGGTTCATATACCCCATGGGGATTTTCCGGATATTTTGGACAATCTTTTTACAGCAGTCAGACCCCGGGGATATATTCTGCTTTCTCTGAAGAAGGGAAGCGGTCAGAGAACTGCCGAAGACCAGAGAATATTTTATCTTTGGCAGGATGCGGAACTTCGGCAGATTTTTCAGCAGAAAAAATGCAGAATCTGTGATTTTTTCACCCAGGCATCTTTTCTTACTGCCGGGGATATATGGCTGGCCTATGTGCTGCAGAAGGGTACCGGATAATGCCTGATCAGACGGGGTTCAGGTATTGGGAAAAGCGGATTTCATCTGTAAAAAAACCGTCAACCCCCATTTCCAGCAGTCTTCTGATTTCATCTTTTTCATTGACAGTATAGGGAAAGACCCTGAACCCCTCCTTCTGCATCAGCTGAACCTGTCTTCTGTCCAAAACAGGATAGTCCGGATTCCAGGAAAAAGCATTTATATTCCGGCAGAAAGATAGAATTTCATCTGCTTTCAGTTTTTCTGTCAGTACTCCCAGGGCCGGATGGTTCGGGAAGTCTGAAAATCGCTGGAGAATGCCGGGCTCAAAACTGGAAATCAGAACAGAATCCCGGAGATGATAATAACCGATGATTTCTGCCACCTGCCTTTCGGCAGTATCCGGAACCTCCGGAGAAGCATCTGCTTCAAATGCTTCGGCTTTGATTTCAATATTCACCCGCACCCTGCCGGCTGCCAGTTCCAGCACTTCCGCAAGGGTGGGAACCGCTTCTCCGGCAAAATCAGGGGAAAAGCGGGAACCGGCATCCAGTTTCCGGATTTCCGCCAAAGTGGAATCACATACCCGGCCCCTGCCGTCCGTGGTGCGATCCAGGGTTTCGTCGTGCATGACAACAAGTTTCCGATCTTTGCTCAGACTCACATCCAGCTCGATCATCTGCACCCCGCCATTGACAGCTGCCCGGAAAGCAGACAGTGTATTTTCCGGATACGCTGCCCGGTATCCCCGGTGGGCAATAAGCATGGGATATTTTGCGGAAGCAATGGAAACAGATGTATTTTGCATAAAAGATTCCTTTATAATAGGGGACAGTACAGGAGCAGTTCCGATTTTTGATAATCCGGTCCGCTGACACAGCGAAGATGCACACCTGTCTTTGCCCGGCGAATCCGGAGAATGCAGGGGATGGATGGAGGGAAGTGTAAACCGCCAATCTTTTCAAAACGGCGGGATACGCTTCGCTCCACTCACTCTGCGGTTATTTATCGGGAAGTCTGAAAATTATTTCTTGAAAAATACATCAGAATAACTATAATAAAATTTTCATATTGTCAAAGAAGCATACAGACCTTTTTCGCATTTCCGTGAACCTGTCCGATTTTTTCCCCACTCACGCCGAATCCGAAATCGCCTCTGTCAATCTGTGCAGATTCCGGGAGTTTCCGGTGTCTGCCGAAAATCTGTCATTGAATATGGTAAAAGGAGTTTTTTTCATGAAAAAGTACAGAAATATGCGTATTGTCCCCCTTTGTCTGATGATTCTTATGCTGAGCTGCTATGCCTGTGCTTCTGCTGCAGGAGATAAGGCCAAAGATGCCCCCCCGGAAGCCGCGGAAAAGAAAACGGAAGCCGCTT
This sequence comes from Desulfobacteraceae bacterium, assembly GCA_011390755.1. Lineage (GTDB taxonomy): Bacteria > Desulfobacterota > Desulfobacteria > Desulfobacterales > Desulfococcaceae > JAABRU01. The sequence continues at coordinate 54,212 of JAABRU010000017.1, read as the reverse complement.
CTGCAGAAAAACAGAAGGCCGGGGAAAAGGACCCCGCTGCCCTTGTCAACGGAACCGGTATCAGTCGTGCCGAACTGGATAAGGAATACAACCGGCTGACCCAGCGTTTTCAGCAGCAGGGAAAAATGATCGGTGAAGATCAGAAAGAGGAATTCCGGAAAAATGTGCTGGATAACCTCATTAACCGGGAACTGCTTTTTCAGGAAGGTGAAAAAAAAGGAATCACGGCTGATGAAAAAGCTGTGGATGCCCGTTTTGCCGAATTGAAACAGCAGATGCCGGATGAAGCATCATTTGAAAAAATGCTGACACAGATGGGGGTTTCCGAAGCCGATATCCGGAATGAAATCGAAAGAGGCATGGTTATTCAGGATTTTATTGATCAGAACCTGACCGCGGGTATCAAAATTTCGGATGCTGAGATCAAAGAATTCTATGATGCAAATCCCGATTATTTTAAAAAACCGGAACAGGTCAAAGCCAGTCATATTCTGATTAAGGCCGATTCGGTGAAAGACGATGAGACCGCCAAAAAAGAAGCCCGGTCAAAAATCCGGGAAGTGCAGGAAAAACTGAAAAAAGGAGAAGATTTTGCCGAACTGGCCAAAAGTCATTCCCAGTGTCCCAGTGCTTCCAAGGGCGGTGATCTGGGATATTTCGGCAAAGGCCGTATGGTGAAACCTTTTGAAGAAGCCGCATTTACCCTGAAACCGGGAGAAACCAGCGATATTGTGGTGACACAGTTCGGTTATCACCTGATTCGGGTAACAGAGAAAAAAGAGGCTTCTGTGGTTCCGCTGGAAGAGGCAAAAAACAAAATCGCAGAGCATCTGAAAAAACAGAAATCCATTGAAACCGTAAATCAGTATATTGAAAAACTGAAATCCGCAGCAAAGATTGAAACTTTTTTATAAAGCCATGATTCACAACGAAAAATGAAAGTCAATGTCATTGACGTAAGCAGAATATTCCCCTCCCCCGGCGGGAGGGGGCAGGGGAGGGGAGTCTTACGTCAATGACATTGAAATGAAAGTAGAAAGCAGGGGGCGTTAGGCACCAGCCCTAACACACCGGAATTTTGGAGCTTACGGTGCGTTACGCTTCGCTAACGCACTCTGGGGTATATTCAGCAGTTCAGATGCTCCGCGTCATCACAGGACGCGGAGCGTCCCCGCAGCCCGTTCCCGCTCGGAACGGGGGGACCGGGGAGACTTTCAGATAAAATCAGTAGATCGAAAAGTTTCCCCCGGATACGGTTTACGGCTGTCCCGGAGTGCGGAAACTGTATTTCTGCACCGCCGCATCTCCCGGCTGACCCATGCAGAAATGCAATTTCTGCACTCCTCCGGAAACTTTTCGATCCACTGAAAATCCGTATCGGATAATTTTTTCTGCCTTCCGGGGAATTTTTTTGCAAAGAATCATTTCCCCTGTTTTTTTCCGACCGCAATTCTTTTGTAAAATTTTTGTAATACCCTCCTTCGTATCTTGTCCTTTCCGCTTTTTCGGGATTATATATCCAAAAGCTGTTCCCCTGAATATGCCAAATGGAATTCCAAATGGATATGCCAAAAAAACGGGTGTAAAGCCGTTTTTCTGAATTCTTTTATTTATCAGTAAGATATCCTTATTTTGGCGGGACGTATGAATCATGCGGGCTAAAGACTCCCCTTCCCTGAAGGAGACGGCATTGATTATCATCGTGATGACAGGTGGTGACAAATATTACAAAGGAGATCAGGCATTATGTGCAAAAATGTTTTTTTTCATCTCAGAGGAATTGTATCCATTCTGATTTATTTTATCAATACGGTATTCTGGGTGATTCCCATCTATATTGCCGCAATTGCCAAACTGCTGATTCCGCAGAAGACCTTCCGGAAATACTTTGATATTGTTCTCAATACCTCCGCGGGAAACTGGGTATGGGTAAACAATATGACCCAGCGTATTTTCTGCAATATCCGCCTGCATGTATCCGGTACGGAATCCCTGCGCCCCGAAGGCTGGTACCTGGTTGTTTCCAATCATCAGTCCTGGACGGATATCCTGGTCTTACAGCGGATTTTTCATGGTAAAATCCCTTTTCTCAAATTCTTTCTCAAACAGCAGCTTTTCTGGTTTCCCATTATCGGGCAGGCATGGTGGGCTTTGGATTTCCCCTTCATGAAACGTTATTCTTCCGCATTTATCAAAAAAAATCCGCATCTCAAAGGCAGGGATTTGGAGACGACCCGGAAGGCATGTGAAAAATTCAAAAGCATACCGGTGTCGGTGATGAATTTTGCAGAAGGAACCCGTTTTACCAGGCAAAAACATCAGAAACAGAAATCACCTTTTACCCATCTCTTAAAACCCAAAGCCGGAGGCATGGCCTTTACCCTTGCGGCAATGGGGGAACATCTCCACAGTTTTATTGATGTCACCATCGCGTATCCGGGAGAGAAGAGTTTCTGGGATTTTTTATGCGGCAGGGTCCGGGATATCCGGGTGCAGGTGCGAACCCTTCCCATTACCCGTGAAATGCTGGGGGATTATTTTAATGATTCGGATTTCCGCCTGGCCTTTCAGAACTGGGTAAATGCCCTCTGGCAGCAGAAAGATGTCTGCATACAGGAAATGATTTCCGCTCCCGAACCGCTCATACCGGTCAGCGCACCTTCCTTTCCGCCTTTCCGGATTCCTTTTCCGGTGACTGAAAAGATTATGGCGCGGGAATATATGGATACCGGCATTGTCCGTATTCCCTGAAGATTCTTTTCCGATTTTTCCAAAACATTTCGCAAGGGATTGTTGCCAGACGGAAAATTTCATGTTATAGATTTCCGCAAAAATAATATGCACAGTATTTGGAAATCAGTATACCGGCTTTCAGAAAAGCGGTTCCGGGAAGGTCCCGGAAGCGCCGGGAAGTCCAAAATCTGTCTGTCATGGAAAGGAGTCGTTAAATATGAGCAAAAAAAGAATACTTGTTGTGGATGATGAACCGGATTTTGCTGCCATTGTACAGAAAAACCTGAAAAAAGAAGGCTTTGACGTTGAAGTGGCCTATGACGGTGTGCAGGCTTTGGAAAAAGTGAAAGCCAATCCGCCCGATGCCATTGTGCTGGATGTCATGATGCCCGAAAAAGACGGATACGAAGTCTGCAAAGAACTGAAAAGCAGCAAAGAGTACAGTGAGATTCCCATTGTGATGCTGACTGCCGTGGCCGATCATGTATCCTCCACCCGTTATTCCCATTCTGACGGAATGAGCATGGAAGCAGATGATTACCTGCCCAAACCGGCTTCCGCAGAAGAAATCACTGACAGTATCCGGAGCCTTCTGGAATAAAATTTTTATACAAACCGCGCATCACCGGTATTCTGCCGGTTGGGGAGAGGGGAGAATGCCCCTTTCCGCGCGGTATGTTTTTCCCTCCCCCTTTCCGCCTTCGGACATCCGCGCGCTGCTTCCCTTATAATTTCCCCGGTTCCGCCCGTTTTTTCAGTATCAGCAGGTCGGATAGTTTTCCCCGGATGCGGTTTTAGGGACTTTCCCGAAATAAACTGCCTGTTTTGTCAAGGATAAACTGGCGGGTATGCAGGATCCTGAAATTTCATCTGCGGATCTGCAGGGGCGTATTGCATAGGCCAGGCTGCCCGGGGAGCATCCGGGGCCTATACAATATGCCCTTACAGGATCTGTCTATAGTCCTTTGCAGGTGAACTGATACTCATCATGGGTTTTGAAATTCTCAAATTCAAGCTGTTATGACTTGACCCAATTAGGCAGATAGAAATTTTACGGCGTTAAGCCGCATTCCTGCTGAGATACCGGGTGAGATTTTGTATCTCTTTAATTGAGTCAGACCATAGGCGATTTCCAAATATGAATGCAGCGATTCAGCAGGAGTCACAGACGGAAAGTCTGTAACCGGGTTGCCGTCTGTCAGACACTGCCGGACTTTCAGTCTGGCACTCCTTCGCTACATTTTTTTCAGGAAATCGCCTTAGACCCTATCCGAAAACCAGTTTCCCGATGTTCGGAACCCTTGTTTTTGCCGGGTTTAAAAATCGGTTTCGGAGGTTTTCGGATAGGCTCTTAAGCTAAAATTTCGGTATCAATTCATCTGCATATATACCATTACTTAAAAGATTTCCGGTTACCGCATTTCCCGAAAGTACTGCGTACATGAATTTTTCCTCTGCCGGATACCCCGAAATGTTTTAAGTATCGGTATATCTATAATAAGCTGTCGTTCAAATCCTGACAGAGCACTGCCCCTTTTGCATCGCTGATGCAGGCTTACGCTGCGCCAACCCGGCCTGGCTCTGGGCAGATTGTTTACGGGAAGTTCCCCTGCATACGGTATTGTAAAATCAGCCGCTGATAAAAACCCTTCCGGAAATCTGGTTATATAATGCACTGTTTTTATTTCATCCGAAATTTTTGCCCCTTAACAGACATTGGATATGTGTTTCTTCTTGCAAATAAAAAAAGCATATGATACGGAACGAACGTTCGTTCTATAAAAATAAATGAATGCCGTTCATTTTATTCCATAAACATATTGTCTGTGCTAAGAACCTATCCGAAAACCTGTCTTTCAGTATTCTGAACCCCTGTTTTCACCGGTTCCCAACGTCGGTTTCGGAGGTTTTCGGATAGGTTCTAAAACACTGACAGGTATATGGAACACTGTGGAAACAATCTGGGAAAAGGAGGTGAAGCCGGAATTATTCTGAGAGAGTTTGCCTTTTTTATCAAAGACATTGTCCAAATTCAAAAAAAATTATTAGGAGAAAGGGTAACAGATGAAAAAAAAAGGAAAATCAGCTCTGATACTGCTGATAGGTGTCATGTGCATGGCCGGAACTGTATGGGGAGAGGAAAACAGTCTGGTCGATATTACCAAAGAAGTACTGACCGGCCCCAATGAAATGAATCCGAAAAAAATACTGGGCCCCGGCGGTATCGGCATTGAAACCAACAAAGATCTGCTCATGAGTTTCGGGGCCACAGTCCGTTTTGTTCCCACACAGGAATCCAACTGGGATTTCGGTATGCATAATGATGTCCCCGGCTATTTCAATACAGGCGGTCTGAAAGATTTTGCCGGTGGAATGGTCAATGCAGCGGATTCCGTTCAGGGGATTTATCAGAATTCCCTCACCCTGAACGACGCAATTATAAACAGCCGCGGAAACGACGCTGTTATTTCCGCGTATGATAATTTTTCCACCTCATTTTATACCGCCAATGAAGCCACCAGAATCAATCCGGCACTGAATGCAAATGTCAGTGCCTTGGCGGGAAGTATGCAGCTGATTGATACAAATGTCAGCAGCGCGGTCAACGGCATTGCCGTACCCGTAACCACTCCCATTGCGGATGCGGCCGCGGCCGCGGCTGTGGAAGCGGCTTTTACACCCGGAGCGAATATCGGCAGCATTACCGGTGCCGCACTTACAGCAGCCAATGCCGCAGCAACGGCAACTGCTGCGGGTTTCAGCGATCCCCAGCAGAAGGCTATTGCAACCGTATCCGGAAGCGCGGCCGCCTCTTCTGCCGCGCCTGCCGCAGCAACTACAGCCGCCGGTGCCGCACAGATGGCTTTTCAGCAGGCGGCACAGGCCGGGATGGATCTGACAGATCCCAATGTTCTGGCCGCAGTAAAGACTGCTGCCGCGGATGCCGCCAAATCCGCGGCAACCCTAAGTGCCGCCAACGCAGCCTCCAATGCAGCATCCGATGCGGCCAAAGCAGCCGTTATCAGTACTGCCGTCAGCACCCCCAATGATGCTCTCGGCGGTGCCACACTGATTCAGGTTTCCGACTCTCTGGCTGCCGGTCTTGCCAAAAGTGTAAACAATGATCCCAGTGCCACGGCCGCTGATCTGACCGGAAGTCAGGCATATCTTTCCGTGTTAAAAGCCAGGGCAGACTCTTTCAAACCCTATTATCTGGCCAGTACCTTTCTGAGAGTGCATTCCAACGAAAGCGGGGCAGTGGATGACGGATATATCCGGAATGAAACCAAAATGTACTTCAACGCCATGCCCAAAGATAAAAAATGGAGTTTCTATGCGGCACTGGAATTTGACCGCGCCATTGATACGGACACAGTGGACAACCGCGGCGGCCGCGGGGATGACGGAAGTGACTTCGGTATGGAACGCCTCAATGCCAGTATAGAACTGGTGGAGGGTCTGCGCCTTCACGGCGGATGGGATGTCTGGGGGCTGGATGTGATTGAAGCGGCTTCTATGGTTTACGGTGATGACAATGCCGGTTTCTGGCTCAAAGGGGATTATGACCCCATTGCTTTTTCCCTGGCCTGGCACAAACTTAAGGAAAATGACTTCCAGACACGGGGAGACGAACTGGACAGCGCAACGGATGCCGACCGGGATTTGATTGCAGGGTATGTGGATTATTTTTTCCGCGAAACAGACAAATTCAGATTTTTCTACGGCTGGGATCGCATCCGCGATGTTCCTTCCTATGACTTCACCGGTTATCTGTCGGCCCAGGCAGGGGTGGAGGCCTATGGCGGAATTTACGGCAACAACGGTATTCCCGGAGCCGCGGCCGCCTCTCCGGATACAGACACCCATACCATCGGAGGATACTACCTGGGGAATTTCAATAATATGATTGAAGTGATGTTTGAAGGGGCATATAAATTCGGTTCCGCAGACGATACCGGGCTGCAGGGTGTGCATAACGGCATCAGCACGATTCAGTATAATGATTTTGATATTTCAGCCTTTGCCCTGGCCGCGGACATTGCTTTTGAATTGAAAGACCTGGCGGGCTGGGAAAGCCTGAAACCCCATATCGGATTCATGTACACCTCCGGTGATGACGATCCTGATGATGATACCCTGAGCGGTTTTACGGGTATTACCAGTGCCCAGCGTTTTTCCACCATGTGGGGCGGAGAAAATACCATTATCGGTGACAACAGTATGGTACTGGGAACGGCTATCTACGGTTATATCCCGGAACTTTACGGAAACGGAACCCCTGTATTCACCGGCGGTGTGCAGAACTTTGCCGGAATCGGCAGCGGCCGCGGCGACAACCCCGGTCTGACCATGCTCAGCGCGGGCATTACCATCCGCCCCAAAATCTTTCTGATCTACCGCACCAATCTCAATGCCTTCTGGTGGAACGAGGATTTCTATGTTGCGGATATGGTCAATCCTGTTATCTTTGATGAAAGCAACGGAACACTGAAAAAAGGGAATTACACCCGCGTGGAATCCGGTTATGTGGGATGCGAATGGGACAATGAAATTCTTCTGGCCCTGAGCAAAAATATGTTTCTCAAAGGCCAGTTTTCCTTCTTCTTCCCCGGCAGCGGAGTAGAGGATGTTACACGGGCACTGTCCGGCGGAACAGAAAGTGACGATACGGCCATGCGCCTTGCATCGGAACTGATCTGGAATTTCTGATTCCCGATGCTGTTATAAATAAAACAGGCATTACCGGAAATAAAATCTGCAGGGTGCGTTACTGCAGCGTAACGCACCCTGCAGTAAAAAAATTTCATATAAACGGCCATGACTGACGGTCACAACGAAACATGAAAGCTGCGCGGAGTGCGAAAATGAAGGCGGAGGCCGGTTTTTCGCAGACACTTTTGTATAAACGGTCATGAGGAATAACTCACAGCGAAGTATGAAAATGCACCCCAGAGACACACACCGTGCGTCTCTGCAGAAGGACTTTCATATAAACAGACACATTACCGGAAATAAAATCTGCAGGATGCGTTACGCTTTGCCAACAGTCGCTACAGAGGGAAATCAACCTTTTCGACCCACCAACCGGCAAAGCATACAAAGGGACAAAAAAACGGAGTTATTCAATGCAAATTGCGGGAAGATTATATCTGCCGGATCATATCCGGGCAGTTTTGTGGGATATGGACGGTGTGCTGGTGGATTCTTTACAACTGGATCTGGATGTCTGTGAAAAAATTCTCCGGGAATATTTCGGTTCCCATATCCGGCTGGAGCGGGAATTCATCCGATCCGTATTTGCCTACCACCCCCCGGAATTCTGGCGGCGTATTTTTGAGAAAACGGCTGCGGAATACGGTATTCCGGACATGGAGACTTATTATGATAAAATAGTGGACAAATATAATGAATACCGGCTTCATGCCGTATTCCGGGTCAATCCGGGGATAAGGGAAATATTGCAGGATGCCAGGAAAATTCCTTTGAAACTGGCGGTTGTTTCCAATAATGCCACCTCTGAAGTTGAGCAGTCACTTCGCCTGGCCGGAATTTCGGATTTGTTTGATCTGATTGTCGGCAATGATATTCGGGATATGGAGAAAAAACCGGCTCCCGATACCTATCTTTTTGCGGCCCGAAGTCTGGGGATTGATCCTGCCGACTGTGCTGTGGTGGAAGATTCCCTGGTGGGAGCGCAGGCAGGAAGCCGTGCCGGGGCATTTACCATCGGTGTGGCAACCGGCGGGGCCGATTTTGAAGAACTGGAACAATCCCCATGGGCAAAGCGGGTGTATTCTTCTTTTGCCGAAAACCGTCTGCATATGCAGTTCGGCAATGTTGCCCGTAAAAAAATCATTACACCCAATGAATTTGTCAGCCATATGCTGGAACATATAGCATGGCGCATGGGAATCGAAATTGATTTGCACTGGAACAGTAATGACTGGCAGCAGCTGGGAAAATTTACGGGGGAAAAAATCCGGGCTTTTAAAATACGCAAAACACGGGCTGCTGTTCTGGGAATGATTGATGACGGCAGCGCGGAAGTGCTGATGGAAATTGCGGAAACTCCGGGGCAGCGGTCAACCGGGGAAGCGGCAGTTGGACTGCTGCTGGAATCCGTACCTTCCCTTGATTTGGACTGGTTTCTTCATTGCCGCTGCGAGCAGCTGGCATCAGGCCATGCTTTGGCGGAATTACTGGAAGGTCTGGCACAGGGATTGGGGGCCCGTATCCGGGTGCGGGTGTGCAGTGCGGAAGATCCCCACCACAGCTGGGAAGGCATTTTCCGCGCTGCGGGCATGGCCCTGTTTCAGATTTTCGCGCCGGAAACAGCAGAACATGATTACAGCGGATGCCTTTTGGAAGAAAATGTATCTCAGGGAGAAATCAGCATCCGGGCCCGTTCCTGCGAGTATGCCCTGGTATCCAGAAAAACTGCCGAGAGTTTTGTCAAAGTGGGCGTTGATTTTTCCCGGCAGAAATCCAGTGCATTCCGTTTTGATCTGTCCCCCTCTGTCAAAACCGGGGGACTTGCGGAAATATTCACTTTGCTGGCCCGGGCCGCGGGTTTTACACTGCAGATTGATTATCAGGCCACAGTGCTGAGTTCCGGTCATGTGGTGCTGGAAGATACGGGCATGGTGCTGGGAAGGGCTTTAAAAGAAATCCTGGTCTTACGCATGGCGCAGTTCGGCATCAGGGGATGCGGCAGTAATATGGAAAGTCCGGAGGATTTCCACAGACTGGATATCCGCACGGGAGCCAGTGTGGAAGGGCGCAAATTTTGGAAATTTGTACCTTTTGATCTGCCTTATGAAAAACTGCGCAGGGAATTCATTATCGGACACACGGTTTGCGGTGATTTGTTTTCCGAAGACCTGGATGATTTCCTCGACGGTCTGGCCGGAGGACTGGGCTGCAGTCTGATATTCCACATACGGAAACTGCCCGATCCCGCGCAGGGATGGAAAATGCTTTTCAGCGGTCTGGGCAAAGCATTGCAGGAAGTCTTCGCAGCCAATCCCTGCCGGAAAGGACTTCCGCCCGGAGTGAAAGCCACACTGGTCTGAACGGAGGTCCCGGCCAGTGTGTCAGAAAAAAACTGCCGTATTCTGAAATTCATCCTTGACATTCATCCGGTTCAGGTCTATATTGGCGAAATTGATGCGGGGTGGAGCAGTCTGGTAGCTCGTCGGGCTCATAACCCGAAGGTCAGAGGTTCGAATCCTCTCCCCGCTACCAAAAAAAACATGGGTAATTCCTTATATAAAAAGGGATAGGATCTTTTTAGATCTTATCCCTTTTTTTCTTTCAGAATCTGCCCGCCTCCGACCGCAATCCTGGTGTCCATCCCTTATTTTTTTAAGAAAACAGCATTGATATAAACATGCAAATCAGAATTGATAACTGCCGGGTTTCATACGTTTACTGCTTGCTATTGCAAAAAATATATGCTAATGTGGCACAATATATTATATCCCTCCAAATTCCCCGGCATAAAGGAGATTCTGATGAAACAGCTTCCTCACTTTGTTTCGATTTTGTTCTTCTTTGTTTTCTTTACTTTCCAGCCTTCATATGCAGATGAAACCCACCCGCATGGCATAAAAACAGACGGGTCCCTCGGTTCTGCCGGAGCAGTGAGCATCTCCGGCCCTGATTATGAAATTAAAGCAGAATACGGTCAGCAGGCCGCTTCCAATCTTTTCCACAGTTTTCAGCAATTCAATCTCCATTCGGGCGAAAGTGCCGTATTTACCGGCCCTTCTTCTGTTCAGCGTATCATGAGTCGTATAACAGGCGGAGAAAGTTCCTGGATCAACGGACAGATTATTTCCGCAATTGAAGGTGCCGATCTTTACCTTTTAAATTCTTCCGGTTTTATGTTCGGCCCGGATGCTTCTCTGGATATCAGCGGTTCTTTTTATGTGAGTACGGCGGATTATCTGCGCATGGGGGAATATGAAAGATTTTATTCCCGGCCAACGGACGGGGAAACACTTTCTGTAGCCGCGCCTTCTGCCTTCGGATTTCTGGATGATGATAATGCCTCCATTACCCTCGAAGGAAGAGGATGGATTACAGAAGAAGAATGGTATGAAAACTGTCCCACAGGACTGTATGTGCCGGAAGGGGAAAGTATTTCACTCATCGCCGGGAATATGGATATCCGCAGGGGCACAATGTATGAGGCGGAAGTGACTGACGAAGAGGGAAATCCCCGGTATGTGCAGGAAACAGATGGATACGGCAGGCCTGTGTACGAAATTGAAACCGATGAAAACGGGGAATATATATATGATGAGGAAGGCTACCCGGTATATGTCCTGAATGAATACGGAGAACCTGTCCCTGTGCTGCTGCTGGATGAAGAGGGAAATCCCGTACCGGAAACAGAAATTATCCGGCCCGGAGAACTTGCCACCCCCGGCGGCCGTATTAACCTGGCGGCTGTTACTTCCGCGGGTGAAGTCTTTCCCACTGCCGAAGGTATGGATATTTCTGCTGAAAAAATGGGAACAGTCCGCATGTCGGAAAACGCGCTTGCGGATGTCAGCGGAGACAGCGGCGGTTCGGTTTTTATCCGCTCCGGCACATTTGTGATGGAACAAAGCGGTGTGCTTGCCAATACATATGAGGGAGACGGGGCAGGGATTGATATTCAGACGGATGAGCTTGTGATGGCAGACGGTGCCTATATGAAAACCAATACCTACGGTTCCGGAAACGGCGGAAGCATAAGAGTGAAAGCCGGGGGGGATGTCCGCCTTTCCGGTGAGGATGCAATGGGGGCCGTCAGCGGTATTTTTTCAAATTCCCGGGCAGAAGAAAATGCCGGAAACGGCGGTGATATTCAGATCAAAGCCGGAACACTTTCGCTTCTGGACGGTAATCAGATTCAGGCCGGTACCCTGGGAACAGGAAAGGGCGGGACAATCCATGTGGAAGCCGGGAATTCTGTCATTGTGTCCGGTGAAAATTCATTCGGTGACGTCTCCGGAATCGTTGTAAATTCACAGTCTGTATTTGAAAATGCCGGAAAAGGCGGGGATATTGTGATAAAAACCCCTGAACTGCTGATTGGAAACGGAGCGCATATTGCGTCTTCCTCCTGGGAGGGAGAGGGGGGAAATATCGAAATCACGGCAGATGATTCTGTGACAATCTCCGGGGAAGACAGTTATGCCTATCCCTCCATGATTGAATCCGCAGGTATCGGTACAGGCAAAGGCGGTGATATTCAGATCAAAACCAAAAATCTGCTGCTGGAAAAAGGCGGAACCGTCAACAGCTCCGCTTACGGTGAAGGACAGAGCGGAAATATTTTCATTGCAGCCGGGGATACGGTTCAGGTTTCAGGTGAAACAGAAAGCGGTGAATTTTTGTCAGCCATTGCCTCGGACACATACGGAGAAAATGAATACGCAGGAGACGGCGGCAGTATTGATATCCACACCCGAAAACTGCTGCTGGAATCGGGGGGGCAGATCGGAGCCGCCTCCTTCGGTGCCGGAAACGGCGGGGATGTGCGTGTGAATTCAGCATCCGTAAATATTTCCGGTGTCAGTATCCGGAATCCGGAATACAGCAGCGGCATTTTTGTCAATGCACAGGGGGAGGAAAATGCCGGAAACGGGGGAAGTATTGCAATGACAGCAGATTCCCTCAATATTTCTGAAAACGGAAGTATTTCGGCAGGCACCGGCGGCAGCGGAACAGGGGGCAGTATTATTGTGAACTCCGGTACAGCTTTTATCCGCAGTGACGGCAGGATAGAAGCCGAAAGTCAGGGGACGGGTGATGCCGGAAATATTGAAATGGACAATGCCGGAAATCTGCTGATGGACGGGGGAAGCATTACAACAAAAACCACAGAGGCAGACGGCGGAAATATCCGTCTGACATCAGCCGGATATCTGTATATGAAAGACAGCAGAATCAATACCAGTGTGGAAGACAAATCCGGAGACGGCGGAAACATCACTTTGCAGGTTCCTTTTTTAATTCAGAAAAACAGTCCCGTCATTGCACAGGCCGTGGGAGGGGACGGCGGAAACATCCATATTGAAACCAATGCGATTTACCCTTTTCCCCCGGAATCCCAAAGCCCCATTGATGCGTCCTCCCAACTGGGGGTGGACGGCATTGTCAGCATCAATTCCCCGGAAACCGACATCAGCAGCAGTCTGACTGTACTGCCTTCCCATTTTATGGATGCCACTCAATGGGCAAAAACGCCCTGCGCTGCCAGAAGCGGTGAAAGTGTCAGCACATTTATTTTTTACGGAAAAGATGCAATCCCCTCCCCTCCGGATGACTGGCAGCCCGGCCCTCTTTTACAGTCTGAAAATGCGGAAATGAATGATTCTTTGCCCGCAGAAGATAAGATGAAGCCGTAAAAAGTCAGAATTTTAAAATACTATAGTCAATGCCGTTTCCTTAAACAGGAAGTCCCCCTCCCCCGGCGGGAGGGGGTAGGGGAGGGGAGTCTTAAGGAAACGGCATTGATACTATAGTTTTGCATTTTTTATAATCATTTGATTTTATTTTAACCACGAAAGACACAAAAAGTTACCGGAAAATATTTATATACTATTGTATTTTGTGTATTTCGTGGTTTCCTGTAAAAAAATGCAAAAGTACAGTAAAATACATATTAATAAAATCAGTGGAATAATGTGTTCCAAAGTCTGATTTTCCGACTTTTTGCGAAATCGTCAGATAAAATTGGGGTTCAGACAGACAGGTAAAGGTATTTTTTGGGGTCAACAGTTTAGGAAAAGGAGCAGGAATATGAAAGAAAAAAGGCAGGAAAGAAAAAAGATGTTTCCGGTTTTGGCATTTGTCATGGCAGGCTTGCTGATTTCATTTATTCCGACCGCGGTATTTGCCGTAACTATTGAGGGAACAGTGACAGATGAAGAATATCTGGAAGGAATTCCTTATGCGTGGATCTGGGCGGAATCTGCGGATTGGGATTATGATGAAACCGGGACAGATGAATTCGGTGATTTTACACTTGAACTGACTGAAGGAGATTGGATGCTTTATGCAGAACCTCCCTTTGATCCCTATTATTTTCAGTATGGCAGCAAAGAGCAGTCTCTTACAGTGGAATCGGTAATGGAGCCCGTTACCATTACACTCCCCTTATATGAATTCGGCATTTCCGGAACAATTACAGGAACCGATGCTTCGGAGGTTTATATTGATGCCTATAACGAAGATGCTGAAGATTCATACCGCTACACCCTGTCCGAAGCCGGTAATTATAAAATATGGTTACACAATGCGGATACGGGGACATGGGAAGTCAGTGTATACCAGGAAAATGACGTAAACTGGGTTGCGCCTGCACCGCAGGAAGTGGATTTTACCGGTGCAGATACAATATTAGATCTGAACTTTCCCCCGGCAGAAGCCTATCTGAGCGGCACAGTTACGGCAGACGGAAGCCCGCTTCAGGATGGTCCGGTTTCCATTGAATATGTGAATCTGGATGACGGCAGCTACCGTTATGCGGATATCAATACTGACGGGACATTTAATATACCGCTTTTGAAAGGTATTTATGAAATATCCGTATGGGTGGATGAAGAACTCGGCTACGGAGGGCCTTTTCTGGGGGTTATCCCGGTTGACGGAGATGCAGCTCTGGAAAACGTCCCTTTGCTGACAGAAAATGCAGCAATCAGCGGGAGGGTAACAGACGGCAGCACCGGACTTGCAAATATTTTTCTTGATCTGTGGAATGAAAACGGAGACTGGAATTTTGCGGAAACCGATACAGGCGGAAACTATACCATCAATGTCTTTCCCGGAACATGGACGGTTGTTCCCTGGACAGAAGACAGCGGTTATATTTACACAGGTGATGCACAGGAGGTAGTGGCTGCTCCGGAAGGAAGGGCTGATTTTATACTTGAAGCATCGCGGCTTATAGAAGGTTCTGTATGGCTTGATTCCAGTCGACTGACAACATTGGATGATGCATGGGCTTATGCACGAAAAACAGGTGAATTCAATCCTTTTACGGTAGTGCCTGTGGAAAACGGAACATTTTTTATGGAAGTACCCGCCGGAATATCTGTATGGGTCGGCTTACAGTTGAATCCGGAATATCCTTTTTCATTGATCCGGGAAAAAGAAGTGCAGACAACAGAATCAACTGTGAATTTGTATTTACAGTCGGATACTGCTAAAATATCCGGTTACTTAAAATCCGGAGATACACCGGTGACCGGACTGGAAGGATATGTATATGCGGATAATCCTGAATTGTCCATTTTTAAACAGACGGAAATCAAATCAGACGGAAGTTATGAAATTATGGTTCCCGCGGACTCCGGAACATGGAATCTGAGTTACGAACTGGATTCGGATAATTATGTATCCGGTGTAGGCGGAGGACTTCAGGCAGAAGCAGGAAATACGCAGGCGGATATCACACTGTATCCGCTGGATAATATTTTTGATGTAAGTGTTCAGAATCCGGATGAAACCACTCCGGCTCCGAATATCCGGGTATGGGTAAACTGTGTGTATAATGACGGAGCACAGGAACTTGTGTATGAAGATATTGGAATTTCAAACAGTTCCGGTGTGGTAACATTCAAAGTACCCTCCGGATGGGAAACAACA
Organism: Desulfobacteraceae bacterium; assembly: GCA_011390755.1. Classification (GTDB taxonomy): domain Bacteria; phylum Desulfobacterota; class Desulfobacteria; order Desulfobacterales; family Desulfococcaceae; genus JAABRU01. The sequence continues at coordinate 38,834 of JAABRU010000017.1, read as the reverse complement.
GTCGGCGCATCCCCCTACGATGATATTGCCAAAATTACAGGAGAAGCCCGTTCCGGAAGGTATTCCGGAAGAAGAAGATCGCCTCCTCCCAGAAGGGTAAGATTCGGCAAACGCAGCGGCCCCGAAGAACTGGTACTCCGGGAATCAAACGCGGTGCTGAACGGTACCGTATCCGGGATCAGCGGTGCAAAAGTTTTTGTTACCGCTTACAGCGGAGACGGCCAGATGACCTTTGCTTATACCGATACATCACCAGACCGTGCACTTGATATCGCAAAAGGGGAAACAAATCTGGGCAATTACTGGACCCTCATCGCACGCTGTGAAAAAGACGGGGATTATTATGCCAGTGATCCGGTTTTTCTTGATATTACAGGTCTTCCGACTCCGATAAATGTACCGCTTATCAACCTCAGGAACAGGGGCGCATGGCCTGTAAAATCCGAACACCATGAATTTAAGATAAGCAACGGCTGGAATTACAGTCTCAGTGACGGTTCGCAGATCAGTATTCCGCCCAATGCCATGCGGATTACCAAAAAAGGAAAAGAAGAAAAAACACTGAAAATCAATATAAAGCCCCGTATCAGCGGCCTTCCGGATAATATGCAGTACCGGCTTATTGATTACGGTTATGAGATCACTGCCCGCGGGAAAAATACCGGGAAAAAGGTACTCAGCAAGTTTGACAAGAAAGTTACAATGATACTGCGTTATAATAAGGAAAAGATAAATGCACTGGGAATAGGCGCAGATCAAATCCGGCCGGCCTACCTCCTGCCGGATACCAATTCCTGGATGCCCGTAAACGGTTTTACTAATGATAAAACTGCCGGAAAAATCACCTTTCAGACCGATCATTTTTCCGTATGGGCACTTGTGGCAGAAAACAGCTATGAACCCGGAAATGTGGACGGCAGTAGCGAAGCAACCGGAAATATTACTCTTACAGATGCCATACTCTCCCTGCAAATCAGCGCGGGGATGACACCGGAGGTTCCTGTTTACAAAACCGCATGTGTCAACGGAGACCTGAGAATCGGACCTGAAGAAGCCGTATATATCCTTCAGAAAATAGCGAATCTCCGGAAGTAAGATGCAATCGTCCGTCCCTGCATATAAACCGCCATGATATGCAATCACAACGAAGCATGAAAGCCAATGTCATTGACGTAAGACTCCCCTCTCTGAGGGAGGGGAATATTCTGCTAAGTCAATGACATTGACATGAAAGCTGCGCGGAGTGCGAAAAATAAGGCCGAAGGGCCGGTTTTTCGCAGACACTTTCATATAAACGGCCATGAGTTGTGACTCACAACGAAACATGAAAATCTCTCCCCGGACTTGTTACGGGGCTCCGCCCCGTAACACCGGAGGTGAGGCTCCGCCTCATACTGTGTACGGGGCGGAGCCCCGGAAAAATGCGTTACGGGGCAGAGCCCCGTAACGAGTTGTGCAGAACTTTCATAAAAACGATGCAGCAGTACGAATTCTTTCATTGCAATCATTCGCAACGAATGTTAAAAATATAGGAGTTACGCAGTTGAATTTTAACCACTTGAATTTATTATGTGCCTAAAAAATTGACAGTCAATAAAAACAGCCGATTATATTTCAACTGCGTAACTCCTAAAATAAAGAAATATCTAACGGTACAGTTTTTTACCTCCTGTATTCCAAATTTCAAACAGAAGGAGCAGACACCTTGCAGAAATTATTTTTCCTGATACTGACAGCGGGTCTTTTACTGACCGGCGCGAATGCTTTGGCTGCCGGTGAAGAAACAGAAAGACAGAATCATCTGCCGCCGCCCGGAAAAAACCTTTCTTCGCTGGGAAATGTTTTTGTGGATCATTTTGTGCTGGAAGGCAACACGGTTTTTTCTGATGAAGAACTGTCTGTCATCACAAAATATTATGAAAACCGGGAAATATCTGCCGAAGAACTGCAGGATGCAGCCCGGAAACTGACGGAATATTATGTAAACAACGCCTATGTGAATTCCGGGGCAGTCATTCCTGACCAGGAAGTAAAAGACGGTGTGATCCGTATTCAGATTATCGAAGGAAAACTGACGGGAGCCGATGTGAGCGGAAATACATGGCTGCGGGACGGATATATTCTGAAACGCCTGGCCCTGGCAACCGGCGGGGGAAAAACGCCTCTGAATGTCAACCGGATTCAGGAAAGACTGAAAATGCTGAAACAGGATCCGAAAATTGAAAATATCAATGCCAATCTCAAACCCGGACTTGTGCGGGGAGAGGCCGTTCTGGAACTGGAAGTAACAGAAGCCCGCCCTTATACTATGGGGCTGCGTTTCAATAATTATAATTCCCCCAGTATCGGTGCCTACCGGGGAGAACTCAGTCTGTCCCATATGAACCTCAGCGGCTGGGGCGATTCCCTGCAATTGGAATATGCCCTGACCGAAGGTCTGGATGAATATTCCGCGGTCTACACCGTACCGCTGACCAGGTGGGGAACAACACTGGGTTTGGAAGTCCGGCGGACTGAATCTGCTGTAAAAGCAGCCCCTTTTGATGTACTGGAGATTGAAAGTGAAACAGACACACTGGCAGCGGAACTGCGGCATCCGCTGTATAAAAGCCTGTCCGAAGAACTGAATCTGGGACTGCGTTTTGAAAAGCGGAAAAGTCAGACATCCATGATAAACCCCTTTGGGGAAAGAGACGGATTCGGTTTTTCCGGCGGTGTGGAAGATGACGGAAGCAGCCGCATATCTGTACTGCGCTTTTCCCAGGAATGGATTCAGCGAAGCATGGTGCAGGTTATCGCAGCCCGCTCCTCATTCGGTTTCGGACTGGATGTGCTGGATGCCACCATCAATGATGAGGGAGCGGACGGGGAGTTTTTCTGCTGGCTGGGCCAGTTTCAGTATTTAAGACGGCTTCCTTTTCTGGACAGTCAGCTTTTGTTCCGCTTTGATCTGCGTCTTTCCAATGATCCGCTTCTGCCTATGGAAAAATTTGAAATCGGGGGGTATTCCACTGTACGGGGTTACCGGGAAAATCAGATAACAACGGATAACGGGGCCTTTACTTCCCTGGAATGGCGGATTCCTGCGGGGCATATAAAAATACCCGGTCTGAGTAAAAAAACAACGGACGGTCTTGTGCAGATATGCCCCTTTTATGACTTCGGCAAAGGGTGGAATACAGATACGGAAGATCCCGCACCGGACAATCTTTCCAGTGCCGGTCTGGGACTCCGCTGGACAGTCAGTGAAAAAATCAATGCACAGATTTACTGGGGATATGCATTCCGTGATGCGGAAACTCTTCCGGAACATGATTTGCAGGATGACGGAATCCACTTTGAAATCAGCGCATTTATTTTCTGAAAATGTGCGTTTGCACCCACATTTCGCCTGTCTTTGCAACACTTTGAAAATTAAACTGAATTTTTCAAAATTTTTTGCATACCCAAAGAATAATGAATTGGTAAAAAGTCCAATTTTCAAAAATCGCTGTTAATAAAATCAGAGTGTTCATATGTATCAAAACCTGATTTTCGGACTTTTTACGAGACCGTCAAAGAATCGGATTCAATAAATTCAGACTGCCGGATCGCAAAGAGCGAAATGTGGGTTTGCAGAAAGTTCTTTTCATACAAAAAGCGGGGAAAGGATCATGATTTCAGCATTAAAAAAGATGTCTTTTTTTATCATCTGTTTATCCCTATGGGCATTGTCTGTCCCGGAATTATCAATTCCAAATCCCGGAATACCGGAAGCAGCAGGCGCGGAAAATCCGGATACCCTGGCTGCCAAGGGCAGGGAACACTATGAAAAGGGGGAACCTGTCCCTGCCGGTGTTCTGTGGGAAAAAGCCCTGGAAATGTATCATCCGGATCAATCCCCCGGAAAATGTCTGGATACCGCAATGTATCTGGCCGGGGTTTACCGGATGACCGGCTACCGGCAGAAAGCCCTCACACTTCTGCACCGTTATCTGCCGACTGCGGAACAAAGCAGCGATGCGGACCGCCGGGCACTGTTTTTCAGCACACTCTCGGATATTTATCTTTCCCTGGGAGAAATATCCCGGGCAGCGGGGTATGCGGAAAAGGCTGTGGCATCCGGCCAGAAAGCCGAAAATCCCCTGACACAGGCCCGCGTACTGCTGGAAGCGGGGAATGTCATGGCCGCAGACGGAAACTGGGAAGGTGCCGCGGATGCCTACGGGGAAAGTCTCGCCATTGCGGATGCTGATGAAGGAAAGAATGCGGAATTTCAGACAATAAAATCCAAAGTGCTGCTCAATGCCGCAAGACTGACATTTTTCACGGGTGCATCCGAAGACTGCGCCAATGCCCTGGAATATGCGGCCTTTCATATCAGTGAAATGCCGGATTCTTTGGATAAGGCCCGGGATCTGACTGCCCTGGCCCTGCTGCTCCGGGATATACGGAACACAGGGGGGCCGCCGGATCAGGAGGCCGACAGACTGGCGTACCGATCTTTGGAAAGTGCCCGGAAAATTGCTGAAAAATATAATAACACCCGTCTCCGTTCCCAGACCTGCGGATATACGGGGGAACTTTATGAAAAACAGAACCGGCCTGAAGATGCCCTGCGGCTCAGCCGCAGCGCTGTTTTTTTTGCACATCAGGGAAATCATCCGGATCTGCTTTATCTCTGGCAATGGCAGATCGGACGCATCCGGGAGGCAATGGGGGAGGAAAAAGCCGCATTGCAGGCATATTCCGATGCGGTAAATACCCTTACCCCGATTCGGAAAATGCTTTTCTCCGGTTATCGGAGTCAGCGGGACACTTTTTCAGAAAGCATCCGGCCGGTGTATCTGGCAAAAGCCGGACTTCTGCTCAGGCAGGCAGCGGAAACAGAGGATGCATCTCTCAAACAGGAGAAGCTGCGGCAGACGCGGGATACAATGGAAAAACTGAAATCTGCCGAACTGGCGGACTATTTTGAGGATGAGTGCGTCAGTGCTGCGGAAAACAGCAGGGAAACGCCGAATCAGAGTCCCGAACATACGGCTTTTCTCTATCCTGTCATGCTGCCGGAGCGGCTGGAAATTTTGCTGACCCTGCCGGACGGTATGGATCAGGTGCGTGTCAGTGTTGGGGCGGATGAACTGACCGCGTCCGCCATCCGCTTCCGTCACCGCCTGCAAACCCGGCCCAACAACCGTTTTCTTCAAGAAGCCCGCGAAATGTATCACTGGCTAATCCGTCCGCTGGAAGACCGCCTGAAAGCACATCAGATAGAAACCCTGGTCATTGCCCCGGACGGGGCCCTCCGTCAGATCCCCTTTACCGCGCTGCATGACGGAGCGCATTTTCTGATAGAAAAATATGCCATTGCCACTGTTCCCTCCATGCGTATGACGGCTCCGGGAGATATGGGAACAGAGGAACATCCGGATATTTTTCTGGGAGGTATTTCCGAAGCCGTGCAGGATTTTTCCCCTCTGCCCAGTGTGACAGCGGAGCTGAAGGATATAAAGCAAATTATGGGGGGGCAGGTATTGCTGGAAAATAAAGATTATACCCTGGAAAATCTGACACGGTATTTTAAAAACAATGAATACAGCATTGTTCATCTGGCCACCCACGGTGTTTTCGGCGGAAGTCCGGACGAATCTTTTATACTGACCTATGATGATAAAATGACCATGGATGGTCTGGAAACACTTATCCGTTACGGAAGATTCCGTAAAAAACAGGTGCAGCTGCTGACCCTGAGTGCATGTCAGACAGCCCTGGGCGATGAACGGGCAGCCCTGGGCCTGGCCGGTGTGGCAGTTAAGGCGGGTGTCCGCACTGCCCTTGCCACTCTCTGGTATGTGGATGACGAAGCCACCTCCCTGGCGATTCGGGAATTTTACCGGCAGTTGCAAAAACCCGGGCTTTCCAAAGCCGCAGCCCTGCAGAATGCACAGAAAGAACTTATCCGCCGCCTGCGTTTCCGGCATCCGGCCTACTGGAGTCCTTTTCTTTTAATCGGAAACTGGATGTAAAGGAGGAAAAATGGAAAAAACAAATCAGAATATAAAACACTGTCTCCCGTTCATATCCTTCATATGCTTCCTTCTCATATTGCCGCGGCCGGGGATTTTTGCCGCAGAATCCACGGATTTTTCTGCTCCCAAAATCTACCGGCCACCGGAGCCGGATGGGGAAATCCGCAGAAGAGAAGGAGGGGACTCCGGTATCGGTGTGACCCGGGGACTTTCCAGGGGACTTTCCAGGGGACTTTCCAGGGGACTCTCCAGGGGACTCTCCAGGGGACTCTCCAGGGGACTCTCCAGGGGACTCTCCAGGGGACTCTCCAGGGGACTTTCCAGGGGACTGACCCGGGGACTTTCCAGGGGACTTTCCAGGGGACTTTCCAGGGGACTTTCCAGGGGACTTTCCAGGGGACTTTCCAGGGGACTTTCCAGGGGACTTTCCAGGGGACTGACCCGGGGACTTTCCAGGGGACTGACCCGGGGACTTTCCAGAGGACTGACCCGGGGACTCTCCAGAGGACTTTTAGAGGAGGGATTTCCCAATGCGGAAGCATTTGCATATACGGACGCGCCCATCCCCTCGCATATGCTCCCTTTTGCACCCCGGCAGACCGGATACAGTGCAGATGCCCAGCCGGTTTTTTACTGGTATATATCTTCTTCCTGGCCGGGAAAAATTGAATTTACCATCAATGAAAGCGGTGCAGCGGCCCCCCTGCTGGAAACCCAAATTGAGGGGCCCTTTGAAAAAGGGATTTACCGCATTGATTTGAAAGACTATGATGTACGCCTTCAGCCGGAAACAGAATATGAGTGGTTTTTGGTGATCATTCCGGATCCCCTTGAAAGATCTGCTGATTTTCTTGCCAGCGCCACCGTACGTTATGTAAAGGCCCCCGAAGATTTACAGACAGCCCTGCAGCGGACATCCCGTGAAACACTGCCCGATATTTACGCACAAAAGGGATACTGGTATGATGCAATGGAAAATCTTTGTGATTTGATTGATACAGATCCGGAAAACAGGAAACTCAGGTCCAAACGTATCGCAATCCTCAAAGAGGAAAAACTGTCACCGGCCGTATATGAAGATGGAAATATCTGAAAAGGCATTTTATTCATGAAGCAGAAAATATCCCTCGCATATTCCACCTGCCCCAATGACACCTTTCTTTTTTATGCCCTGGCCCATGGAAAAATTGACTGCAGAGGTCTGCAGTTCGACATCATTCTGGCAGATGTGGAAACTCTGAATCAGGAAGCGGCTGCGGGAACATATGATATTTCCAAACTTTCCTTTTCCGCCATCGCCCGTTTGCAGGATTTTTACGGACTGCTTCGCAGCGGTGCTGCCCTGGGAAGAGGATGCGGCCCTTTGATTGTGGCAAAATCCGGTTTTGATATTGCCCGCCTGCATTCCGCAAACATTGCCGTCCCGGGGCTGAAAACAACAGCGGCCATGCTGCTGAGTCTTTTTCTGGCCGGACGGCCGCAGATGACAGCCATGGTCTTTGACCGGATCATGCCCCGCGTGGCCGCGGGGGAATACGAAGCCGGTCTGATTATCCATGAAGGCCGCTTTACTTATCCGGAATACGGACTTACCTGCCTGGCCGATCTGGGGCAGTGGTGGGAAGAAAAGACCGCCCTGCCCATTCCCCTGGGAGGTATTGCCGTGCGCCGGGATCTGGGACCGGAACTTGCGGAAAAGGCAGAAAAAGTCATTCGGGACAGTGTGACTTATGCTTTTGCCAATCCAAAAGCCGCGGATACCTATATCCGGGAACATGCCCTGGAAATGGATCCGGCCGTCATCCGCCAGCATATTGAGCTTTATGTCAACTCTTTTACGCAGAATCTCGGAGAGGAAGGGGAACAGGCAGTCCGCAGTCTTTTTGAAATGGGCAGAAAATACCGCATCCTGCCGGAAAGCAGTGCCGCACTTTTCGCCTATGGATAAAGTATGTCAGTCTCTGCGGCTGAAAAGCTGTTCCGATACGCGGTAATATCCCCGAAGATTCTTCAGCCAGTAGGCTTCAAAGACCACGTTGCGACTGTTAAAAGAGGTGACTTCCTGCCGTTTCAGGGAAGCATAGATCAGGTCAAAATTTTCCGGGCTTTCCACATTATAAATCATGGCCGCATGTCCGTCATTGAGAACCATCAGATCGCCGTTCCGGATATAATCCTGCCGGACTGCAACGATATTGCGCATCAGAATTCTCATGGGCATATAACCGGCAAACCGCAGTCCGGCCTGTTCTGCGGCCTGCTCATAAATGGAGCATAAAAGGTGGGAATTATCGGCAGCACCGACTTCATTCGGATCACTTCCGAACTTATACGGAATCCCGATATAATGCCGGGCAACTTCGGAAATCCGGATTTCCAGAGATGTTTGTTTCTGCATCGGATTCTTTTGGGCGGGGACTTCGGAACAAAGAATGCACACAAAAAAGAAAACAGCAGATAAACATCTTATTCTAAAACTGAATATATGATAAAAAAAATAATTCACTGATACACCGTAAGCATTTGGATTTTTAAAAATGAATTTTTCCGTGCCAGACTTCCGCATTCGTGATTGTCAAATATATTTCTGTACACTCAGAAAAACTGCGGAGGAGTGCCAAACTGAAAGCTTGGCAGATTTCCGGACTTTCAGTCCGTACTCCTCCGTCCGGATTCTTTAAAAGGGTAAGAAATTTATTTGATGAATCGGTAAAAAGTCCAAATTTCAAAAATCGCTATTAATAAAATCAAAGTGTTAATATGCATCAAAACCTGATTTCCGGACTTTTTACGAGACCATCCTATTTGACATTCCAATTAGCATATATGCTCTGTTTTTTCAACAGTCTTCTGAATAGTTATGATAAAACAGATAAATAAAACTGCCGCAGGGGAGAACGGAAAACAGAATTCAGATGGCAGAAGCAGGGAATAATCTGCAGTTTCTGCCGGAAAATTTCGGATTCAGGCGCAGGGGATTTGACCCGTTCCGCTTTTTTATGCAATAAGACTCTTGAAATTTATCATCCGGAAAGAGTATGATAAACGGTGCATGATGGGGAATGAATCATGAATGATTTGATTTCCCCTTCTGCAAGGGCGGACTGCATACGCCCCGGAACCGGTCTCCGGCAGGCGTATGCAACAGGCCCTTACAGTCAGCTATTTGATTTATCAAATTTTTCGACCCACTGCCAAATATTTGCAAGACATCAGTTTTTAATAAAAAAATAATATCAGGCCATTTTGCTGTCCGGATATTTTTTGGAAAGGGGATTATAAATGGGTTCAGACTATAACATTCTGCTTGTGGAAGATTTTCGGGCTACCCGCAGGATGGAAATCGAAGCATTGCATAAACTCGGATATACGGAAATTCTGGAAGCGGACAATGCCAAAACCGCAATCCGTATTTTACAGGAGCATGATAAGATTGACCTGATTATCAGTGACTGGAATATGCCGGAAATGAACGGCTATGATCTTTTGCTCTGGGTCCGATCCCAGAAAAAATACAGGGATATTCCTTTTATCATGGCGACCGCGCAGGCAGAAAAAAAGAAAACAGAAAAAGCCGGAAAAGCAGGTGCCAGTGCTTTTATCACCAAACCTTTTTCAGCGGAAGAACTCAGGGAGGTTCTGGAAAAAGCCACCGGTTTTTCCCCGCATACACAGAAGGAAAAAAAATCTCCGGAAAAAGGAATTGCAAAGGTAAAACTTCGGGTGGGGCATATACAGATTACCGATCATCTGGTGCTGGGGGTTTTACAGCATATGATCGAAAACGGAACATACAGTCCCCGCTATTTTGAACTGGAAACCGTCTGCATGTCCGGCTGGAATCCGGTGCTGAAATCACTGGAAGAAGGCGAAACAGATGCGGCACTGATTCTGGCTCCCATAGCCATGGATATGTTTCATTACGGCGTTCCCATCCGCCTGATTCTTTTTGCGCATAAAAACGGAAGTATCTGTGTAAAAAGCAGACGGGCGGAAAATCGGACATCTTTGCGGAAATATTTCAAAAACAAAGTATTTTATATTCCGCATATGCTCTCAGTTCACCATATGCTTTCCAGTATGTTTTTCCGGGAGATCGGTTTGAAGGCGGGGCTGGTGGGCCGCAGGGAACTGGATGTGATTTTTGAAGTCCTCCCGCCGATCCGTATGCCGGAATTTCTGGAAAGTTCCGAAGAATCCTGCGGGTTTATGGTAGCCCAGCCCGTAGGGGCCAAAACCATTGCCGACGGCGGGGCCCAGCTTCTTTTTCTTTCCGGTGAGATGTGGGAATATCATCCCTGCTGTGTTGTGGCCATGCAGGAAAAGATGATTGAAACCCATCCGGATGCAGTGCATGAATTTACGGAAATGCTGGTAAAAGCCGGTCTGTTTATTGAAGAAAATCCGGAAACCGCGGCGCGCATTGCCGTGAATTTTCTGGACCCCGAAGAAGAGCTGAAACTCAATGTTTCCATGCTCAGCGGTGTACTCAGAGAACCCAACGGAATCAAAACAGATGATCTCTATCCCGTGATGGAGGATTTGGAAAAAATGCAGCGTTATATGTATGAAAAAATGGGAATCGGTGCTCTGGTGGATGTGGAAAAATTTGTGGATACCCGTTTTGCAGATGATGTCTGCCTGAAAAACGGCAAAGAAAGGCATTTCTCCCAAATGCGTGATCCTTCGGAACTGATAAGTAAAATCATGAACCGGAGCCTGTAAGGGCATGTCTGAAAGGTACTCTGTGATCTGCTGATAACCGCCATTTCCAAAAAATCCGGTTTTTCAGCGGAACCGGAGTCACAGATTCAAAATTGACAATGCACTGCGCCCTTTGTGCCTTTGCGGTGAAAATCTTATTTGCGGCAATGTTTATTTTGGAAGGCCGTACCAATCATTCAGATATAAACAAGGGGTAGTGGGTCAAACGGGTTGATGAATCAGGTGTATGGCTGCAGGGGTGTATTACATATGCCCCTGCAGAGAGAAATCAACCTTTCGACCCACCACCAAACAAGGATAAGGATAAAAAATGGGCAAAGAAGTTAATAAAATCATATTTTCTATGGTAGGTGTGAACAAGTTTCATGACAAAAGACCGATTATCAAGGATATTTCCCTTTCCTATTTTTACGGGGCCAAAATCGGTGTACTGGGGCTGAACGGGGCCGGGAAAAGTACCCTGCTGCGCATTATGGCCGGTGTGGAAAAAGAATTTAACGGGGAAGTGATTTTTTCTCCCGGTTATTCTGTGGGCTTTCTGGAACAGGAACCGTTGGTGGATGTACAAAAGACTGTGCGGGAAGTCGTGGAGGAGGGGGTACAGGAAACCGTTGATCTGATGAATGAATTCAATCAGATCAATGAAAAATTTGCCGAACCCATGTCGGATGATGAAATGGATCAGCTGATTCAGCGGCAGGGAGTGGTACAGGAAAAACTGGATGATCTGGATGCCTGGGATTTGGATGCCCGGCTGGAAATGGCAATGGATGCCCTGCGCTGTCCTCCCTCTGATACCGCCGTTAATGTACTGTCGGGCGGAGAAAGACGCCGTGTGGCCCTTTGCCGCCTGCTGCTTCAGAAACCGGATATTCTGCTGCTGGATGAACCCACCAACCATCTGGATGCCGAATCCGTGGCCTGGCTGGAGCATCATCTTCATCATTATCCGGGAACGGTTATCGCTGTGACCCATGACCGCTATTTTCTGGACAATGTGGCCGGATGGATACTGGAACTGGACCGGGGGCACGGCATTCCCTGGAAAGGGAATTATTCCTCCTGGCTGGAACAGAAACAGACCCGTCTGCAGAATGAGGAAAAACAGGAAAGTCAGCGGCAGAAAACACTCCAAAGAGAGCTGGAATGGATCCGTATGTCTCCCAAAGGCCGCAGGGCCAAATCCAAAGCCCGTATCAGCTCGTATGAAAACCTGCTGCATCAGACAGGGGAACAGGCAGCCAAAGATCTGGAAATTTATATTCCGCCCGGCCCGCGCCTGGGCAATGAGGTAATCCGCTGCGAAAAGGTATCCAAAGCATACGGAGAACGGGTGCTGGTGGAAGATATGAGTTTTACCCTGCCCCCGGGCGGTATCATCGGGGTTATCGGCCCCAACGGTGCAGGCAAAACCACCCTTTTCCGCATGATTAGCGGTCAGGAAAAACCGGACAGCGGAAGCATCCGCATCGGGGATACGGTGCAGCTGGCCTATGTGGATCAGAACCGGGAACTGGATCCGGACAAAAACATCTGGCAGTGTATTTCCGACGGTCAGGATATTGTCCGTCTGGGCGAGCGGGAAGTCAATTCCAGGGCCTATGTGGCACGTTTCAATTTTTCCGGTGCGGATCAGCAGAAAAAAGTGGGGATTCTCTCCGGCGGGGAACGGAACCGGGTGCATCTGGCCCGGATGCTCAAAGAAGGGGCCAATGTGCTGCTGCTGGACGAACCCACCAATGATCTGGATGTGAATACCATGCGGGCTTTGGAAGAGGCCCTGGAAAATTTCGGCGGATGCGCAGTCATTATCAGCCATGACCGCTGGTTTCTGGATCGTCTGGCCACCCATATTCTGGCCTTTGAAGGGGACAGCCGGGTGCTCTGGTTTGAAGGCAATTATTCGGATTATGAGGCCGATCGCCGCAAACGGCTGGGCGCGGATGCGGATATTCCCAAACGGATCAGATACCGCCAGCTGACAAGGGCATAATCCCAATCCCAAGAAATAACCTTGCCATACAAAAATCCGGAAAATGCTCATTTACTAACGAATCCGGTGGCAGATTTTTAAATGGGACTGCTATAATCTGACCCGGCGGACAGACTTGCAAAATCCCCCCTGTCCATTCTTTTTGCAAAGGGGGGATTTATTGTAACCCGTGTTGCCGCCTGGCGGGGCGGCAGCCAAAAATCAGGCAGTCCCCCTGAAAGGGAGCAGTTTAAAGAATATCGGGATAATGCTTTTCTTAAAAAAACCGGAGTGGAAAATTCTGTCACATGTCTTTTGGCCTGCATTATTCACATGTTTTAGTCCATAGCAGATAAGTTGCTGATTAATTTGCTTATACAAAAACACGGCGTAAAAACTCAGTTTTTTGTGCCTTCCTGTATTTACTGTAAAAAACTGATTTGTGAATCATTCAGGATAATAATTTGTTAAAACGGCATTCAGCCCATGCCCCCAAGCAGAAAACCATATATTTTTTCAAATAAATTTATATCATACCCACATACCCACATTTCGCTCTTTGCACTTCAGCTATTTGAATTTATTAAATCCGATTTTTCGTTCATGTAAAAAGTTATCGAAAAAACAATTTAATTTTCAAAGTGTTACAGAGACAAGCGAAATGTGGGATCATATTCATCTTTTTTTGAAACAGCTGCAATAAGTTTACTATCAATTTTTTTTATTGCTTTATCAATGGCTTTAAAGTTTTCTGTATGATATTTTAGTAAATCTTCTGGAGGTAAAGCCACTGTATATTTTCTCCACAAAATATAACAGCCCTCTATTATAACCATAGAAGGCTGTTATTAAATCTAAAATTAGGAACAATTCCAAACCACCAAAAAATATTAGCATCAAAAATAATAATATTCTTTGGTGGTCGGGAGTTGAACCCGAGCATCCCCTTTCGGGGATGGCGTACCCTTTTACGCTCCACCCAAATTAACTGTATATATTTTTCAGAAAAAAACAAGCATTTTTTTGTAGTTTTTTATATCATTAGGACTTACGCAGTTGAATTTTAACTGTTTGAATTTATTATGTGCCTTAAAAACTGACAGTCAATAAAAACAGCAGATTATATTTCAACTGCGTAAGTCCTATCATTTTGAATTATAAATTAAAATTATCATAGATAGGTTTTAAAATGAGATAGCCCGCAGTAAGCTGCGGCAAATTAAGAGCCTGTCCGAAAACCTGTCTTTCGGTATTCTGAGCCCCTGTTTTCACCGGTTCCAAAAATCGGTTTCGGAGGTTTTCGGACAGACTCTAAGTCCTACCTAAAATAGTGCATTGTTTCACTTAAAATTGTGAATTGAATTCCCGGCTTTTCAAGGAATTTAGTCATTTTGCATACACAATTTTAACTGAAACAAAGCAATAGAATTAATATTGATGGTCTCGTAAAAAGTCCGATAATCAGGTTTTGACAGATATTAACGCTCTGATTTTATTGATAGCATTTTTTGAAATTTGGAATTTTTACCGATTCATCACGTTTATCGCCCAAATTATTCATAAACTTAGACAGATGTCCGAAAATAAAGAAAATGCTGAAAACCGACTTTACAATTCGGTTTTCAGCTAAAGAATTATGATTCAAGGACTTGCTCAGGTTTATGAATAATCCGGGACAGGTGGCAACCTGCGTTTTTTTATCCCAAACAGTCAATGTCATTGACTTAAGCAAAAAATCCCCCTCCCCCGGTGGGAGGGGGTGGCTTAAGTCAATGACATTGCCCAAACAGATACAGAAAAATGATAAGGCACGGGCGGATGAAGAGGGCAAATAAAAAAGGACGCACCGGCAGTCAGCGCCTGCTTCAGATTACCGTGGCAGAATATCCCGAATTGCTCCTGAAAGCATTGCAGAAAGCCGGAGCAGTCGGAGAATCGGAAAAGATTTCCTGGACATCCCCCCTTGAACGGGAGCAGTTTAAAGAATATCGGGATAATGCTTTTCTTAAAAAAATCGGGGTGGAAAATTCTGTCACATACCCTTTGGATAAATTCTGGCCAGGGAAAGGGCCGGTTTGGGATGCAACAGGCATTACAGACAAAGGCAGACCGGTTTTGCTGGAGGCCAAAGCGCATATACCGGAAGTCGTATCCCCCCCATCAGGTGCATCTCCCGTCTCTCTGAAACTGATTGAAGAAAGTTTGCAGGCGGCAAAAAGGCATTATGCGCCCCGAAGCCGTTCTGCCTGGTCAGGAACATTTTATCAATATGCCAATCGTCTGGCCCATCAGTACTTTCTTCAAAAATGCAACAATATAGACAGTATTCTTATATTTTTATATTTTATCAACGCAGCTGAAATGAAGGGCCCGGCATCTGCGTCTGAATGGAAGGGGGCAGTAAGGTTGCTCCATGCTGTGCTCGGGCTGCCTGAAAATTTAGAACACCATGGTATTTATCATGCATTCATTGATGCGAATTTCTTAAAAATTGAGGTATAATTCCCATTACAGTCTGATTGGAAATACCGCCGGAAAATTGGCAGACCGGGCCTGTTTCAGCGTGACAAAGCGGAATAAAAAACGTTCGTCTTCATCAGAATCCGACTGCGGGAAGCGGAAAAAAGATCGGCGGAAACCAACTCTGTCCGCAGGGTTGTTTTCTCATAACTGCTCTTTTTTTGATTTTCTTGTATTTCTGATCTTTTCTTGTTATAATACCAATTTCGGATGGCAGAACAGTTGCCGGAATCCGGATTTGAACAGTTTGCTGCAAATCCTTCAAAACAAAGTCAATGCCGTTTCCGTAAGATTCCCTCCCCTGATGAAGAGGGTAAATCACAACAAAGCATGAAAGCTGCGCGGAGTGCGAAAATTAAGGCGAAGGCCGGTTTTTCGCAGACACTTTCATATAAAACAACCATGACGGGACGGTCACAACGAAGCATGAAAGTCTTTTTATACAGGACGCGGAGAAGCGTCCCGCAACCGTTCCCATGCGGAGCGTCAATGGCATTAAGTTAAGCAGAAAATTCCCCTCCTCCGGCGGAAGGGGTTAGGGGAGGGGAGTCTTAACTTAACAGCATTGATGCGGAACGTGGGAACGAAAGGAAAGACAGACAGAAATTATGGCGAAAAACAAAAAAAAGAGTCCGACGGCTTCCGGTGCGGATAATAAGAAAAAAGAGGTTGATAAATCTCTTGTAAAATTTGATCCCCTGCAGCGATATCTTGCGGAAGTCAGTCAGTATAATCTGCTGACAAGGGAGCAGGAAAAAGAACTGGCAGTCAGGGTCTTTGATCATGAAGATCCGGATGCGGCCTATACCCTGGTGACATCCAATCTGCGCCTGGTGGTGAAAATCGCGCTGGAATTTCAGCGGATATGGATGCAGAATCTTCTGGATCTGATTCAGGAGGGCAATATCGGACTGATGCAGGCGGTGCGCAAATTCGATCCCTATAAAAATGTCAAATTTTCCTATTACGCCTCCTTCTGGATTAAAGCCTATATTCTTAAGTTTATTATGGATAACTGGCGGCTGGTAAAAATCGGAACCACCCAGGGGCAGCGGAAACTCTTTTTTAAACTCAAAAAAGAGAAACAGAAACTCATTGACCAGGGCTTTGATCCCAAGCCCAAACTGCTTTCCCAGAAACTGGGGGTTTCCGAGCGGGAAATTATTGATATGGATCAGCGGCTGGACGGCTGGGATGTTTCTTTGGATGCACCGCTGAAAGAAGATTCGGACACAGAACGTATTGAGTTTCTGAGTACCGGAGCGGAATCTGCGGAAGACCGGGTTGCCAAGAAAGAAATGGATCAGCTGCTGCATAATAAAATTGCAGAATTCAGAGACAAACTGACCCCCCGGGAACTGGAAATCTTTGATCTGCGGATTTTTTCGGACAGTCCGGTAACCCTGCAGGAAATCGGGGATCGTTACAGTATTTCCCGGGAACGGGTGCGGCAGGTGGAAAAGAATGTAATTAAAAAAATGCGGGAATTCTTTAAACGGGAAATTGTTGATTTTGACACATACGCGGATGATATTTATGCATAAAATACCTGGCAGAAACATCGGAAAAATTGCTGCTTATCTGTGGCTCCCCCTGCTGCTTTGCCTCGCTCCCCTGCTGACAGGATGCGCAACGGATCCGGGCGGCAAAAATGCGGCGGAAAAAATACAGCCTGCCGCGGAATATGAAAACGGGGACCGCTATTATTATTATATGGAATCCCAGTTGAACCGGCGCAGCGGAAATACGGACAGGGCACTTTTTTTTCTGGAAAAAGCCATTGAAAGCGATCCCTGGTCACCCTGGCTGAAAAAAGAGCTGGCCGAACTTTATATTCAGCAGCGGGATATGGAAAAGGCTTTGGAATATCTGGAAAATTTTCTCAAAGAAGAGCCGGATGACGTGGAAAGTCTGATTCTGTACGGACGGCTGCAGCAAAACCTCCGGCATGGGGAGGAAGCGGAAAGGGCCTTTGAAAAAGTGCTGGATCTGGATCCGCAGCAGCAGGAAATCTATCTGCGGCTGGGGGCACTGTATATGGAAAAAAACGATGCGGACAGTGCCTTCCAGGTTTATGAACAGCTCGTACAGAATTTCCCCGGGGCCTATGCCGGTTATTTTTTTCTGGGAAAAATCCATCTGGACCGGGGAGAGATGAAAAAAGCGGAAAAAGCCTTTGAGAAAACACTGGAACTGGAACCCGGTCTGGAAGAACCCCGCTTTGAACTTCTCGCTATTTATGAAAGCCGCGGGGATGCCGAAAAAGTGATCCGTCTGTACAAAGAGATTCTGGCGGAATATCCTGAAAACATAAGGGCCGCCATGGGGCTTGCCTATTTTTACTATAACCGCGGAAAACTCCGGAGTGCGGAAAAAATACTCCGGGAACTGGGAGAACAGACCCGGGGAAATCCCGAAATTATCCGTTCCCTGATCCGCCTGTATATCGAACCGAAAAAATACGCGGAGGCTGTCATTCTCATTGAAGGGATGCTGAAAGGGGCCCCGGACAATTCGGAACTGCATTATATGGCCGGTGTTGCCTTTGAGGGGATCAAAGATGAAAAAATGACCCTGAAACATCTGCGGCAGGTCCGGCAGGATTCCCGTTTTTACCAGAATGCCGCCGTCCATATTGCCTTCCTCTATCAGGAAAAAGGGGAAACAGAAAAAGCCATTTCTTTTCTGGAAGAAGTTATCGGGAAAATTCCGGACAATCCGGATTTTCATATGTATCTGGGCGGATTCTATGAAGATGCAAAAAATTATGAAAAAGCCGAGGCATCCCTGCAAAAAGGTCTGGAACTGGATACGGACAACACCCGTATATGGTTCCGTCTTGGGGTAATATATGACAAATGGGAGCGGAAATCGGATTCCATCCGCGTGATGCAGAAAGTCATCGAACTGGAGCCTGAAAACAGCAATGCATTGAATTATCTGGGATATACCTATGCCGACATGGGAGTAAAACTGGATGAGGCCGAAAGTCTGATCCGCAGGGCATTGGAGCAAAAACCGGATGACGGGTATATCACAGACAGTCTGGGCTGGGTTTTCTACAAACGGGGGGAGTATGAAGAGGCTTTGGTGCATATGCGCCGGGCTGTGGAACTGGTGCCGGATGATCCGGTGATCCTGGAGCATATGGGGGATGTATATCTGAAACTGGGGCAGAAAGAAAAGGCACTGGAATTTTATAAAAAATCCCTGTCCCATCAAAAAGAGGATAAAGAAAAACGGATCGAAACAGAACAGAAAATCCGGGAACTGGGAGGTGCTTTATGAAAAAAGAGGAGGAGATTCCGGATACTTTTATTTCCGGGGACAAATCCCGCATAGTTTCCCGTATGCTGCTGCCCTTACTGCTTCTTGTTCTGCTGAATGCATGCAGCGGAACCGGTATGATGCCACCGCCTGTCATTTCTCCCGAAGCCCAGCACAGGCTCGGACTGCTGGAAAATTTCAACCGGGGACTGCGCACATTCAAAGGTGTGGGAAATTTCCGGCTGGAAAATGAGGAAGGTGTCCGCAATGCACGGGTGGCCTGGATCGGTTCTGATTTCCGGAAACTGCGTATCCGGGTGCTGGATATTTCCGGTATTCCCATTGTGAGTATTGCAGCGGACGGAGGATATTTTTACGCGCTCTCCCATAAGGAAAAACGTTTTTACAAACAGAAAACATCGGATCCGAAACTGAAAAAAGCCATCGGCATTCCCATCAGCACCCGTGAGGCCATCCGGCTTCTTACGGGCCGGGTTCCCATCCGGGGACACGATGCCGCGCAGATGGGAACAGGGAAGGAGGATATGCTGATCCTGACCAGCCGATGGGGAAGAGTGCTGGAAAAAATTTATTTTGATCCGGAAACACAGGCCGTCAGCCATATGGAAATGTACAGTGCAATGGGAAATCTTTTGTATCAGGTGTCTTTCGGTGATATCCGGAAGGTGGATAATTATCAGCTCCCCTTTGCACTGGATATCAGGGGAGAGGATGTGCAGTTCCGTCTGCGCATAGAAAGATACTGGGCTGATGTTCCGCTTTCTCCTTCGGTCTTTGTTCTGGAAGACCCGGATCAATAAAAATCCGCTGCATCCTGCCTGCATTTCCCCGGTTTCCTGCAAAAAATCCTCTTTGACAGATTTTTTCCGTATCATCCGGCTTTCAGACAATCCGTCTGTATCCTGCAATCATTAAAAAAAATCTTTGTCCGTCTGCCGGAACTGTGATACCGGAGGGGATTGCAGAATTCCCGGAATCATGCACAAAGGACCGGCGGATAAGGTTTTTCAGTCCATATCCGATCCGGTATTTCCGGGCGCGGAATTTCGGAAATCTTTCTGCAAAAAAAGTCCGCCCGTTTATGTGCATACAGATTTTATGAAAATATATAGACATTCAGATGAACAGATCATAATATATAAGATTTGGGGATAAGGAATCTGATATTAAAATTCCTGCCATTCTGATAACAGAGAAGACCGGATTTTCGGAAATGGCAGGGATGATTGTATAAAAAGAACTGGAAGATAGAATGATTTTTGATTTTCTGACCAAAGTGTTCGGCAGTAAAAATGAACGTGAAATAAAACGGATGCAGCCTTTGCTTGTACAGATCAATGATCTGGAAACGCAGATCCGGTCCCTGAGCGATGCGGAACTGAAAAATCAGACCCCGCGTCTCCGGGAACGCCTGGAAAAAGGGGAAGGCACGGATGATATTCTCCCGGAAGCCTTTGCCACTGTGCGGGAGGCTTCGGTACGCACCCTGGGAATGCGGCACTATGATGTGCAGCTCATCGGCGGCATTGTTCTGCACCGGGGGAAAATTGCGGAAATGAAAACCGGTGAGGGAAAAACCCTGGTCTCCACCCTGGCGGCCTATCTCAACGCCCTCAGCGGCAAAGGGGTGCATGTCATCACCGTCAATGATTATCTGGCAAGCCGCGATGCGGAATGGATGGGGCAGATATACCGCTTTCTCGGCCTGCGCGTGGGGGTTATCATACACGGTCTGGACGATGAGGAACGGAAAGAAGCCTACAGTGCGGATATTACATACGGAACCAATAATGAATTCGGTTTTGACTATCTCCGGGACAATATGAAATTCCACCGGGACTCCCTGGTACAGGGAGAACTGAATTTTGCCATTGTGGATGAAGTGGACAGTATTCTCATAGACGAGGCCAGAACCCCCCTCATTATTTCCGGTCCCGCGGAAAAATCCACCCATCTCTATTATGAGGTCAACAGTATCATCCCCAACCTCCGGAAAGAGGAGGATTATACCATTGATGAAAAAGCCCGCTCTGTAATGCTGACCGAAGAAGGGGTGGCCAAAACCGAAAAACTGCTGAAAGTGGAAAATATCTACGATCACCGGAATATAGAAATCCTGCACCATGTCAACCAGGCTTTGAAAGCCCATACCCTTTTCAAACGGGATGTGGATTATATTGTCAAGAACGGGGAAGTGCTGATTGTTGACGAATTCACGGGAAGACTTATGCCCGGCCGCCGCTACAGCGAAGGTCTGCACCAGGCACTGGAAGCCAAAGAAAATGTAAATATTGAAAATGAAAATCAGACACTTGCCACCATTACCTTTCAGAATTATTTTAGAATGTACAATAAACTGTCCGGAATGACCGGTACGGCAGATACCGAGGCGGCGGAATTTAAAAAGATCTATGATCTGGATGTAATGGTCATCCCGACCAACAAACCCATGATCCGGAAGGATTATGCGGATGTGATTTATAACACCCGCCGGGAAAAGTTCAAAGCCGTGATTGAGGAGATTGAAGAATGCTATGCCGCAGGTCAGCCGGTGCTGGTAGGCACTATCTCCATTGATGTATCCGAAGATCTGAGCAGCAAACTGAAAAAACGGAAAATTCCCCACACCGTGCTCAATGCCAAACACCATGAGCAGGAAGCGGAAATCGTGGCCCAGGCCGGACGACCCGGGGCCGTGACCATTGCCACCAATATGGCCGGCCGCGGTACGGATATTATTCTGGGCGGCAACTGGGAATCTTTGGCAGCCAGACTGGAAGAACCTTCGGAAGAAAAGATGAAAGAGATCAAAATCCAATGGCAGAAAGACCATGACGCGGTCATTGCGGCAGGGGGGCTGCATATTCTCGGTACAGAACGGCATGAAAGCCGCCGGATTGACAATCAGCTGCGGGGGCGTTCGGGGCGTCAGGGGGATCCCGGTTCCTCCCGTTTTTACCTTGCCCTGGAAGATGATCTTCTGCGCATTTTCGGAGGGGAACGTATTCAGAACATCATGAACCGCCTGGGCATGGAGGAAGGCGAGCCTATTGAACACGGACTTATCAGTCGGGCCATTGAAAACGCCCAGACCAAGGTGGAGGCCCATAACTTTGATATCCGGAAACATCTGCTGGAATATGATGATGTGATGAACCAGCAGCGGGAAGTGATTTACGAACAGCGCAGGGAAACCCTGACCGGGGAAAATCTCAAATCGGCCATTGAGGAAATGATAGAAGAAAAAGCCTGGGAACTTGCCGAAGATTTTGCCGATGAAAAAATGCTGCCCCGGGACTGGGATATCAAAGGGCTGAATGATGCCGTATTTCAGCAGTTCAATTTCCGTATTGAGCTGGATGAAAATGTGCTGGAAGGCCTTAACAGCGAGAGTCTGGCAGAACTGATTACAGAATCGGCCCTCCGTATCTATCAAGAAAAAGAAGCGGATTTCGGCGAAGAGGCCGCCCGGGAGCTGGAACGTTATGTCATGCTGCAGACAGTGGATACCCTGTGGAAAGACCATCTGCTCAATATGGATCATCTCAAAGAGGGCATCGGGCTGCGGGGCTATGCGCAGCAGAATCCCCTGATTGTCTATAAAAAGGAAGGCTTTGAGATGTTCAACAGCATGATTGCACGGGTGAAAGAAGAAACCGTATCCACCCTTTTCCGCGTACAGAAAGTGCAGGAGGGCAATCTCAGGGAATTCCGGAAGCCGCGGGAGGAAAACCTGGTTTTTTCCGGCGGCGGCGATGCGGAACCTGCAAAAAAGAAACCCGTAAAAAGAGCGGAGAAAAAGGTGGGACGCAATGCCCCCTGTCCCTGCGGCAGCGGGAAAAAATATAAAAAATGCTGCGGCAGATAGTTACGGAAAATCTGCAAAACTGAGGGAAGAAGATATGAGTCCACAAAACAGCGACAGCGATGTACAGGAAATCGCGGAGACCGGTACAGAGGAAGATATTCAGGAACCGTCCATGTATAAGGTGCTGCTTCACAATGATGATTATACCACAATGGAATTTGTTGTGGAAATTCTGATGTTTGTATTTAACAAATCCTCGGAGGAAGCCACGGGAATTATGCTCAGTGTGCACAAAAAAGGCATCGGCATCTGCGGGGTTTATACCTATGAAGTGGCAGAAACCAAAGTGGATACCGTCAGCAAACTGGCCCGGGAAAACGGTTTTCCCCTGAAATGCACCATGGAGGAAGAATGAGCAATATAATCAGCAAAGAAGTGAGCGCAACACTGGGGTTTGCCGTCAGAGAAGCCAAAAGACGGCGGCATGATCATGTCTGTATCGAGCATATTCTGTATGCAGTGCTGCATGACGGAAGCGGTGTTGAAATTATTGAAAACTGCGGGGGAAATATCGCCAATCTGAAAAACCGTCTGCTGCGCTTTTTTGAGGAACGACTGCAAAGCATCCCCGAAGGCAGGGAATATGTATTTCAGCAGACGGCCGGTTTTCAGCGGGTGATTCAGCGGGCCGTGAATCATGCGCGTTCTTCTGAAAAAAACGAGGTGGAGGTCGGGGATATTCTGGCTTCCATGTTTCTGGAAAAAGAATCCCACGCGGTCTATTATATGTCTCAGGAAGGGCTGACCCGTCTGGATATTCTCAATTATATATCCCATGAAATGCCTGACAAAGAATCTTATACCACGGAAGCGGAAGAACCGGGCGGAAAAACAGATAAAAACGGGGAAGATGGGGACAATGCAAATAACAAAGCGGATCCCCTCAAGGTCTTTACCACAGATCTGGTGCAGAAAGCCGCAGAAGGAAAAATTGATCCGCTCATCGGGCGGGAACCGGAACTGGAACGCACCGTTCAGGTCCTTTGCCGACGCAGAAAAAACAATCCCGTATTTGTGGGCGATCCGGGCGTGGGAAAAACCGCAATGGCCGAAGGTCTGGCCCTCAAAATTCAGTCCGGGGAAGTGCCGGACCTGCTGAAAAATGTGCGTATTTTTTCTCTGGATCTGGGGGCCCTGCTGGCCGGAACCAAATTCAGGGGAGATTTTGAAAAACGTCTCAAAGGTGTGATTACAGCTTTGAAAAAAATAAAAGATGCCGTTCTTTTTATTGATGAAATCCATACCATTGTCGGCGCAGGCGCCACCAGCAGCGGTTCCATGGATGCCTCCAATATCATGAAACCCTTTCTGGCCAGCGGGGAAATGCGCTGCATCGGCTCCACTACATATGAAGAATACCAGAATCATCTGGAAAAAGACAGGGCCCTGTCCCGGCGGTTTGAAAAAATAGAAATTTCCGAACCCACAATAGAAGAAACATATAAAATCCTCAAAGGTATCAAATCCTATTATGAAGATCATCATGATATTGTCTATACGGATCCTTCCCTGAAATCCGCGTCAGAGCTTTCCGCCAAGTATCTTAATGACCGGTATCTGCCGGATAAGGCCATAGATGTGATTGATGAAACCGGTGCCTTCCTGCGTCTGACCGGCGGCGGGTTCCGTAAAAAGGTTCATCCCGCGGATATAGAAAAAACAGTGGCAAAAATGGCCAAAATCCCGACCCAGAGTGTTTCGGCTTCGGACAGAACGCGGCTGGAAACTCTGGGCGACAGGCTGAGAAAGGTGGTTTTCGGACAGGATGATGCCATTGCTTCCCTGGTGACTTCCATCAAACGCTCCCGCGCGGGTCTGGGTCTGCCGGAACAGCCCGTGGGGTCCTTTCTGTTCACCGGGCCGACAGGGGTGGGAAAAACCGAAGTGGCACGGCAGATTTCCTTTAACCTGGGGATTCATTTTCTGCGTTTTGACATGAGCGAATATATGGAAAAACATGCGGTGGCACGGCTCATCGGCGCGCCTCCCGGATATATCGGATTTGATCAGGGCGGGCTGCTCACGGACGGTGTCCGCAAGCATCCCCACTCTGTGCTGCTGCTGGATGAAATTGAAAAGGCCCATCCGGATCTTTTCAATATCCTGCTCCAGGTGCTGGATTATGCCACCCTTACGGATAACAACGGCAAAAAAGCCGATTTCCGGAATGTGATTGTCATCATGACCTCCAATGCCGGAGCCCGTGAAATGAGCACCCAGAGCATTGGTTTCGGTGATCCCAGAAAAGAGGTGAAAAGCAAAAGCGAAAAAGCCATTGAAAAATTTTTCACCCCGGAATTCCGGAACCGTCTGGACGGCATCATTACCTTCAATGCCCTGTCTGTGGAAATCATGGAAAAAGTGGTGGAAAAATTCATCTCCGAGCTGAACCTGCAGCTGGCCCCGAAAAAAGTAAACCTGGAAATAAGTGAGGCAGCACGGCGTTATCTGGCGGAAAAAGGATATGATGCGCGCTACGGCGCAAGACCTCTGAAACGGCTTATCCAGACCGAAATCAAAGACAAACTGGCCGATGAAATTCTTTTCGGCAAACTGGAAAAGGGCGGAAGCGTTGTCGTGGATCGCAAAGAAGATGAACTGATCTTTTTATTCAATGAACAGTGAAAACCGGCAACCGGCAGATGACAACTGTTCACTGACAACTGACAACTGTTAGGCGATTTCCGAATATGAATGTACCGAGTCTGAGGGAGTCACAGACGGAAAGTCTGTGAGCGGGACTGTCATCCGCCGGACACTGCCGGACTTTCAGTTCGGCACTCCTCCGGTATCATTTTTTCCGGAAATCACCTTAACAATAGTTCGGTAATTTTTTCTGATTTCCGGGCTGTAAAAATGTAACCTTCTGAAATCATTAAGTGCAAATTTTCAGACAGGGATTTATAACCTTTTGAAATTATTAAAACCGAAATTTTTTACCGAACTATTGCTTAACTGACAACTGACAATATGACCGTTTTTCAACTTTCTGAAAAAATTGGATTTCCTCCCCCACATCTGGCGGAAGGAGAAGGACTGCTGGCCGTGGGAGGAGATCTGAGTCCCCAGCGCCTGCTGCTGGCGTATAAAATGGGAATTTTTCCCTGGTACTCCGCTGATGATCCCATTATCTGGTGGTCTCCCGATCCCCGACTGCTACTGTATCCTTCCGAGCTGCGGATCAGCAGAAGTCTGAAAAAAGTCATCAGCAAAAACCCCTTCCGGCTGACAATGGATACGGCCTTTGTGCAGGTCATCTGCGAATGCGCTTCTGTGCGCACAGAAAAAGGGGACGGCACATGGATTGTGGATGAAATGATTGAAGCCTACTGCCGTCTGCATCAATACGGTTTTGCCCATTCGGTGGAGGCCTGGCAGGGAGATCGACTGGCTGGCGGGCTGTACGGGGTTTCCCTGGGAAGATCTTTTTTTGGCGAATCCATGTTCATGCGGGTCAGCAATGCTTCCAAAGTGGCTTTTGTCAAACTGGTGCAGCAGTTGGAAAAATGGAAATTCGATCTCATTGACTGTCAGGTGCATACGGACCATCTCAACCGCTTCGGTGCCAGAGAAATCCCCCGGAAAAAATTTCTGGATCAGCTGGAAAAATCCCTGAAAAAAACAACCCTGCAGGGGAAATGGCATTTTGACTGAAAGATTTGAGTATCAGCAGATCGAAAAGATTCTGTTTCCGGCCGGCAGTGCCTCCGCTTTCAGACTCCCCTCCCTGAGGGAGGGGCGGGGGGAGGGTGAAAATCAGCCTTTCCCCCTCTCCCGCCCGGGAGAGGGGGAAATTCAGGAAGTTTTCGATCTACTGAGTATAAACCAAAACAGTGCGGATTTTCCGGTTCCCGGTTTTCCGGGCTTTACGAAAACCGGAAACCGGGAAATCCGCCGGATGACTTTCTGCATCATTTGGGTTCTGCTATGAACTAAAACGTATGAATAATGCAGGTATGATATCATCAATATTCAGCAGACAGAAAGCCGGGGCATTATAAAGACCGGGGCACTTTCCCGCACATCAGTGTCAGTTTCAAACCTCCGTGAAAAAAAGGGCGGTTGTTCCAGTCAAAAGGAAATTTTTCCACTTCCTTTTTATTCGGACAAATCAGGGCAATTTTCCATCCTTTATATACTTTTGCCAGATGATGACAGATGGCCGGATACAGTTGGGCACTCTGGGCATCCGTCCCCATACGCAGGCCGTAGGGGGGATTGAGTACCGCCAACCCTGTCTGAGCGGTCCGTTGCGCAGGGGAAAAAGAAAAAAAATCCGCATGTGAAATATCTGTCATCCCGGCAACAGGACTCCGGACAGTATTCTGCTCCGCAGCCCGGCAGGCTTTTTCATCCGCATCCGATGCAAAGATGTTCGGAATTGCTCCGGGTGCAATTATCTGCTCCCGCGCTTCCCTCCGCAGATGCCGCCAGCGTCCGGGCTGAAAAGAGGGCCAGTCCCTAAATGCGAAATCCCGGAACAGACCCGGGGCAATGCGATGGGCCATCATTGCCGCTTCAATGGCAAATGTGCCGCTGCCGCACATGGGATCCAGCAAAGGCTCCCGGCTGTCATATCCGGCAATCTGCAATACCGCGGCTGCATTTGTTTCCCGCAGCGGTGCATCCGCACGGAATGCTTTGATGCCTCTTTTATGCAGATGTTCCCCGCTGCTGTCTATGGAAAAATGAAACACATCACGGATTCCCCGGATGAAAATCCGCTGGGAAATTCCTTTATCCCCATGTATCCCATCTGCCGGAACATACGGGGTTTCCGCATCTTTTTCCATTGCAGACATACGCTCCCGAATGCTTTTTTCCACCCGTTCCCGGATGGCCTCTGTATGATACAGACGGCAGCGGGAAGTGCGGATACTGAAATCCGGAATGCAGCCCGGATGCAGCCAGAGTTCCCAGGGCAGGGCCTTCACCTTTTTTTCCAGATGCGCAAATCCCTCTGTCCTGCATTCCCCCAGCCGCATGAGAATACGGTTGGCTGTCCGCAGATGCAGACTGGCCAGATAGCAGTCATGGAGCCGTCCGCGGAATTCCACCCCTCCTTTGACAATCCGCATTTCTTTTGCGGACAGGGGAAGGAGCCGGAGTTCCCCAAGGCAGATTTCTTCCAGGCCCGGCGCAGTGGCGGCAAAAAAGTCCAGAACTCTTCCCCGGATCTGCCGACGGATTCTTTTTGTCAGAGCGGATTCACAATGCATATACTGATTTCTCTGTTTTATTTTCTTTTTTGATAATCTGATAAACCGCCATGAGTTATGACTCACAGCGAAGCATGAAAGTTTTCCCGTTTCCACGCTCCGCGTCAATGCTATTAAGTTAAGAGTCTATCCGAAAACCTGTTTCCCGATGTTCGGACCCCTTGTTTTTACCGGGTTTAAAAATCAGTTTCGGAGGTTTTCGGATAGACTCTGGGACTCCCCTCCCTTGAGGGAGGGGCAGGGGAGGGTGAAAACAGCAAATAATTACAGATTGTTATCTTCACCCTCCCACCGGGGGAGGGGAATTTTTGGCCTAACTTAATGCCATTGAGGCTCCCGCCTCCGGCAGTGTGTGAGGCAGAGCCTCACCCCATGCGTTTCCAGGCAGAGTCTCAATGCCGTTAAGTTAAGGATTTGTCTGGAGTGCCAAAATGGAGTGAAACGGAATTTTGGCCGTATTTTCCCCAGTCATTTCAGTATCCCAAACTTTCAGTTCGGGACTCCTTCGCCTTAACCTAATGCCATTGAGGCAGAGCCTGGGAACGAGTCAAAATGAAAAATGAAGAAGTGCTACATGCTGTAATCATACAACATTAATCATACAACATTAATCATTCAATATTAAGCATTCAACATTTTCATATAAACGGTCATGAGCTATGACTCATAACGAAACATGAAAGCAGGGTGCGTTAGGTGCCGGCCCTAACGCACCGGAATTTGTAACTTCCGGTGCGTTACGCTTCGCTAACGCACCCTGCAGTATGCTGTGTACGGGCGGAGCCCCGGAAAAATGCGTTACGGGGCAGAGCCCCGTAACGAGTTGTGCAGGACTTTCATATAAAATAATCAGTTCCCGGATTATATATCCGGGTCTTCTATCACAAGCCCTTCGTGAAAACAAGGGAGTAACTTTTTCTGATGAAAGGGGCCGAAAATCTTTTTCCGTTTTCGTTGCAATATGTTGCAATATGTTGCATCGGCATTGCAATATGTTCCCGGCAGCATTTTTTGAATCTATATATCTTTTAATATTTATAAAAAATATATTTTCGTCTTCTTATGATATTCATTGCGCTCTGATATGTTGCATTTTTATGCAACATTCCTTTTATGGCTTTCCGGGCTCCGGTTATCTGCATTATATTTTTATTATACCGGAATAATTACAAATAAATTTTTTTCTTTCTGAACCGATCTTCTGGCACGCTTCCTGCTGTATAGTAAGGGCAGGAGCAAGAAAACATTTAAACGGGATGGAAAAGGATTTGAGATGAACAGGATTACATTGAATGCAGATGGAAAGATTACAGGCGAACAGCCGATGAATTCAAATCCTTTGAAGTATCTCAATCAGCAGGTGGAACTGGCAGCGGATTTTTCCCTGCGAAGCTACTTCAGGATGCTGGATCATTACCAGTATATCGGCGAAATCAATGAATTCTTCCCGGTAATCCGGGAGCAGTACCGGGAATGCCCGGCGCTGGGATGCATCTGGGAAAATATTGCGTATCTGGAATTTGCGAAAACCGTTGAACTTATCGGTTTTCCTTCCGAACCCCGCCTGGAAATTTATCATGTCCTTCGCGGGATTAAAGATGAAAAAGAGCATAAAATCAAATCCCTGCTGCTGGAAAATCTGCTGGATATTCCCCTGCGACTGGGAAAACTGAAACACATTGTATTCGGTGATAAAGTGGATATTTTTGAATTTGAAACTGTTTTTACCCTTTTTGAACTCATCGACGGCATTGCCTGGGAACTGAGTTTTCAGGATGGTTCAAACTTTTGCGGAATAAGGAGGTAGACCATGTTTAAAAAAATACTGTTTGCAACTACGGCCTCCCCGGCCAGCGACAATGCAGCCCATGTGGCTTTTGACCTGGCCAAAAAATATGAAGCGGAACTGAAGGTATTTCATGTATTCGGTCTGCCTTCACGGGGATTCAGCACCACAGTGAAAGATGTGCGCACCGGCGAGGAAATGGCCAACGACCAGGATTATACCAACTGGGTGCTGGAAGAAATGAAAAACACTTATGAAAAACAGAGTGAAAACGTAAAAAGTCTGGATTTTCAGACCCTGGCAGGCGTACCGCACACAGAAATTCTGCGGGAGGCCCGGAAATACGATGCGGATCTCATTGTCATGGGCGCGCATACCCGTGAGGAGGATGTGGGGGCAAGCCGCTACCGGAATGTTATCGGCAGTACCATGCAGCGGGTGGCCCGTGGGGCCAAATGCCCGGTACTCATTGTCAGCCGTCCCTGCACCACCTGTTTCTGGTATTTTTCCAATGTGGTGTTCGGAACGGATTTTTCCAAAGCATCGGATTCGGCTTTCAAATTTGCTTTCAGGGTGTCCAATTTCATCGGCTGCAAACTCTATCTTTTCCACTGTCTGGATATGAGTTCCATTGCATCCGGCAAAACATTCAGCCAGGAAGAAGTGGAAGAGCAGATTCAGAAGGCCAAAGAGAAGATTGAAAAACGCTATGTATCCCAGATGGGGGATTTCGATAATTATGAGGTGGAAGTGCTGGAAGGTATTCCGTATATCGAAATCGTAAAATATTCCCGCAGAGTCAACGGAGATCTGATTATCATGGCCCATCATGCCAAAGAGATTGATCCGGAAAAGGCTCTGCTGGGAAGTACGGTGGAACAGGTGGTACTGCGGGCATCCTGTCCGGTGGCAAGCGTCAACCGGCCCGATAAGGTGGAAGAAGAATAAATATGTCATCTGCGGTTGACGAATAGCATCATTTAGGACTAGGGGGCAGGGAGTTGGGGATTGGGGGACAGGTATCCGGTTTTCAGGGCTGATATTAATGATGCACTGTTTCAACTCCCCTGCATCCCCCGGCCCCTGCATCCAAATCCCTAAATCCTTTCTATTGGGAGGCTATTCGATGGATAAGCAAATTGTGTTAATCGTGGATGACGAACTGGATATGCGGATTTTTCTTTCCACCCTGTTTGAAACCAGCGGTTTTAAGGCAATCTCTGCCAAAAACGGCAGTGAAGGTATAGAAAAGGCCAAAGCGCATCATCCGGATCTCATCACTTTGGATATCATGATGCCCGGCGAGGGGGGGGTGTTCATGTATCAGCAGCTCAGAACCGATGAGCAGCTTGCAAAGATACCGGTGATTATGCTTTCGGCCATTGCAAACAAAACGTTCAGTCATTATCTGAAAATGTTAAACGCAAGGCTGGGCGGTGCGGTTCCCGATCCTGATGCCTATATGGAAAAACCCCCGGAGGCCGAGGAACTGCGCCGCGTTGCCGCATCTTTACTCTCAAAAAAATGAGAGATAAGATAAGGAGATATGTATGATAGGTAAAGAGCAGTGGGATTGGAATCCCGGCAGAAAAATCATCACCGATCTGGGTAAATGGAAGGAGGAGTACGGGTATATGGAAGAACCTGCAGTTTCTCCGGACGGTGAAAAAGTCGCGGCCGTTATCAAAACACCGGAGGAGGAATTCGGTGTATGTGTCAACGGTGAAATCTGGGAAAGCACTTTTGATAAAATATGCTACCTGCAGTACACGCCGGATAACCGGCTGACCGCCACAGTTTCCGATGTGGGGGAATGGACCGTTGCCGTGGACGGTGAAACCTGGGAAAACCGTTATGACTATATGTGGAATCTGCATATCAGTGCAGACGGTTCCCGCATTATCGCTGCTGCGCAGAAAGAGGGGAAATACCTGGCTGTCAACAATGATGTGCCCTGGGAAAATGAATTTATGTTCATGACGGATCTTTCCGTGAGTGCGGACGGAATGCATACATCCGGGGTCGTACAGGTGGTGCCCTTTTCCGAAGGGGATATCCATACCTTCCGCAAAGGATGTTACACCACAGCCGTGGACGGCAGGACATGGGAAAATAATTTTATGAATGTCTGGGAACCGGAGTTCAGTCCGGACGGAAAACATGTGGCCGCCCAGATACGCAAAAGCAATTATGAATACAGCATTGCTGTTGACGGACAGGCCTGGAACAATTTTTTCGGCTGCGTCTGGAAACCCCGTTTCAGCCCCGGAGGCGATTCGGTAAGCGCGCCGGTCCGGGTTGGCGGTGCATGGATGCTGGCCAGAGACGGGGAAATTATCTGGAACAAAAAATTCGTACAGTTGTGGCACCATGCCTACAGCCCGGATATGCAGCATATTGCCGCCATTGTAGCCCCCAAATTCGGAAAATGGACGGTGGCCGTGGACGGAAAAGCATGGAAACCCTGTGTGGATGAATATGTGACAGACATGGTTTTCAGTCCCCGTCATAACCGTGTGGCCTGCATCGGAAAAGACAACGGCCGTTATTATGTGATGACCGACGGCAAAAAATGGGATGAAGACTTTGACATGGCCTGGAAACCGGCTTTCAGTCACGACGGAGAGCATCTGGCGGTGAAAGTGGAAAAGAACAGGCATTATACCTATATCGTGGACGGGAAAATACTGCGGGAAAGCTATGATATGCTCTGGGAGCCGGTTTTCAGCCCGGACGGCACAAAGCTTCTCATCCGGGGAATTACCCGTGTGAGCGGCCAGAAAGAACAGTATTTCCGGGAGGTCATTTCCCTTAACCAAATCTGAAGCGAGACGATTTTCAGAAAATATATTTCACAAATCCTCCCGAAAGCGGCCGGTTTTGCCGAAGGCTTCGGGATAAAAGTGTGGATTCTTTTCCGGAAATCTGCAGGAGGTTTATATGCACAGTATTTATAATTTCGTGAGCGGCCCTATGGTCTGGGTGGCTTTTATTGTTTTCATCGGCGGATGCCTCTACCGTCTGCTCAGCATGGGCATTCTGGCAGCCAAAAGAGATAACGTTATTTTTTCCTATGCCAGTCCCTATTACGGGATGCGCTCTATTCTGCGCTGGCTGACTCCTTTTGCCACTACCAATATGCGTAAGCATCCGGGGATGACCGTTGTCACCTTTATTTTTCATTTCTGCCTGCTCCTGTCCCCCCTGTTTGTTTACGGCCATATCGCGCTCATCAGTGAATCCTGGAATGTAAGCTGGTGGTATCTTCCGGACAGTGTCGGAGATGTTATGGCTTTTCTTGTGGTCGGTGCATGTGCTTTTTTTATGATCCGCCGTCTCAAAGATCCGGAAGTAAAATATCTGACCAGTGCATCCGATTTTGTCATTCTGGCCATTGTGGCCGCACCCTTTCTGACCGGTTTCTGGACCTATCATCAGTGGCCCGGGTACAGCATCTGCGGTATTCTGCACATTCTTTCCGGTGAAATTATGCTCATGGCCATTCCGTTCACCCGGCTGAGCCACATGATTTTCTTCCCTTTTACAAGGGGATATATCGGATCGGAATTCGGCGCGGTCAGACACGTTCAGGATTGGTAATTTTAAGGAGGAAAAATGCTCGACTCTGCAAAAAATATGAAAACATCCCTTATCAGGGATGAAGGTATTATCAAAAGTGCTTCAGTGCTCACAGATGAACAGGTCAGAAAGGTCATCAATGATGTCCTGAAAAATGAGACCGGTGCCCGGCTGAAAACCTATGTGGACACCTGTGTCCACTGCGGGCTTTGTTCCGAAGCCTGTCATTATTATCTGTCCCATGACAAAGATCCCTCCTATTCCCCGGCCGGAAAGGTCAAACAGACCATGTGGGAAATGATAAAAAGGAAAGGGGATGTGGGCACTGCGGCCATTCAGCGCATGTCGGAAATTGCCTCCACCGAGTGCAATCTCTGCCGCCGCTGCGCCATGTACTGCCCTCTGGGAGTGGATATTGCCTATATTATGCTGGTGGTCCGGCGTATCTGCAACAAACTGGGCGTAACACCGACCTATATTGAAGATACTTCCCACAGTCATTCTGTGACCATGAACCAGATGTGGGTAAAGGATGATGAGTGGATTGACACCCTGCAGTGGCAGGAGGAAGAGGCAGCAGAAGAAATTCCCAATCTTCGGATTCCCCTGGATAAGGAAGGTGCGGATTTCATGTATTCGGTTATCGGCCCCGAACCCAAATTCCGGGCCCAGCTCATCTATCAGGCAGCAGTTATTTTCAATGCGGCCGGTCTGAACTGGACCATGCCTTCCAGCCCCGGATGGGACAACAGCGACATGGCCATGTACACCGGTGATCATGAAATCATGGGACGGGTGAAGAAAGTCCATTTTGAAACCGCCATGCGCCTGAAAGTGAAAAGGATTGTCATGGGAGAATGCGGTCATGCCTTCCGCTCGGTCTATGACATGGGCAACCGCTGGCTGGGTTGGAAAATGCCCCCGCTTCCCATGGTGCATTCCATTGAGTTTTTTCATGATCTGATCAAAGAAGGCAAGCTGAAACTCAAAAAGAAATTTGAATCCCCCGTCACCCTGCATGACCCCTGTAATGTGGTTCGGGGACGGGGACTGCATGAAATGGCACGGTATATTGTGGGCGAAAGCTGCGAAGAGTTCATTGAGATGCATCCCAACCGGGAGCACAATTACTGCTGCTGTGCGGGCGGCGGGGTTATCAACTGCGGCCCCCCCTACCGGAATACCCGTGTGGACGGCAACCGCATCAAGGCAGAGCAGCTGTTTGCTGCCAAATCAAGGGGAGCCAAAACCATTATCGCTCCCTGTCACAACTGCCACGGAGGTCTGGAAGATATTGTGGAGCATTACGGACTTCATATGGATATCAAATTTTTCGGCGATATTCTCTACGATCTGATTGAAAAACCGGAATAATATATGAAAAGGTTTTTCTGCCGGGTTATGCACCGCTGACCCGTCATGCAGAAAGGATTCGGAGATGGCGGGGGCCGCCCCGCCCCATAATTAATCAGTATCATAAAGGAAAGGATTATGAAGAAAAAATATCTGATTCCCATAACGGTTCTGGCATTCGCGCTTGCAATCACCGTTCTTTCGGGTTATTCTCAGGAAGATGTGCGGTTTGTGCAGGACAGTGCTTTTGGCAAAAAAATGCGCCCTCCGGTATATTTTGCCCATGATGAACATAATGAAAAAGCCGGGATTGAAGACTGCCATTATTGTCATCATTCTTATGAAAACGGAGAAAAGACAGAGGATGAAAGCTCTGATAAGGAATGTTCCGAATGCCATATGGCAGACGGAAAGGGGAACAAAGCCTCCCTTGCGAGAGTGTATCATCTGTGCTGCAAAGGTTGCCATGAACAGGCAAAAGCCGGTCCGGTAATGTGTGCGGAATGCCACAATAAGACAAAAGCCGGGGTCTTTGCGAAATAAAACGGATGTCACCCTACCCCCGCCCCTCCCGCAGGGGAGGGGATTTTATTAAAGTAATTTATGAGGTTATATTATGGCAAAAAAAATTATGATTGTGGATGATGATCCCATTATCGTCAAATACATCACAAATGTGCTGGAAGACAACGGTTATGAGACCTGTACAGCCGATGACGGTGTCAGGGCATATGAAGTGCTGAAGCAGGAAAAACCGGATCTGATCACCCTGGATCTTTCCATGCCCGAAGAGTGGGGAACCCGCTTTTACCGCAAAATGTCCAAAGAGCAGGAATTTAAAGACATCCCTGTCATTGTCATCAGCGGAATGCAGGGACGGCATCTGGCTATTAAAGAAGCCGTGGCTTCCCTGACCAAGCCCTTTGATCCGGATAAACTCATGGGCATTGTACGGAAAACCATCGGTGATCCGAAATAAAAAGGGCAAAGCCTCTGATTTTTTTGATGGAACTGCCGAACCGTCATTTGCCTGAATGCAGGGACGAAAAATTTTCGTCCCTGCATTTTTTTTGATAAGTGGCAGGTGGGAAGGTGGCAGGTGTCATGCCCCCGGTAGGGTGCGTTAGACCGAAGGCCGTAACGCACCGCTGGTGGCAGGGTGGAAAAAATATTCCTTTTAAGGTGATTTCCTGAAAAAAATGTACCGGAGGAGTGCCAAACTGAAAGTTTGGCAGTGCCTGACAGACGGCAGTCCGGTTACAGACTTTCCGTTTATGACTCCTGCGGAAGCGCTGCATTCATATTTGGAAATCGCCTAAGACAAACAGCATTGGCCCCTCTCTCAGGGGGCAATGCTGCTGGCGTAAGGTTTTTTTTCCACCCCTTTTGTAAAGGGAGGCGGGGAGTTTTTAAGGAAACGGCATTGATTTTATTTTTTGGGAAATCATCCGGACTGTTCCACTGTTTTGCCTGCCATCACCGGGCTGGCTGCCGAACCGTAGCCTTTGGGAGATACCCCGGTTCCTCCATAGGAAAGAACTTCAAAATCCGGGTAGGCATTTCCGCCGTGTTCAGAATAATCCAGTCCTTCCAGTTCTTCTTCCGGAGAAACCCGCAGTCCCATGGTCATATCTATCACCTTGAACATGGTGAAAGCCAGGGCAAATGTCCAGATAAAGCAGGAGGCAATTCCCAGACACTGTACTCCCAGAATTTTTGCACTGGTTCCGCCCATATTGAAGATGCCCGCTGCCAGGGTTCCCCATGCACCGTTGACACCGTGGACAGATACCGCACCGACCGGGTCATCAATTTTCATTTTTTCAATAAAAAGAACAGAGAGAACCACCAGCACACCGGCCACAGCTCCGATGATGATGGCACTGCCCGGAGATACATTGGCACATCCTGCGGTAATGCCGACCAGACCGGCCAGAGCACCGTTAAGGCTCATACCCACTTCAGGTTTTCCGAATTTGATCCAGGAGGTAAGCATGGCCAGAATTGCACCGGCGGCGGCCGCAAGATTGGTATTGACTGCGATCATGGCAATGGATTTGTCGGCAGTTGTGGTGGAACCGGCATTGAAACCGAACCATCCCACCCAGAGAATAAAAACGCCCAGTGCGGCCAGGGGGATATTATGACCGAGGATGGGTTTTACAGAACCGTCTTTGCCATATTTTCCCATGCGTGGCCCCAGTACGATGGCCCCTGCCAAAGCTGCCCAGCCCCCGACAGAGTGAACCACTGTGGAACCGGCAAAATCAATGAATCCGAGATTTTCCAGCCATCCGCTCCCGTTAAACAGACTGCCCCAGGCCCAGCTGCCGAATATGGGATAAATCAGACCGGTCAGACCGATACTGTAGAGTATATAGCCGGTAAACTTGGTACGTTCTGCCATTGCACCGGAAACAATGGTGGCCGCGGTCGCTGCAAATACCACCTGGAACATCCAGAAGACCAGCACCCAGGGGTCGCCGTCCGGCGAAAAATCGCTCAGGAAAAAACCGCTGGTCCCGAACCATCCGCTGGATGAGGCACCGAACATCAGGCCGAAACCCACTGCCCAGAAAATGATGGTTCCCATGGAAAAATCCATAAGGTTTTTCATCATAATATTAATTGCATTTTTGGCACGGGTAAAACCGGCTTCCACCATGGCAAAGCCGGCCTGCATAAAAAAAACCAGCACAGCCGCAATAAGCGTCCACAGATAATTGGCATGATTCTGCACCAGATCAATGGCGGTTTTGTTGGATTCTATTGTGGGCGGTTCATCTCCGGCCCAGGCACTGATCAGGGTAATTGCTGTAAAAAACAGGGTGAACAAAACTGCTTTCATGATACGATCTCCTCCAAAAGGTTGATAAAATAATTAGGTTGATAAAATAATTAGTGCTTTGTCATAGCTTAATTTTAGGGGTAAACGGATTTCAGTTTATAACTGTGTAAATAAATTATGCGATGCCCAACCCTAATTTTCAGTTCTGACAAAGCATTAGGTTAATAAAATTCATGCTTCTGAAATAATTTTTCTTTTCTGTATTGATATTAAGCAATGCCCGTGCCAAAGATGTGAAAGATTTAAAACATACTGATTATAAAGCATATAATTTAATTAAAAGCGGATCTGTGAGGTTTCTGAAAATTACAATTTTGTTTCATGATGCCCAGATTAAGAACAAAAATGTAAGTGCCTGCACAAAAATGAATGCCGCTGCCAATGTACCCCTCCGTTAGATCCGAAAGATCGGAACAGTTGACAAATACCGGCAGATTCATTATTTTCTCAACCTTAGACTAACCGTTCGGATTTCTGAAGGAGGAACATTGTGAGCGAGGTGAGTGCAGAAGAACTGAAAGCAAAGATTGAAGAAAAGCACCTGCTGGTAAACAGCATAAAAAGCGAAATTGCCAAGGTACTGGTCGGGCAGCAGGAACTCATTGACGGTTTGCTCATGGGACTTTTTACCAAAGGCCACATTCTCATTGAAGGGGTGCCCGGGCTGGCAAAAACCAGTGCGGTGAAGGCACTTTCGGATACGGTGCAGGCCGATTTTAAACGGATTCAGTTTACACCCGATTTATTACCGGCCGATCTGATCGGCACGGAAATCTACCGGCCCAAAACCGGAGATTTTTCTATCAAAAAAGGCCCGATTTTTCATAATATCATCCTCGCGGATGAAATTAACCGAGCGCCTTCCAAAGTGCAGTCTGCCCTGCTGGAGGCCATGCAGGAGCGGCAGGTCACCATCGGGGGAAGCACCTTTCCCCTTTCGGACCCTTTCCTGGTCATGGCCACCCAGAACCCCATAGAACAGGAAGGGACCTATCCCCTTCCCGAAGCCCAGGTGGATCGTTTTATGCTGAAACTGATCATCGGATATCCGGACAAAACCGAAGAAAAAGAGATCATGAAACGGGTGGGATTTGAAAAATCTGTGGAAATCCGGCAG
The DNA here is from genome assembly GCA_011390755.1 of Desulfobacteraceae bacterium. Taxonomy (GTDB): domain Bacteria; phylum Desulfobacterota; class Desulfobacteria; order Desulfobacterales; family Desulfococcaceae; genus JAABRU01. The sequence goes on along the minus strand of JAABRU010000017.1, from coordinate 551 downwards.
GTGCTTGCCCCTTCCCATCTGGATGAAATCGGGGAACTGATCCGTTCCATCTATGTGGATGAAAAGCTCAGGGATTATATTGTGGATATTGTCTTTGCCACACGGAATCCCGAAGAATATCATATTGATATTTCACAGTACATACAGTTCGGCGCATCTCCCAGAGCCACCATTTATCTCAGCATGGCGGCCCGTGCCTATGCCTTTCTTCAGGGACGGCCCTATGTCACCCCCCAGGATATCAAAAGCATCGCTCCCAATGTGCTGCGTCACCGTATCCTTCTGAGTTATGAAGCCGAAGCCGAAGATATCAGCAGTGAGCAAATCATCACACGGATTTTTGACTCTGTGGAAGTTCCCTGAGCAGTTGTCAGTAATAATTTGGCAACTGGCGGCTGGGAACTGGGGGCTGGGGACTGGCGGCTGGGAACTGGGGGCTGGGGGCTGGGGACTGGGGACTGGCGGCCGGGGACTGGTAACTGACGGCCGGAGGCTGGTAACCGGCGGCTGATAACTGATAACTGACAACTGTTCACTGAAAATGCTTTCTC
>JAABRU010000016.1 GCA_011390755.1 Desulfobacteraceae bacterium | reverse complement strand
TCCGATCCGGATTTTCGGATACGGCTGCACTGCTGCTGCGGCCTGCGGATACGATTTTCAGGGTGATTTCTGTATCCGCATCCGCCACCCGGAACCGCAGCCCCGGTCTTACGCCCACCTCTGTTCCGATATTCAGGCGGAAACTCTGCTCATATCTCTCTGTCACCGTTCCCTGCAAAGGATAGAGTTCCCGCAGGGTTTCCAGCAGTTCTCCGGCCAGTTCGTCTTTCTGATCTGCAATGCGCTCTTCGGGCTGAAAGTTTTTGGAATATACATCCAGGTATTGGCCGCTTTCATTGTCAATGAGGCGCATCTGCACTGATGCATCTGCCTGTGTACGGCTTACCTTTACCCGGAGCCGGAAACTGGCCGGGAGAATTTTTCCCGGACTCAGTTTTTTGGCCGGATCAATACGGTCTGAGCGGTTCAGGTCATGCTCGGCCAGCATTTCCCCTATATACTGGCGATCCACCAGGGGGATACGGGGATATTCCGCCGCGACCTTCATTTCCACAGCCGCGGCTATCATATCCTCCAAATCCGAATGGGGACTGTCCGCATCGTACATCACCGTCATCTGCAGGGGCCGGGAAGTCCATTTATCCTCATACACCGGTTCCGGAACACTTTCCTTTGCATAAGAGGAGACCGGCGGTCTTTCAGGTGAAAAAAATTCCGGAAAAGGGGGAAAAAGCAGGATCAGCAGGAAAAACATGAGGATTGCCAGCATACTCCCCAATAAAAATCCTCTCCTGCCTGTAAGATTTTTTACAGATTTCAGAATATCCGGCTGCCCATCCCGAGCTGCATCCGATTTGCCGGAACGAATGCCGTTTGACATGGTTTCTGCCGTTGGGGAGGAACTGCTGTGAATGATATATTCCGGAACCGGGGCAGATTTTTTTTCCCGGCACAGAAGATTTTCCGCTTCTGACTGCCCGAAATAGGATACAGAAGGATCTCCGTACAGCACATACGCGGCCCATCCCGCATCCTGTCCTTTTTCCGACATGGTCTGCCGGGAAAGGCGCAGGGCCTGACCGATGGTATTTCCGGCCAGCAGATGCCGGTAGAATTCCAAAGCAAAATGACTGCCCGATTCATCCCGGATTTCCCAGGCAGTCCCGATATAATGGCGCACACCGCTCATCATAAAAGCATTGACAAGACCGAAACTGCGGTCTTCCGCATTGTCAGCCCCTGTTTCCGGACTGCCCCACTCTCCGGTCCGGGCCGACTGGCAGGCATTGGAGAAAACCAGCAGGGGCATGGCCGCGCCGCCTTCCATTTTTTTCAGATCCGAAGCCCGCAGAAGCGAATCTTTCAGTTTCCATCCGCTCTGCCCCGGGTCCTCACTGTCATAATCCGCATGACCGGCAAAATGCAGCATATCATAATTCCGGATTTTTTTCTGCACATCCGGCAGACAGACTTCTGAACCCAGAAACGCGTTGATCCGCAGTTCCGGAACATTCAGCCGGTCCATACCGTCGCAGATTTCCATCCCCTCCTCCAGGGCCTTATCCAGATCCCCCTGGGGATTGGCCACCACCCACATCTGCATGGGATAAGAGATCTGCCGCTGCACCCTTCTCCGGATTGTCTGCCGGGTCTGGACATTCCGCCCCATTGCAAATCTGCAACAGAGAAATTTATCATCCAGACAGATGAGTTCCCAGGGAATATGCACCAGACGGTCATCGGTTCTCACCGAAAGATGGATTTCATCGGTATGCAGCAGACTTTCCTTGATTTCAGAAGTCAGCAGATCATTGCACAGCAGTGTACCCAGATCTTTCAGCTGGACCAGAGCTTCGGAATATCCGATTCCCTTACGGGTGGTACGGTTCAGGGTCTCCACCATACGGCCGCAGTAATCCGCCAGCTGCCGGATGGGGATATGCATGACCCCGTAGGAGGAAATGGAATCCCCCGGCCGGATCAGACTGATTCTGAGACTGTCTCCTTCCCGGATGCTTTCAAGCGTCATCATCTTTTATGCAAATCTCCTTTTCACTGATACGGATCCGGCACCGCCCTTTTTCTTCGGCATTCTGTTTCAATAAAAAAGTATAATCTCCAAAGGGCATGTGCTCGAAATACTCATAATCTCCGGCCAGGGGATGCGAGGTAGTTCCTCCTCCTTCCCGCAGAAAAATCAGACGGACATTTGCGGCTTTTTGCTTTCCGTCTATGACCGTAACGCGGATATTAACGCCGTCATCTCCGCTTTTTTCCGCATAGAAATATACACACAGCGATCCGAATTCCTTTGTCATCAAAGAGATATCCGAATCCCGGACTTCTTCTGCCGGACTGCTCCGCCGGACCGCACCCGGCAACCGGGGGGCCAGCATCAGGGAAAAACCCGGCAGACTGAAGATATCCGAAGCGATATTCCGTATCCATGCATAGGTCTTCCCTTTTTTTCCTGATGATTTCAGCCGGGTCATAACCCAGGTGACTTCCTCATCCGATGCTTTTTCCCAACCGCTACGGGAAAAGGTTTTCCAGGCCGAATAACTTTCGGTATATGTTCTTCGGCAGCGGGAGCAGGCGGCCAGATGTTTTTCCACCATTCTTCTTTCTGTTTCCGTACATCGTCCTTCACTGTATTTTGCAAGCATTATCATTTGGATACACTCCTTTTTCATATTTTTTCCCCTCTTTCGCGGAAACCGGTGTTTTCCGATCATCCCGGTATGCATTCTATCCGACAGTCCGGAGCAGTTCTTTTAACTGCTGTACAGCCCTGAATTTCAGACTGTAAACAGCCTTGATACTTTTCCCGGTCATTTCGGCAATTTCTTCCGGAGTCAGGGGAGGTTTGTCAAAAAAGCTGAGTTGCATAACCAGTTGCTGTTCCGGGGTCAGCTGCTCCGTCAGCCGGATAATCTGCCGGAGTTCGGACCGGGCTTCCATGCGGTTTTCTTCCTGCTGCAGGTTTATCTCATATTTCAGTCCTCTGACCGGATCATTTTCATCTGTTTCCTCTGATTCGGTTTCAAAAACCTTGTCCTTTTTTTTCCGGGTGATAAAATCACTCGCTGTCTGAAGACTGATAAGGATAATCCAGTAAGCCAGATTCTTCCCTTTTACCGGGTCATATTGACGCAGCCGTCTGCAATGATTATCAAAAAGCCTGACAAATACATCATGGACGATATCGTCAATATCTTCCCGGGAATAAAACAGACTTTCCTTTTCCACGCGGTCCCGGACAATTTTAAGGATCAACCGGTAATACTGCCGTACAATCCCCTCTTTTTTCCCCTGCTTCAGACATTCATCCAGTATCTGTTCTTCTTCCTCTTTTGAAATTGCTTTCATTTTGATATTATCCTGTCTCCTGTTTGAATATCTTTTCCGCATCCGTCCGAAAGCCAGGCCCCGTATGTATCCTCCCCAAGTTCCTCCAGGGCCGCACTGCCGAGAATACGGGTATCGCTTCCCCGGTGGGATCGGGGTTCCGGTCTGTACACAATAAGAGGCCAGCCGTTTTTCAGCCGCTTTTCACCGGTTCTGATTTGGATTTTCCGGCGGTCAATTTCACGGATTTCGCCTGTCACCAGGGGACATGCCCGGATCAGTTTTTCACAAAGTTCTCCGGCAATATCTTTTACTGTCCGGACAGATCCCGCTTCTGCATACACATCTTCTGTCGTAAGAATTTCTGAGCTTGTCCGGTCAATCATCCGCGCAACAATTTCGGTTCCCGCATGTGTCTCATATATTCTTCCACTGAGAATTCCGTCAGTGCCTCCCGCTTTCCGCTTCAGGGGAGAAACTGTATTTTCCTGCCGATAAATCTGAAAACGTTGCCCCTGAAACAGTTTTTCAGAAAATCCGTTGTTAAAAACGTCTGCGTTCTTTTTTCCGCCGCGAAAAGGATGAATGAGAAGACTGTAACGGTGTTTCAAATCGTAAACAGCCTGTTTTTTATGCACAATACTGATTTTTCTGACGCTTCTGCGGCCGGATTCGTCTTCAGCGGAAATTTCAACAGCATTTTCCTCCGGATTCAAAAACAAAGGATGGGAGAAAAAAATCAGACTGCCCGGTCCGGATGAAACCGTATCTCCGTTTATCCGGATGGAAACAACAGACGGAGAACTTCGGACATGGCCGCGAATCCGGATATTTTCCGCAAAAGAAAAATCATTCTCCTGCCATTCCGCCAGATAAATCTGCGGGCCTGATGCCGGGTCTGACGGTTTTGGAAGAAAATACCCCGAATCAGTCATCACAGATGTCTGTGCCAGCAGGAAAAACAGAAGCGGATTCCCTGCATTTTCCCGCTGATGAAATTCCGGAGTTTGCTGCTGCGCGGGAAATGAAAATGCAGCCTCTGTTTCATTTCCCATGCTGTCTTTGGCCAGTATGCGGATTTGAGACGTATGGGATAAAAAAGCAAAAAAATATTTTTTTTCATTCTCTGCATCCGGAAACATTTCTGCGGCCTGCCCGTTGATAAAGAAAGAAGATACAGGCGAATCATCTTCCAGATATCCTTCCAGCAGATATCCGCCTTCTGCATTAACGGACATATGCCGGATAAGGATGAGCGGTCCGGCCCGGTCTGTAAAAATACGGATCAGATGCGCTGATTTGCCCCCCAGCAGATTTTCGGCTGTGATGTTTATTTCCTGCCATCCGGGTACGGTTTTTATCTTTTGGGAAAAAAAAGAAGATTTTCCGGGCGGAACCGGAATTTTTTCTCCGTTAATATTTAGGGCATGTACATAGTTTTCGTCAGTTACAGTTCCGGAAATACAGATAATTTCTTTATTGGTCCGGATTTCACTTCTGCCGCTTTTCACCTGCGGTATATCAGGCATAATGAGGGGAGAACCGGCAGCAGCATGTTTTTCCTCCAGCATTTTTTTCCGGACTCTGTTTAAATAATACGCTGCTTTTTCTGTTTTTTTCTGCTGAAGGGATATTTCCAGCTCTTTTTCAGCCGCCCGCATATCTCCCATATAAAAATGCACAATTCCTTTTTCCCGGTGCGGAAAATAATCAATAAAATGCATTCCGAAGGTCCGGACCATCCAGTCGTCCCGGTTATTGCCTTTCAGGGCTGTTGCAAAGTCAGCCAGGGCAGCAGAATAACATTCTCCCTCAGCATAGGAAAGCCCCCGTTCATAATAATCATCCCACTGACTGCGGAAGATGCCGGAGGTGACACCGTAAGGTTTGCCGTTTTTGATACAGGGAGGGCCGACAGGGTTGGCGCAGCCCCAAAGCAGGGATGAAAATAGGATGCAGATGAGGATCTGCCGGTAAAGTGGCAGGCTATGTTTTTTTGTATTGCGGGTCATAATCATTGTCTCAAAAAACTGTCTGAAACGGTGGGTTCCGCTGCGCTCCATCCAAAAGTGTCTCGCGAAAAACCGGCCCTCCGGCCTTCATTTTCGCACTCCGTCCACCGGGGGCGATTCAGCGTCCTTTTCCCATTCCGTTCGGGCATTTATGCCCACGCTCATGTTCACAGATCCGGCAGGGGCCGCAGCCCCAGATGCACCAGCAGTTCATCCAGTTGTTTCCGATCCGACCACAGAATATCCTGTTTTTTTGCATATGCCAGGGCCTCATCCGTGAGTCCCGCATGGGCAAAAATCCACATGCGCAGCCGCAGCGGTTCCTTTGCCTGCATCACGGTGTCAGCCTGATCTTTCAGATCCTTCAGCACGGCAATTCCCGTTTTCTCCTTCACCCATTTGCTCTGGCAGACCCATTTTTCACCGCCCGCGGCTCCGTACACATCAATTTCCCGTCCTTTTCCCGCCCCCATGCGCATCCGGCGTTCCACATAGATGAAATCCGGAAGTTCAATATCCTGATCCGCATGGAAAAAACAGCCCGGAAGCACTGTCCTGCGTCCGCTGAGCAGCACCTGTGTCATATGCACCTCGGCCAGGTATCCCCTGTATTCGGAAAAACGGCGTTTCAGTTTCATGTAATCATCTTTCAGATTTTCCACGACAATATTCTGACGCTGCCCCTCCACCTCAATCCTTCCCCAGACTTTGAGAAATTCCCGCAGAATGGGATCCTTCACCCGCCGGAACCAGTTGCCCATTTCCAGAAATTCCACCAGATCGCCCCGTGACAGGCGGATCAGCACATCCCGGATTTGGGATACGGAAACATCCTTTCCCTCTTTTTCCAGAATGGTCTGCCGGATTTTCTCCAGATTCAGTTCATTTCTGCGTTCTTTGTTCTCGTTTTCCTCCAGGGCCGAGAGATACAGCACCCATTTGGTGATGCCGTATCCGTTGATGCGTTCAATCCAGCGGTTCACCTGATCGCTGAGTTCGCCCCAGATGAAACCGGAGGAAATATCAAGGGCCAGGATTTTATTGAGAATCTCTTCATCTGAAATGACTGTGCGGGTCTTGGCGGACTGCCTGACCAGTGCATTGATGTAAAAGGGATTGCCTCCGCACCGTTCTGCAATTACCGGAGCCATTGTCTCCGGCAGATCAATTCTGTGGTACCGGGCAGCGTTCAGAGCCAGTTCTTTTCCCCAGTAGTCCGTCAGGGAGGTGATTTCCTCAGAATCAAATCTGCCGAACAGGGAACCGCGCCCGATGATCTCCCGTCCCAGAATGCTCATGGCCGAACCGGTGACAAAATGCGGGCAGGTGGGGGATTCCACGGCCTGCTGCATGAGACCGGCTATGTCGAAACTGTACTGGGGGAGGCGGGTGTTCTGAAATTCATCCAGGAACATGACAATGGTGGATTCGTCAATGTCCGAAACCCGGCGCGGCATTTCCAGCACGTCCCTGTGGGGAAGAAAACTGTTGCCGTTTTCAATGTCCCGGTACAAGCGGATCAGCAGATCCAGGGTGCGGGTGAAGGGATACAGGGGACGGGATTTTTCGATTTCCGACAGAAGAAATTCCCCCCGCAGACAGTCCGTGACCATGCGGGGCTGGCCGGTGAGAAATCCCGCATAATAACGGAGAAAATTTTCCAGATAGTCCTTTGCAAATGTTTTGTTATCCGTAACTGTGTCGGGAAAGCAGAAATACACCGGCACCACAGCCTCCGGATGTTTGGGATCCTGACTGAAAAAGAGCCGGTTGACCACCCGTTTGAAGATTTCGGTCTTGCCCATGCGGCGCTGTCCCAGCAGAACCGTTGACACGGTTCTCCGGGTTCCGGCCCGCAGCGCGGCTTTGTAAAAATATTCCAGAAACTCCTCCCTGTCGGTATATACTTCTTCGGGAACAAGGGGGCGTACCACCCAATTGCTGTCAGATATATCGGAACGGTTCATTATTTCTCCTTTTATTTTCGGTCATTTTCCGGACAGTAAAAAGCTGTGCAGAGAAATCATAACATTTTTTTCCGGTACAGGCATGTGTTTTTCCCTGTGCTCCTTCCCGCTATCTGAAATCAGTACCGGATTTTTACAGCCAGAACGGTGGGTTCCGCTGCGCTCCGCCCACCCTACAGTCCGCTGACTTTCCGCAGAATATACACAGCCTCCTCCGTCCCGATCTTATCATCCTGATTCACATCCGCCCCTGTGCTGATATTCTGCCCGGTCGTGTCTTCACCGGAACAGATTCTCAGGGAAAGAACCGCGTCGGTCAGGGTGACATCCCCGTCCCCGTTCACATCTCCGGGAGATACACCGGTATTAATGCGGACAGGGGCGGACTGCGCCACGTTGCCGAACTGGTCTTTGATGTAGAAAGTGAGGATGTACTGCCCCTTTTCCGTGAATTTTTCATAACTTCCGGTGTAGGTCAGGTCTTCGTCATTATCCGAAAGATTGAAGAATTCCAGTTCGATGTTCTGGTAGTTTCCGTCCGTGTCCGGTATGTATCCGGGCGGTTGCAAAGTTGCCCAGACCCGTTTCATGCGGGCGTTGGTGCTGAGAGTGAAAGAAACGGATGTGCCGGACAGCGGCCCTTTTTCCAGAGTCAGAATTTCCGGCCAGGGCGCGCCTGTGGCAAAATCCCCGCCCAGGCGGATGGATGCCGTTAGCAATCCGTCATTATCATCATATTTACCGTCCCCGTTGTCGTCCAGTTGCGGGGTCTGGTAGAAGGTGAGGTTGGATTCCTGCAGGCGGCGCACGGATTTGGAGAATGCCTGGTGGATTGTGCTGTTTTCAAAGAGATAACGGAGAAAATGGTGGGTGAAGCTGTCGGAGCCGTAGTTGTCGTAATTGACAATATGATCCGATGCCGAGGTGATGACAATTCTGCCCGGTTTTTTCAGGCGGGACATGAAGGCTCCGGAATAGCAGGATTCGTTGATGACAATCACCTGTCCGTTGGTTTCGCTTTCGTAAGTGTTCAGCATGGTATTGAGTTCGTCCGCATAGAGGATTTCTCCGGGGGAAATCATGAAGGACGGGCCTTTGATGCCGTCGTCCGCGTAGCCGTGGTCTATGATGTAGAGAAAGAGCGGGGTTCCGGGGGTATGGGCGTTTACAGCCCTTTCGGTAATGGCGTATTCCAGGTCGGATACAGTAAGGTTGCGGTCCTCATCCGGCATGGGGCGGTCCACAATATGGTCGTCATAGCCGTCCCCGTTGAAATCGGCCCATTTTTCCGGGCACATGAAGAAAATGTCGGTGTTTTTGAATCCTCTGGAATTGAAAATGCGGTACACAGATGTGGCAAGTTCTTTTGTGGTTTTCCATAGGGGGTTGGTCTGTGCGGCTCCGCCTCCGGCTAAGAGGATTAGGTGGCCGGGGGATTGGGTGGTGGAGGGGAAGGAGAGGCGGTTCAGGCCGCCAAATTGTGTTCCGGCCCAAATGGTTCCGTCATTATTTTGGAGAAGCGATACTATAATATCACCTGAAAGTCCAGTATTGTACGAATTCCATACGATCCATTGTTCAGTTTTATAATCAAACTTGATAAGACCATTGCCTGTTCCCATCCATACGGCTTCGTCGTATGTTTGCATAAGGGACCAAATATTGCTATTCGGCAATCCGCTGTTGTACGAATTGAAAACAGTCCATTGATTTTTCCCGTAATCAAACTTTGCAAGGCTGTCACTTGTTCCCACCCATACATTTCTATCGGATGTCTGCAAAAGAGATAGAATCACATTACTCAATAGACCACTATTGTAAGTATTGAAAACTGTCCATTGATTTTTTTCGTAATCGAATCGGGCAAGACCATTTTTGTATGTTCCCACCCAAATGGCTTCATCAGATGTCTGCATAAGGCAATGAATATGGTCATCCGGCACTCCGCTATTATTCATGTTAAAAATCATCCATTGATTGTCTTCATAATTAAAGCGGGCAACCCCCCCTCCCCATGTTCCAGCCCATACCGTACCGTCGGAGGCCTGTAGCAGGCAAGCAATCCTGTCATTCGGCAGACTGCTGTTGTCCGTATTGAAAATCATCCATTGATTATCTTCATAATCAAAGCGGACAAGACCGCCACTGGATGTTCCCAGCCAAATGGCTCCGTCAGTTGTCTGCATAAGGCACTCAATCCAGCCATTCGGCAGTCCGCTGTTGTCTGTATTGAAAACTGTCCATTGATCTTTTTCATAATCAAAGCGGGCGAAACCGCTGGATGTTCCCAGCCAAACGGCTCCATCGGATGTCTGTATAAGGGACTTAATCCAATTAGCTGTCAGCCCACTGCTGACCGTATTGAAAACCGTCCATTGATTTGTTTCATATTTAAGGCTGGCAAGATTTTCAGTTGTTCCTGCCCAGATAGCTCCTTCAGATGTCTGCACAAGACAGCGAATAAAATTACTGGGCAGACTGCTGTTGCCCGTATTAAAAACCGCCCATTGTTTTTTTTCGTAATCAAACCGGGCAAGGCCATCATGTGTTCCTACCCACATAGTTCCGTCAGATGTCAGAATAAGGGATGTAATATTATCATCCGGCAGTCCGCTGTTGCCCGTATTGAAAACCGTCCATTGGATTTTTTCATAATCAAATCGGGCAAGCCCTTCACCACCTGTTCCGACCCAAATAGCTCCGTCGGATGTCTGAACAAGGCAGTAAATAAAATTACTGGGCAGACCGCTATTGCCCGTATTAAAAATTGTCCATTGATTTGTTTCATAATCAAATTGAGCAAGTCCGCCCCATGTCCCTACCCAAATGGCTTTATCGGATGTCTGCATAAGGGAATGTATATAATTATGCGGCAGACCGCTGTTGCCCGTATTAAAAATTGTCCATTGATTTTTTTTATAATCAAATCGAGCAAGTCCACCCCATGTTCCCACCCAAATGGCTTCGTCGGATGTCTGTAGAAGAGAGTAAATATATATACTCGGCAGTCCACTGTTGTCCGTATTGAAAATCGTCCATTGATTTGTTTCATAATCAAATCGGGCAAGTCCACCACTGGTTACCATCCACAAGGCTCCATCAGATGATTGTATAACATCTCTTATATCAATACCCGGAAGTTCATTCAGATAAAATTTCTTTTCATCTGTGACAGTGTTCAGCCTGATCATTCCGCCCGTTGTGCCAACCCATAAGATATTACTGTTTTTACTGTCCTGAACCATTGAAGATATAATACTTGTATCTGAATAAATAGTAAAAACTGCATTTTCAGGGTTGAATGTACTTGATGAAACCGTTACGGTTTTTGATGCAAAACCGTAGCCGCCTGCCGTGTCTGTAACCAGCAGAGTAACATTATACTGCCCCGATTCCCTGAAATAATGACTGTCTTTGGGCAAAGTGGATGATCCCCCGTCTCCGAAATTCCAGGTATAGGTATAGGGGGCCGTGCCGCCGCTCACGACGGCCTCAAATTCCACTTCCAGGGGCAGGATTTTCTGGTCGGGGGTGGTGAGAATCTGCACGCTCATTTCCGCCTGTGCTATGCCCGGACAGAGGGTGAGGATGGTGAGTGCTGTGAGCAGTGTGCTGAATAATGAAGATGTTTTTTGCATGGGGTTTCCTTTTTTATTGTTGTTTGTCTGAACCGGGATTTTCAGGATTCAGGGATTTACCGGGATTTCCGGAGGCGTTTGTTGAACACGATTATGCAGGATTTACATGATTAAAAAATCCTGCCCATCCTGTATCATCGTGCATAATCGTGTTCAAAAATTGTCTGAACCCGGATTCACGGGATGAAAGGATTTATCAGGATTATTTAATACCGCTAAAATAGGAGTGACGGAGTCCCGAACGTTCGGCTGAGCTCACGTCGAAGCCTGAAAGTTTGGGACTATGAAATGATTCGGAAAATACGGCCAAACTTTCAGTTTGGCACTCCAAAAATCCTGACCATCCTGTAACATCGTGCATAATCGTGTTCAGACAGATTAGCGGAAGCGGAGTGTCTGCCCGGCGTTCCCACGCGGGAACGTGGGAACGAGTGAGGGAAAACGAGTCAGTTTATCATTCACCATTCATCAAAACGGCAGTACAGAGATAAAACATCCTCCGCCTCCACCGCCATCGGAAGTCTGATTTTCCTCTGATGCATCTGTATCCTGATTATCGCCAGGTTCCCCGGCCTGGTCTGTATCTGTCACTTCACCCTCGGGGTCGGAAGGCGGCTCAGGTGTTTCGGTGGGGCTGTCCGGGTTCTCCGGTTCAGGTGTTTCCGGCTCACCATTGGCCATTGTGCGGAAGCGGAAAGGTTCTGACCATTCCGAAGCCCCCTGCTGATTATCAATAAACAGGACTCTCCAGAAATATTGGGTATCTTCTGCGAGTTCCCCTTCTTCCATCTGCAATTCTGTCAAAGATTCGGTATCTGTAATATCCAGTACGGTTTCAGAAAAATCTGCTGTTTCACTGATCTGCCAGCGAGTCTCCCCGTGACTGTCTCCGGTATTCGGATCGGAAAAAGCCCCGGTCTGAAGAAGCGGGGTAAGAACGACATCACTTTCATTGTCTGCCGGAGACAGGAGAAGCGGCTGAGCCGGGGGAGAATTCGGTGCGGGATCAGGTTCCGGTTGCGGAGAAATCACAGCAGCGGAAAGCGGATCACTTCCCTGCTGATATTCTTCCAGATTGGAAAGCCCGTCTCCGTCCGCGTCTGCATCCGCATCATTCTGCAGGGGATTCAGTCCGTAACGGATCTCCCATTCATCGGGCATTCCGTCATTGTCATCATCGGTATCGGCATTGTCACCGGTTCCGTCATTGTCTGTATCCTTCTGCTCTTTTGGATCCAAAGGAAAGACATCTTCTGCATCCGGTACCCCGTCATTATCATCATCGGTATCGGCATTGTCACCGGTTCCGTCATTATCTGTATCCTTCTGCTCCCCTGCATTCAGAGGAAAGGCATCAGATTCATCCGGCACACCGTCATTGTCATCATCGGTATCGGCATTGTCCGGAATACCGTCCTGATCCGAATCCGGTTCCTGCGGTATATTATTTGTATTATTGTTGCTGTTTTCGGGCATTGTGAGGGTCAGGCTGAAATACTGCTCGCTGTCTTCACCGCTCACTTCATAGGAATTCACCTGTTTCATATCCGCTATCACCACTGTTCCGGAACATTCATATCCTTCCCTCAGTTCATATTCCCCTTCTCCGAAATCTGCCGGATTCCATGAAACTGTGGTGGTGCGGGAAACCGGAGATCCTGCATTGCCGTGGGGATTGACCGCAAGAATCCAGCAGTATGTCTTCTCTCCTTCTTTCCGGATATCTGTGGCCAGATAATCAGACCAGTCGGCCGGTGCAATCCGGAGATTGCAGGAATAGGAAGGAGGGGACGGTGGCGATGGCGTTGTTTCGGCTTCGTTTTGAACACCGATGGTGACGGAACTTTTGTTGGGTACATCCAAATCCTCTCCCTCTGCCAGAATTTCGGCCTGCCAGGCCGCACCGGCAAGGCAGGGGAAAAGTATCAGGGAAAAAAATATCAGTGCTGTACCTATCATTCTGAATTTCATACATTCTCCTTTTTATAAGCGATTATTGACGGGACGCAGAACGTCCGGGATGCGTTCCCACGCGGGAGCGTGGGAACGAGAATCGCATTCAACACTCATCATTTCACCTGAATATTCCCCTTTTCAATCAGGCGGATTTCAATATTTGTATAATACAGGGAAGTTGTGGCTTCAAAACCGGAATCCGTCCCGATCATCACCCATAGGAAACCGTTGTGGTCGGTGGTGGCTTCAAATTGATTTGCAATATTATCCAGCTTTTTGAAACGGTATTCCCAGTTGATACATTCTTCCAGACCGTTGGAAATGTTGCCGATGACAATAGCATCTTTGCCGCCTACCATCTGTTGTCCTATGTCCATATTCATCTGAAATTTCCCATTTTCAGGACTGCAGGACTTGGGTTCTCTGATTACTGCCCCGACTTTCATTGAAACGTCTTCACCGGGGCTGCCGCCTACTCCAATACATCCCGAAGGTGAATTAGTGCCAAACTTTACAATAAAGATGATCCCATACTTTGTATCCGGTTCAAGTCCCTCCAATCTTTTTTTTATAAACATGAAAAGATCATCGCTGCGGTTATCACCCGTCACATAAAGACCATATTCAGACATATTTTCCTGATCCGGATTCAGCAGGGACTCAGGAATAAGTCTTCGATGCCATAACAATTTATATAAATCTTCATCAGTTGAAACATAATCGGCAAACCCCCCGCTCCATCCCTCATACCCCTGGGCAAAATCAAAACGGAAAACCCTGGGGGTTTTGAAAAGATGGATGGGGGACCAGTCCGAACTTTCTTTCTGGTCATCCGTAAAACGCACCCGCCAGTAATAGACAGTTTCCGATGTCAGTCCGGATTCCGGAATCGTGAAAGAACGCAGCCCGTCTTCACTGGTCTCCTTCACAATCAGCTCCGTAAATTCCGGATCTGTGCTGACCTGCCAGTGGACAGATGCAAGGGGATAATTATCATCCGGATCCTCATATTGTCCCACAGACAGTTCCGGAGTCAGGGACATAACGGTTTCCTCATCTCCGGGAAAAGACAGTACCGGTGCAGACGGCGGATGATTAAAAGGATTGGTTCCGCGTTCAAATTCATCCAGATTGCTCACCCCGTCTCCGTCCGCATCATAAACCCCATCTTTGTACAGGGGATTCAGACCGTACTGATTCTCCCATTCATCCGTCATTCCGTCATTATCGTCATCCGGGTCCGTATTATCTCCGATCCCGTTTTCATCGGTATCCCGCCATTCATTGGCATCATCGGGAAAAGCATCATGGTTATCCGGCACCCCGTCTCCGTCTGTATCATTTTCCGTAACTTTATTGTATGTAATTTTAATCCGGGAATAATATAAAGCCGTGGCTCCCATATAGGCCGAATCGGTTCCCGTAAATACCCATATTTCCCCCTGGTCATTGGAAACAAATTCAAAGGGCTGATCCAGGTTATCCAGGTTTTTGATTTCATAAACCGTATTTTCACAGTCGGTCTGTCCGGTTGCAATATGACCAAGTATAATTGCATTTTTCCCTGCGGTTCCCTGGTCTCCTTTTTCAATATTCATGACATAGACCGTACTTTTATATGGCATGGGTTCATAAAGGGAAGCCCCTGCTTTTACAAAAACATCTTCCCCCATGGCCCCTTCTTCTCCCGCACACCCCGAAGCAGCATTGCTGGCAATATCAACTTCAAAAAATATCCGGTACAGGGTATGGGGTTCCAGGCCTTCCAGTTTCTGTTTGATGAACATAAAGAGATTCTGATTCTGGTTCATACCTGTGATGAAAATCCCATTCCCTTCCGGCAGATTTTCCGGCAGACTCTGCCATTGGGAATTCAGTTCATAATTTTCCTCCAGGGGCGGCGGATAATCTGAAAAACCCGCCTCCCAGCCCTGCATACCGTCTGCAAAATCATAGATTTCAAAGGGTTCGGAACGCCTGATTCCGGCCACGCTCTGGAGAGCATATACAGCTTCTTCCATGCCGATCCGGCGGTCTTTGTTGATTTCAGCATCCATAAAGAAATCGCCGGATTCAATACCGGTCAGGGATTTCAAAACCGTAATGGCATCTCCCAGATCGGTTTCACCACTGGAATCAATATCCCCTTTAAAATATTCGGCAGGATAAACGACAGACGACGGATAAAAAAGAAATAAAAAAATAAAACAGCTCACACAGAATTGTTTTTTCATACCCCCTCCTTAGAGAAAAAAAGGGCGGGCAGATGCCCGCCCTTTGTATAGCGTATCTTCAGTTATGAATGGAATGCAAATTCCTTTCTTTTCTCCATTTTATCCGGCCATTCCTGGTTTGTCATGGAGAACTCACTGAAAACACACATGGTTTGACAATTTTTACCCAGCATCCCTTCCCCGGTGTAAGCTGATCCGCTTCGATATAGGATTCTTCAAACTCGAATTTTGCGGAAATGGCATCTGCCGGAGTCGGAACCGGAGCCGTGGCTGTATTCAGCGCGCCCATGAGATGCCATCCTTCAGACAGTTCCAGGGAATACTGACGGAAAGGCTGGCCGCTGATTTTGTAAGTTTTATCTTCCGGCACTTTGACCCAGTATCCGATACCCGGATACAACTGCTTTACCGGCTGATAGGTTTCATCAAACTTATAGGCCACTGTGGCTTCCGGAAACAAAGAGGACAGTTGATTGTCATCCGGGCTTACCGGCAGGGAAATCAGGTTCCATCCGGCTGTCAGTTCCATATCCACCGGTGTATCTCTGAAATATTCAATGCTGAAATACTGCAGTTCCTCACTGTCGGATATTTCATACGAGTCTGCAGCCCGCATATCCGGAACCACAATATCTCCGCTTCCGTCATATCCTTTCCTGATCCGGTAAATTCCTTCGGAACAAAGCGAGGCCGGATCCCAGTTCAGACTTGCGGTTCCCGGTTCCGCGGGTTCAATATTCCCGTGGGGACTGATGCCGAGAACCCATTTCCGGGCAACCGCGTCTCCTGATCGTATATCCCTGAAAAAGGGACCTTTCCATCCATCGGGATCCCACAGTTTTACACTGATTGAATATTCCGGCGGATCCGGTGGGGCATCCAGCAGTTCCGGTTGTTCTCCCAGCCCGACCTGGACGGTAAAACTGTTTACCGGAACATTTTCATTGCCTCCCTGATTCAGCCATTCTTCATAACTCAGACCGTTCAAAGCCGCACCGTTTACCCGGATGTCCGACTGGCACGTTAGCGGAGAAGCCTGTTTGAACACACACACCAGCTGCCGGTCTCCGTTCATGGTGACAGTGACGGGATTATCCGTGCTGTCCGCAGCCCCTGTCCATTTCTCAAAATCCTCGGCCGGAAATGCCTCAATTTTTACAGCAGAACCCTGGGCAAAAGAATAGGCAAAAGGCAGTTCATAGGGCTGGCCGTTCACCCGGATTCTCCCGTTTCCGCCCTGTTTGGAAATCTGAAGCGGATAATGGGGAATATGATGATTGGCAAAATTGATTTCAAGGGTTTTGTCCGAATCCATGACAACCGTAAAACGGTTTTCATTAATGGCCAGTCCTCCCTGATCCCAGCCTTCAAACTGCCAGTCTCCGTCCGGAACCGCTTCCAGGGTTACGGATTCGCCTTTGGCAAAAATCTGCTCTGTGGGCAGAGTGAACAGTTCCCCGTTGATTCTGACCATTCCGTTACCGTTATTGAGCAGATTCAGTGCGTAATTTTCCTGCCGGTCACTGGCACTGACAGAAACAGTCTGGGGACTTTTGTCCGCATCATTGGAATAAATGAGGATCTGTTCGTCATTTATGCCTGCTCCTGTTTTGGACCAGTCCACTGTCACGGTTACCGTGGCGGATCTTCCCGGAGAGAGTGTAAAAGGGGTATTTGGTGTGAAAGTCAGCCAGCTTCGGTTGTATTTCTTGCTCATGCCGGTGATCTTCAGATCTGCATTGCCGTCATTGTAAACCACAAAGGTGCTGCTGCTCTGGCCGGGATTCGGCGGAGGCGGAGGCGGAGGCATAGGAGCCGAAGTCCACATGCGCATACTGGGATCTCCGTGCAGGTGGAACAGTTCATACTGTTCTTTGCGGACACCCCAGGGATCACCCCATATCTGATCCATCGCCAGTTTTCCATGTAAGAGCATAGGTCCCAGTTGATTAAGAGCGCCTTTGTTATTTGCAACCGAAGGTAAGAAATTCGGCCACACACAATCTATAACACCTCTGATCAGAGCATCGTTATGACCGCTGTAACTGTTCCGGGTAGCCCCAATAATTCCAACGGTTCCCCCGCTTTCTTTGCGCAGAAAGAGTTCGCAGAAAGATTCATAATTTCTGCCGGAATTATGATCGGTTTCTCCGTCAAACCAGCCGGACTGGCAGTTGAAACTCAGCACCACCGGCAGAAGGGAACCGTTTCTCAGATTTGCGATATGGTCTTCCACAAAATAGGGATCGCCCCATCCTGTATGAGAGAAAGAGCGTCCCCATTCATCCACATAATTCCGATCCATGCCATGATCCCTGTGTGTCAGCAGAAAAACACCCGTATTGACGGATGAGGATATGTCTGCGGCACTGCCGTTCCACAAAAAACCGTTTCTTTTCAGCAGAACAGACGGCAGGGCTTCACCGTTGCCATAATACCCTTTGTTATAATATGTGGGATTCGGAGAATTGCTAGTGTATATCCGTTTCACATTGTATCCCTGACCTGCCAGAAAATCACGGATTTCTTCTGAGGTTTTCAGGAATCTCCGATCTGCATACCCGTTTCCGTCATCATCCTGAAAATAGGCAGCGGTCGCCACATTTTTATAAAAATTCGGTGAGTTCGGAGGATTATTTTCATAATCCACTATTTTCCGGATCACTGTATATGCCTGGGCCTCGGTATCCACAGAAATACGTCCCAGAAATATATCCGGTATATAATCTGAACCGGCAACCGTGGAATAATACAAGTCAGTTCCCCGTTCCCGTGTGCTTTCATAGGTTGTGGGAATATATTCCACATCACCCAGGAGCAGCACATAGGCGGGGGCCGGTGACCAGGTATTATAGGCATTTTTGATATAGTTTTTGATCTGGTCTTTGCTTCTGCCGGTTTCACCGGTCGTTTTTACAATGGTGGAAATCCCTTTGGCAATTTTGGCGTTTTTCAGCACATTGGCGGGTCCCAGAAATTCCGGAGCGGTGATAATCAGATACTGGGCACCGGCCGCAAATACCCCGTTTACATTCTGGTATCCGATAAAGGCTTCGGGGTTGACCACCGAACCCTGCACAAAATTGTCAAATTCAGGTGAGGAATAGCGGATATCCGCTACCCCGGGCTGGGCTTTAAATTCTACCCGTACATCAATATCCGGAAATGCCTGCAGTTCTTTTGTGACCGGATTGTAACGGAAGGGGCAGATATTCAGAACCTGTACTCTGTGCCCCCGGATCATTTCCGCCGGTTCCAGATAGACATTTTCTGCGGGCAGCCACTGATTCTGACCATACACAGCCTGATCCATATAAAACGCAGGAGTTTCCGCACCTTCTGTGTCAAAAGCCGGTGGCTGCACCGGATAGACCAGATAATTGGGAAGACTTACCGGCTCATTGAGTTCATAACTCAGCACCGGAGCTTCATCCTGGGGAACATAGATATATTTGCGCACAACCGGCAGGTTGGGGCTGCCCGGAGGCAGATTACCGTGATACTCTCCGAGTTGGAGTATTTTATAAATATCAATACCCTCTGCTGCTTCATTCACAAACATGCCGTTGGTAAACAGATTCAGTTCCAAAGCATCCTTTCCGGATTGAAGAATCTTGGTGTCCGGGGATTTCTGGGGCAGAGCAGCCGCACCGATGCCGAAAGGCACCCAGGTTCCGTCCGGCAGATCCAGTGCCATGTTCTGATTATTGGACATGGAAATATTTGCCGGTGAAACCCGGATGACCGGATTTCCGTTGGGTGGCCCGCCTGTAACTTTGCTCTTTTGATAGGAATTATCATTTTCATTGGATTCCTGCACATTGTTATTCACATCACATACAACCTTCAGGATATAGGTTCCGGCCTGGGGAAAAACGTATCCCATATCCCGGATATAGGCATAATGTCCCTTGTTCAGCCCGTCAGTATAGCCCTGGCGCACACGGGTATTATTGACATAGAAATCCGTATAGAATCTTCCGGATATGTTGACATCCCCGTTATTGACATAGGCATAATCAATATAGGCCGTCTGCCCGGCATATACGGTCGTTTCTGTTGATGTTCCCGGAACAGACGAGACCACAATTTTATCAGCCCAGCCGCCCGGTCGGTAGGGAGTCAGATTGGGCTTTGCATTGTCCGCAATGCTGATCCTTTTCTGATACTCATTATCATTCTCGTTGGATTCACTTACATTTTTGTTCACATCGCATACAAGTTTGACATAATAATTACCCGGACTGGAAAAAGTGTATCCGATGTCGGATGCGTAGGCATAACGCCCTTTGCCAAGACTGTAAACCCTGCCTGTGCGGATACGGCTGCCGTTAATTTCAAGGGCAGAATAAAAAGTGCCGGATATATCCGCCTGTCCGTTGTTGATAAAGGCATAGTCAATATATCCCCTGTCCCCGGCATGGAGCACATTGTCTGTCCGGGTTCCGGTGCGATCTGAAACCACAACGGCGGCACTCCAGCCCGAGGGTTTGTAAGGTGTGAGATTGGGTTTCAGATTCACAGGAGGAGAAACACTGATACTGCGCTGGTAGATATTGTCGGATTCACTGGATTCGGAAACATTTCCGTTCATATCGCAGACCAGTTTTATGGTATAGGTTCCGGCACGGGAAAAGGTGTAAGCGTAATCACTTGCATACGCGTAATATCCTTTTTTCAGACCGTAGGAAGTTCCCTTTCTGACCAGACTGCCGTTGATATACAGACCCGAATAGAATGTATTGGGGACATCCGCCTGTCCGTTGTTAATAAAAGCATAGTCAATATATCCCCGGTCTCCGGCTGTGAGAGTGTTATTTGTGCGGGTTCCCGTGCGGTCGGAAACCACAATGGCAGAACTCCATCCGGAGGGTCTGTAAGCTATCAGATTGGGTTTTGCATAATTATTATCTCCAGCGCTTTTGCTGCGCTGACAGGTATTGTCATATTCACTGGATTCGGAAACCTGTCTGTACACATCGCAGACCAGTTTTACGGTATAGGTTCCGGCTTTGGGGAATGTATAGCGGAAATCTGATATACAGCGATAATAGCCTTTTTTCAGTCCATAGGAAGCACCGGTTCTGACCGGACTGCCGTTAATATACAGTCTTGAATAAAATTTGCTGCCAATATCCGATCCGCCGTTATTGGCATAGGCATAATCTATGTAGGTGGAACTGCCTGCCTGTATGGCCGTATCGGTACGGGTTCCGCTTCTGTCGGAAAGAACGATTGCAGCACTCCATCCGGAGGGTTTGTAAGGCGTAAGATTGGGAAGATAACCCTGGATACCGATATCGTTTTCCTGCAACTCCTCGCTGTCATCATCTTCGCTTTCCGATTCACTCACAACAGGATAATTGTCCAGAAAAGGGGGAAGTTCCTCTTCGGCTACAGGTGTATCGCTTTCTGTATCATCTTCAGTGACATCCAAAGGTTCCGCAAAAGGATAGTTTTCAAGAAAAGGCGTCATGTCCTGCAGTTCAACGGCCTCTTCACTTTCCGCATCCTCTTCTGTAATATCCTGTTCTTCCACTTCCGGATATTCATCCATAAAGGGAGGCATATCGCTGATATTGACCTCCTCGCCGCTTTCTGTATCATCTTCTTCCAGTTCCGCCGGTGTAACAGGCGGAAAATCATCCAAAGCCAGTGGTAAAATCTGTTCTCCCTCCACCGGGGGGCCGATATCATCGGGGATATCATCATTTGCATCCCTGCGTTCACGGACCACAATGGTTTTTTCAAAAACAATCTGCTCCGCACCGCTTTTGGAGGGCTGAATAAAGGGGAATGATATAAATACGGCAACTGCAATCCACAGGGAAAGCAGTTTTCGCAGGGGGGAATCGGGTATATAAAATTTTTTTATGAAATAATGCATTTTTTCCTCCTGTCTTAAAGGGTAATAAAAAATCAGCGCAGTCCGGCCACATCCTGCAGCATATACACGGCTTCGGGCAGACCGACTTTTTCATCCTGATCCACATCCATGAAAAAATCAAAATCTGCCGGAGAGATACCTGCCGTAAGCTGCAGAATGCTGATGACATAGGAAAGATCGGGTTCATATCTGATCAGAAAAAACTTTGAAGTTTCTGTCATAATACCCTGAACAGCGTACTGATTAACAGATTTCATATCAGGCACTGCAATTCCGCCGCTCCCGTCCGCTTCTTTGTAAAGCGTAAAAGTGCCGGGGCCAAATGTCGTAGGCTCCCAGGTAATAAGAGAAGTACGGGTTACCGGGGGAGGCTTATTGCCTGCAGGTTTTATATCCAGAATCCATTCGTGTTTTTCTGTATCATTATCTTTAATATCAGAGTAATATTTCTCCATCAGGTCTGCCGGTCGCAGGTACATCATAACAGTGAATTCATCAGGTTCCGGCGGGGCTGCCTGGGTTTTGGCTATGGTGGATACCCCGATAATTACCTCCGCTTTTTTTACGGCTCCGCCGACCTCCTCACCTTCTGCCGTGATGGAAGCCGTCCATCCGGCAAGTGCAGTCGGAACAAGTATTGTCATTCCGAAAACGGACAAAATTATTGCGATAAACAGCGTTTTTTTTCTGATCATAAATACAAACTCCTTTTTAATTAAAGATGAATGTTGAATATTGCATGAGGTCATTCTTCTGCCGGTTCAAAAGGGACGGGCATTCTGCCCGCCCCTCTTACCGTCCCTTTTTCCTCTCCCTTTATTTCACTTCGGGTACATAGACAATGGTAAAATACTGTTTTTTGGCTTTTCCGGAAACCTTGAAAGATGTAACATTTTTCATATCCGGAATCAGGATTTCCCCTTTCCCGTCGCTTCCCTGCCGGAGTTCATATGTCCCTTTCCCCATCTGGAATGTTCCCCAGGTCAGGGTGCAGGTTCCCTCTGATGCCGGGGTGCCTGTGTTTCCCTGGGGATCCACACCGATAATCCATTCATAGGATGTTTTGCCATCCGGACGGACATCTTTCCACAGAGGTTCCCAGTCTGCATTGAAAAGGGAAGCGTTTACAGAATACACGGGCGGAACAGGCGGTGCAGGAAGCACTTCAGTCTCATCCGCAACGCCCATGGTTATTTCCTGCTGATATACTCCGCCATTGTTTTCGCCGCAGATAAAAAGGGTGGTCTGCCAGGCTCCGGCCATACAGACAGAAGCGGTCATAATCATCAGAAAAGCGACTGTTGCACAAATTTTTTTCATATTTTCCTCCTGTTGCATATTATAAAGTAAAAGATTCAAAATCACCCGGCAATGAACCGCCGGGTGATTTATAACGTGATTACAAACGGCAAATACTACTGCGTGTCAGCATGAACTTCCACTGCTTTCCCGTTATTACAACAATCCTCAGAAATTTTTACCCATACAGCTTTTCCCGCGTTGAGTTGAAATGCCTGTTCATACATTTCATCAAAATCATACATGACTTCAATACATTCAAAAGGTTCCGGTCTCACATTTCCGTATGGAGCGCCGATGAGATGCCATCCGCATCCAAGCGGCAGGTTAAGACCCCGAATCGCATTCTGACCCTTAACAGCCAAAACTTCCTCATTCGGAACCTTGACCCAGTATCCGACATTCGCTTCTATCGCATCACCGGGTTCTTCATATCCTGCTTCCGGGTTAAATTTCCATATGGCTGTCGCATTGGGAAATACGGCTTCGGGGCTGGGGTCATCAGGCAGAATCGGCAAAGAAACCATATTCCATCCGGCTTTCAGTCCCATTTCATAAGCACCTTCCGACTTGACAATGGTGAAAAACTGATCGCTGTTTCCGCCGGTCACAGCATATTCCGTAGTTGTCCGCATATCTGCCACAAGAACCTCTCCGTTGTTTACATCATAACCCTTCAGAAGTTTGTAGGTTCCGCTGGGATTAAAACGTTTGGGATTCCAACTCAGAACAGCCGTCCGCTCTTTCGGAGGCATGGCATTGCCGCTGGGATTGACAGCCAGTATCCACGAATACTGATTCTCTCCCTGTACACGGATATCCTTTAACATTTTTTTCTTCCAGTCATTTGAATGAATAACCATGTTAACAGAATATTCCGGAGGCAGGGGCGGTGCGTCCAGTGTCTCGGAATATGAATTGACTCCGATGGTTACTTTGGTCTTATGAACCAGAATATTTTTATTTGCGTTGAGCATCCATTCATCATAGGCCACTCCCTGCCCGTTGACTTTTTCACCTTCGGCCTGAATTTCGGCCTGCCATTTTTCTTTAAAGGTGAATACAGGCTGAATGACTTTTTTGGCATCCATTATAATGGTAACAGGATTGCTTTTTGTGTCATCAGCAGACACATCTCCGTACCATTCTTTAAATTCCGCACCCGGAACAGCTTCCACGGTAACAGAAGTTCCCTGTTTAAAATCTTCTGACCAGGGAAGATTCTGAACAGCATCATTGACTTTGACCTGCCCCTCACCGCTTTTTTGAATTTCCAGGGTGTAGAAAGGATCGGCTGAAAATTCGGCAGTAAGGGTTTTGTTTTCCTGCATGGTGACATAAATGGCAGGTTTTTTTTCGCCGTTGGACCATCCGACAAATCTGGATGTACCCTCTGCAATGGCCTCCAGATGCACCTGCTTTCCTTCGCTGAACATGCTCTGCCACGGAAGACTGTACTCTTCCCCTTCTACCTTTACTTTGCCGACTCCGTTGCCCTGGCGGTTGATGGCCAACTGGTTCTGTCCGCCGTTTACCGTCAAAGTAACCGGCACCACCACTTTGGACGGGTTGTTGGGATCATCAGAAAGGGTGATGGTGATATTTGCACTGTAATCTCCGGCTGCTTTGTTCATGGCATTCAGGACAAGACTCAGGTTCACCGAAGAACCGGCCGGAATAGTTCCGCTCAGTGTGCCGTTCAGTTCCAGCCACTCTGCCTTATCTGCCGCCTTCAGGGCTTCATGCACATTCAGACGCGCACCGCTTACGCATTTGCCCTGCAGTGATGCCAGCGGATCAGCGGTATTCATGAGCATATCCTTGATCTCCACAGCCGTCAGCGCTGGTTTGTACCCTTTTAAGAGAGCTGCCGCACCGGATACATGGGGGGTTGCCATAGAGGTTCCATTTAGTTCTTCATAAGTGTTATTTGGTATAGAACTCAGAATTCTCGTTCCCGGCGCACCGATATCCACATTTTTTACACCGTAATTTGAAAAAAATACCAACTCGTCCAGGCAGTCTGTGGCACCAACAGCAAAAACATTCGGAACATCATAAGCAGCCGGATAACTCGGAAGTATATCAATATTTTCCCCTCTGTTACCGGAAGCTGCCACAAAAAGCCTGTCACGGTCATTGGCATAGGCAATAGCCTCTTTGAGAGCTGCACTTTCTCCTCCGCCGCCCCAACTGTTACTCAGGATATGCGCTCCGTTGTCCACTGCATACATAATGGCTTTGATTGCATCGGATGTACTTCCGGAACCATTGTCTGCCAGAAATTTCAGCGCCATGAGACGGACAACCGGGCTGACACCGATAACCCCTTTGGCATTGTCTCCTGCTCCTCCGATGGTTCCCGCACAATGGGTTCCGTGACGGTTGCCGTCCATGGGGTCACTGTCATTGTTGACAAAGTCATATCCATACACATCATCCACAAAGCCATTGTTATCATCATCTTTTCCGTTCCCCGGAGTTTCATCCTCATTCATCCACATATTGGCTTTCAGATCTTCATGATTGTAATCAATACCTGTATCTATTACAGCCACCACAACATCCGTGCTGCCTCTGAAAATATCCCATGCTTCCAGGGCATCAATATCCGCATCCGGCACCCCGTTTTTTGACTGGTCATAATTACATTCCGGACATCCTTCATTATGCAGCCCCCACAGTTCCCCGAACTTCGGATCATCGGGTGTCTGGAAGGCCTTGAGGATATAATTGGGTTCCGCATACACCACATTGGGATCATTGGACAGAATGGAGATGGCATTGATCATCACCTCCTGTGCCTGTATATCCTGCACCCCGTTATTGGGAACCTGCCACACTTCCATATTCAGCGCGGGGATGCGTTCCTGTACCATGGCCCCCACATTATTGGCCAGCAGATTCACGGCATTCGGATTGGCATTGGGCGCAAGGCGGACAATCATTTCGCCGGGAACATACTGCACCCCAACCGGAATATTCCGGATGGCCGGGGGGGCCTGCAGACCACCCACCAGATTTTTGATTTCGGGTGATTTTTTCTCGGTAATACTCACCTCGTAATTGAGATTACCGCATCCCTCATTTTTCAGCACCAGAGTTTCCGTCACCGGCTGTTGTACTTTGTCCATTGTTTTGGAAAAGGCACCGGGTTCGGCTTTCAAATTGGCGGCTTTTACTTCAACTGTCACTGTGGCCGTATTGGAATCACATACCCCGTTGTTTACCTTAAAGGTAAAGGTGTCGCTTCCGCTGTATCCTTCTTCCGGCTGATAACTCACATTGGGAGCATTTCCCGACAGAGTGCCGTGTTCCGGCTGTTTCACAATGCTGTAAGTCCCGCCTGCCGGAGTGGCCGTCAGAGTAATACTCTTGGCTGTATCCTGACAGGTTTCCACAGTCTGATTATCGGCTTTCGGGCAGTTGTCCCCAATCACTTCCAGTTCTGCCCCGACCTTAATGCTCGGATTCACCGGATCATTGGACATTATCACTGCCGCAGCATTATAAACCCCTGTTTTCAGGCCAGCGGAATTATAGGACAGTTTCACTTCCTTATACTGCTCCGGTTCCACCGTGCCGGAATATATATCTGCCGAAAGCCATGCCAGCGGCGGCGGCAGATCTTTCAGTGCGTGACGGATGAGGTTCACCAGGATTTTTCCGCCTTCCCATCCCCAGGCATAAGAGGCTTCCAAAGTGATTCCCGAAGCAATCACCCGCCCGCTTCCCAGACTGTATTCAATGCCTGTAAAAGCACCGCTGCTGTCTTTTGTGATCAGTTTTGCATTATCGGGAATTGTATCTGTCATAAAATGGTCATGACTGGCCGCATTGCCGATAAAATGATTGGCCACGCCCTCCACAGCCGGATGATCCGGATCGGCAACATAATTGGCCCCGTCATATTTAATCTCATGGGTCACACCGCCCGGAAGTTGGGCCCAGAAACCGTTCTGCCATCCCTTATCGGCCCCGTTGAACATGAGCACACCGCCGCCGGTGACATAAGCCTCGAATTTGGAAAAATTTGCCTGAAAAGCATCATAAAAAGCCTGGGGCTGATCCGAGGCCACGATAATCACCTGATAGATTCCCAGGGTAAGGGAAGCCATATTGGCGGAACCGGCCACAGAATAGGCCACTTCCAGTTTTTTCAGAATATCCTCATTGGCGGTGGAAGCCCAGGGATTGACATCTTTCAGCAGCAGAACCTTATCTTCGGCATTGATCTGCACATTCACGGATTCCGCGGCATAGTTCTGGGGTTTTGCATTGGAACCGGCCACACCTGCCGGAACATTATTCACCGCCAGCTGGGCCATGGCATTATTGACCGGGTTCATGTCCTGTATTCTCAGATGGAAGGAAAGGGACATTTCACCGTCATTATGGATTTTGAGAACCTTCATATCGGTTCCCGGATCCGGCAGCGAGACTTTTTCCATATTTTCGGGTTCCGCCCGGATCAGCGGCGGTTCACTGGGTGTCACCCCCTGAAGGGAAAGCGCGTATTTGATGGTACTGACCAGCATGGTGCTGGCAGGCCAGCCCCATCCGTAATGGGCTTCCAGAGTGATACAGGAAGCAATCACCGTTCCGGCATCCATCTTATACTCAACGGTCGTATATCCGCTGCCGCTGTTTCGGGAAATCAGTTTGGCCCCGGCCGGAATATCCTCAAAATAGTCATGACTGGCATAGTTCCCCCAGAAAGAGGCCGGCATTCCCTGGGAAATGGGATGAGCAGAATCGCTGATAAAGTTGGTGTTGTCATATATCTTTTTATGATGAAGCCCACCCGGCAGTTCTGCCCAGAACCCCTGATTCCACCCCTTGTCCGCTCCGTTGAAAATCAGCACACCGCCGGATCGGATATAATTTTCAAATTCCGCCAGATGATCGTTAAAGGCATTGTAAAAAGCCTGGGGCTGGTCGGAAACCACAATCACCACTTCATAATTGTTCAGATCAAACTCTCCGTAATTCAGTGAACCGGCTACGGAAAAAGAAATCCCCATGTCCTTGAGAATCTGCTCGTTGGCAGGGGAAGCCCAGGCATCCGTATCCTTGAGAATCAGTACATCATCCGAAGGACTGATTTTCTTAACCGCCAAAGCCGCCACAAAACCTTCGGGCGCAGCAAGGGAATCCGAAGGTTCCCCCGCGTGCATCACTGCCGGAACTGCCAGCAGTATCAGAATGACTGCTGCCAGAATCGAAATCATTTTCACCGGATACTTCTTTTTCATGCAACTACCTCCTTTGTTTTTTCAGGTTAAAAGGGTCATAATTTTTTTTACCTTCTATTGTCAATAATACAGGCTTAT
This sequence comes from Desulfobacteraceae bacterium, assembly GCA_011390755.1. GTDB lineage: Bacteria > Desulfobacterota > Desulfobacteria > Desulfobacterales > Desulfococcaceae > JAABRU01. Next base: position 31,460 of record JAABRU010000016.1, on the reverse strand, counting down.
CCGATTTTTTTTCCGGGACTCTGAAAAAAATATAAAAATCCGGATTCGGAATCGTTGGATTTTTACCCGGAGATGAATCTGAGCGTTCCCACGCCGGAGGAATAATGCCGTCAGCAGATTTCTAAAACCCTGTCCCGGAGGGACAGAAAGACAATAGTCCGGCTTTTCTTGCTGATCCTTCCTGCACAAACGATCAAACGGCGGGCAAGGCTTCGCTTTTGCCCACGCTACTGCCCGCTGACCTCCCGCAGAATAAAGATAATTTCTTCCAGTCCCACATCGCCGTCTCCGTCCGCATCCGCGTGGGTAATATCCGCGGCAGGTGTTTCCGCGCCGCAGAGGATACGCAGACCTTTTACCGCGTCTGCCAGATCAACCTTTCCGTCACCGCTGATATCTCCGGGGCCGGGCATTCCGGATGCGCTGACCCAGATGACAAAGGGGTCGGAAACATCATGATCGCTTTCTTCCGCATATATCACAATTTTCCAGAGTCCGGCTCTGTAAAGTCCGCGGAGTGTGCCTTCGTACAGACCGGATGCCGGAATCAGCAGCAGTGCGCTTTCCGGATAGGCAATGGTGCTGTTTCCGCCTGTGATATTGGCATCCGGTGCGATGAGCTGCGCCCATACCCTTTGGGTCTGTGTATCCCCTGCCGTGATTTTCACACGGATGGGAAGTTCCGAGGCTCCTTCCAGCACCTGCGCTGCCTCTGCTTCCATGACGACCGGTTTCAGGCCCCAGCTCAGATTTCCGGTGAGCCAGGTATCAGCCGCGAGCAGGCCGTCACTGAAATCGTATTTTTTATCATCATTGTCATCCAGGGCCGGGGCGGGATAATTGACAGCGGTGAGATTGTCCCCCGCGGCATCAAAGGCCTTTTTGAAATGGTCTCCCTCCATGAGTTTGGAAAAAAGAAAAGCGGAAAAGGAGATATTCCCGGATTCATCCGTATTATAGGGTTCCCCGCCCGCACTGGTGACAATAACCCGGTTTTCCCCGCTGAGTTCCGGGATAAAATTGCCGGAGTAGCAGGATTCCAGGATCAGTATGACCTTACACCCGGTTCGGAGTTGGATACTGTCCATGGCCTGACCGATCTCTGCGGCTGTGACAAATTCGTCATCGCCCAGCACTTTGAAGCGTCCGTCGCTTGTTCCGTGTCCCTGCATGTAAATATACAGCGGGGTTTCTTCGTTGAGTTCTGCGCTGAATTCATTTTCAATCACATCCAGAAATGCGGCGGCAGTGGGGGGATTGCTATCGGTGACACCATCATCGGCCTGACCGTTCCAGTTGATGTCTATCATATCCGAGTTAATGAGCAGATGAATCATATCATCCGTGAATCCCTTTCTGCGGAAATTCCGATATACATCCGTGCAGAATCGGACCGTGGACTGCCAGTAGGTATTCTGCTGATCCGCCAGGCCCCCGCCCAGAATAATGACCCGTCCCGCATCCGTGCCCACCGGTATGATGAGTTCATCGCTTTCGCAGCCGGTATAATCCGCATTGCCGGGCCAGTAGGAACGGAATTTCCATATTCCCCGGCGGTTGAAAAAATTCCGGGTGCTTTCCCAGGAAGCCGAAATATCCTGCTGCACGGAAATATCGCTGAACTGACCGTCCGGGTCTGTAATCCGCAGGGTGATAATGGGATAGCTCAGGGCCGGGGACAGGTTGCCGTTCACGCTGAAGTCAAGACCGATTTCCGGTTCCGCACTGCTTTTCCGCAGGCAGGTCAGGCGGCTGATGCCTTTTTCAACTGTGAAAGGGATGATCTGACTTTCACGGGTCTGGGACATATCATCGGTCCAGGATGCCTGAAGTGTATATTCACCGATAGCGAGAGTTGCAATCCATTCCGTTTCCCGGAATTTTCCGTACTGATCCGTGCGAACATTTTTGCTTTTTGGAATACCGGGTTCCCCCTGTTTGTCCAGGGTGAGAATTACGGGACGGTCCGGGATATTGGGAAAGAGTCCGCCGTATATGACTGTTTTTTCCCCTTTGGGAATGATTTCTTTTTCCACATTGGCATAAATGCCGCTTCCGCTGTTGGATACCACTGTCAGGTGCAGAAAGGTTTCCCGTAATTCTCCGCTCACCGTATTCATGGCCCGCAGTGTGAGCAGATGCACCCCGGTCTGTGCAAGACTGCCCGCTGTGATTTTCAGACTGACAGATGCCGGGGGGACGAGGTTGTTCAGAGAAGTTCCGCTTTCTGTTCCGTTCAGGGAAAAAAGAGGTGTCAGACCGTCGGAAACCGGGCAGGTCAGCAGCAGGGAACCGCTAAAATTTTCTTTGGGAATAATCTGAATATTATAAACGACACTGCCGTATATGTTGATAATGCGGTCGGCCTCCACAATATTGATTTCATAATCCTCCGGCCCTTTGGGGGTTGCGCTGACCGTATTGGAAAAATTCTGACTGCCGGTTCCGTTAAGGAAGGATCGGATTTTATAATAATAGGTGGTTCCGTTTTCCAGATGACGGTCGGTATAATACACTTTCCCCTGAAAAGCATCCGAAGCATCAATATCATCGCTGTTCACTTTGTAATAAATGCCATTCTCCGAGCGGCTGCGGAATACCGCATAGGTGATGCCGGAAGGGGAAGAAATCTGGTTCCATTTCAGGGAGATTTGGCTGTCATCCTTTTTTTCTATGACAAGTCCGGTGGGATCGGGGGGATAGGCAGCAGAAGGGGCATAAGTGATCTCATCGGAGATTGTTCCTTCAGACAGATTTCCGAGTGTGTCGGAAAAACGGGCATAAACGGTTTTGCTTCCTTCACCGGAAGTGAGTGCCCAGACTGCGGATGTACTGTAGTTTTCAGGAGAAGACCAGTTCATATTGTCATTGGAAAACTGCATCTGTGAAAGGCCGGAACCGGAATCTGTGACAGACAGACTGAGGGTGACATTCTGAGAATCGGTGGAAGCCGCACCGCTGTTGATGCTGATGTTTCCGGTGGGGGGAGTGGTGTCAATTCTGAAAGGGCCGACATGCAGGGTATCACTGACATTGCCAGCATTGTCAACAGTGCGGATGTGGAAATAGTGGCTGTCGCCGTCTGCAAGTGCCGGAGATGTCATCTGGGTCTGGTCTGTTTCAACAATGTTGTCGGGAGCGGTGGAGGGGGATGTGTCGAAAATATAGGAATATCCGGCTACGCCGCTGTCGCTGTCCGTTCCGGGATTCCAGGAAACAGTTATTGTGTTGCCGTTTGTCCATGTACTGACGGAGGGAAGGGAGGATTTGAAGGTGGGCGCGGTGGGGGGAGTGGTGTCATTTGGGGGTTCGTCATCATCAATTATTGTCCCGGTAACCTGCTGACTACCGTTTGCAGTTCCTCCTAAAACACTGGAAATATCTATTGTAAAAGTTTCATTTCCTTCGATTGCAGAATCATTAATGCCTGTAATCATGATACTTCCCGAATTAGATCCGGGTGAAATAATACAATTGTCTGATGAAGATACATAATCAACTCCTTTTTCAGCACCGCCTTTGAAAGAAAAATATACAGCTACATTTTGATAAGAGGAACTATCCAATCTTGCAGTCAGGGTTGCCGTACCGCCGTTTTCGGAAATGGAAACAGGATCAAGAGTGAGAGTTACGGTGGGAACGCCATCATCATCAAGAATAGTTCCCGAAACCTCCTGCTCTCCGTTTTCAATTCCGTTTTCAACACTTTCAATTGACACTGTGAAGGTTTCATCAATTTCATTGTCAATGTCATCAACACCTGTAATCTGAACAGTACCAACGGTTGTTCCCGCATTTATGACAATGAATGGCGAGGAAATGCTATAATCTGAATACTGCCCCGGAGGCATAGCTAAGCCTCTGAAAGACAGATTTACGGTTACATCATCAGCAGATGTTTTATCCAGGGTGGCAGTCAGGGTTGCCGTACCGCCGTTTTCGGAAATAGAAGAAGGAGAAAGGCTCAGACTTACAAGAGGCGGAGAAGTTATGGTAAACAGGCTTTGCACCGTGCTTTTGGAAGTATCGTTTAAGGGTTCTATTTTCAGGGCGCAGTTGAAAGAGGCTGCTCCGTTAACCGTCCAGTCATAACTGCCGTCATTGGGAGTGCTTTCTGTGATGGTTTCAAAAGTTTTGCCGCCGTCGCGGGACAGGGTGATTTTTACATTTCCGCCAATGTTTTGGGTTTCCCATTTCACGGGCATGGTGTTCCCGCTGCCCCAGAAAGAGGCCTGATTTGGAAAGGTAATGAGTAAATGATTTGGTAAATGAATCTGTCCGCCGCGCACAGCACGCACATAACGGCTGCTACTCTTATTATAATTGTAGCTATCGCCATATGCAAAGTATACGTCCCACGCATCGTTAGTGTTATCGATGTAGGTCGTAGATGACCAATAATTCAGCGAAAATATATCCGGAAAAGCAGAGGTGTCAACAGCAGGATTGTATTTCCCATAATCAACCAGGGAACGGAGTTCCTCACGGGTCGGCAGCCGCCAGTCCGAATATCCGGCCAGTGTAAGAGATTCACAAAAGGAAAGGGAATCCTTCCATGTCATGCTCCCTCCGGCGTACTTCTGCCACATCAGCCCGGTACAGGTATCGCTTACTGTTCCATCATTATTAATGATTACAGAATTAAATGACCGAACCTGTCCGCTGCGAACCGCACGCACATAACGGATACTTGATTTAACGTCATCGTACTCATCGCCGTTAGTAAAGTTCACATACCATGCATGGATCGTGTTATCGGCGTAGATAGTTGACGACCAATAACCGGATGAAAGTGTTTTAGGGAAATATGCGTTATCTATGGCAGGAGAATATGCCACTAAGTTTATAATAGAAGCCAGTTCTTTCACAGTGGGCAGCCGCCAGTCGCAATAATATCCTACACACAAGTGATAGGTAAAATCATTGCTGGAATCCCATGTGTAGGAGTAATTGTCATAAGTTTTCACCTCCCATACCAACCCGGTCACATTGTCCCGCACCATCACCCATGATGCGGCATCATCCGGCAAATCGTTTCCGGATGCATCCAGTTTGGTATAGGACGGCGGATTGATGAGATAATTCCCGTCCTGCCCGTAAAAGTCCTCACCCGGTGCGGGGCAGGGGATTTCTGCTGTGTCGTTGTAACATTTGGTCTGCCCTGAATCCGGAATGGGCCATGCGTGTGCGGATATTGGGAGCAGGGCGGTGAGCATGATAAGTGTGACAAAAATTCTCATTTATTTCTCCTTTTTTGTTTTGGTTGTCTGAACCGGGATTCTCAGGATTAAGGGATTTACCGGGATTTTATCATCCCCCTTACTTCCGGAGTGCAAAAACAGAGTGGAGCGAAGCGGAACGGTTTTTTGCACACTTTGCGAAAAACCGCTTCGCTCTATTTTCGCACTCCTCCTGTTATACTATTCTTAATCACTGAAATTCCTTATAATCTCAGTTCAGACAGGCTTTTCATTCCGGTCAATCCCTTAATCCTGAGAATCCCGGTTCAGACAATATGCGGGAGATGCTCAGCGTTCCGCTGATGAGGTGAAAGACGGTTTCTGTTTAAGGTGGGCAGTTATCAGAAAGAATGAATCGGTAAAAACAGATCCCGGATAAAACATCCCCCTCCTCCACCGGATTCCGGATGCTCATTTTCCTTATCTTCCGGGCTGATGTCGGCATCTGTTTCCGAAGTCTTTTCATCCTCATGATTATCCGAATTGCCGGATACTGCTGCAGACTCCGGTTCTTTTTCCGCTTCGGCATCCGGATTTTGCAAAGGTGCCTGATGCTCACCGGCTTCTGCATCTGTGCTGCTTCCGGATTCCGGAATTTCTTCCGGTTTTTTTGTCTCCGTGCTGCTTCCGGGTTCCGGAACCATGTCCGTTTCTTTGTTCTCTGAAACGCTTATATCTGCTGTATCAGGAGGTGTATCCGGAGCAGGTCCCTCAGTACTCCCTTCCTCCCCGTCTGTATCCGACATTATTTTCATATCCGTCTCCGCTTCCCTAACCCTCAGATCAAAAACAATGGTGTCCCCGGCCCCATCAGAATCTGTCACCCGGATGATAATTCCCTCTGTGATTCCTTTATCTTCCGCAGCGGGAATTCCCCCGAATTCTCCTGTTGCTGTATTGAAATCCGCCCATTCCGGCGCATTTTCTATGGAAAAAGACAGTTCATCTGTTTTATCCTCATCCGAAACAGCGGGGATAAAACGGTATGTTTCACCGACACTTATCGTTTCCTCCGGTTCTCCGGACAGTACCGGCGGATGGTTGAGGATATTCATCAGTTTCAGTTCTTCGGACGGGAGATTGCCGTTCCCTGCCGCATCAGTTGCGGCATTGGCCGGAATACGGATAGTGATTTCCCCTTTTTCTTTGGGAAGCAGTTGGAATGTATATCGCTCTTTGTTTCCGGAAAAATCACCGATCCCGGCATTGGACAGTCTGATATCCGATGAATCAAAACCGCTTACGCTTTCACTGAATAAAATTGTAATGGGAACCGGGGAAGATATTTCATAAAATCCGCTGATGATCTCCACAGTGGACGGGCTTATGTCACGGGGCTGTATCACCGCATTCTGAATTCGGGGATTTTCCATCATTTGGGTTTGGGAATTCAGAAAAATGACATTTTCAATTGTCAGCGGAATATCTGTTTCGGCTTTCAGCACCCGGAAGCGGAGTATGCCGAGAGGGCCGTTTCCGCTGATGGATTCGGATGGATTGCTGCCGATGATGGCCCCGGCGATTGTCACCATTCCCGGTGTTTTTTCCAGTACCGGCATCTGTATGGCTATTCCCTGATTCCCTGTCAGAAAATCTGAAATATTTCTGTCCGCTTCTGTACCGGCATAAGCCAGACAGGCCGGATCAAAACGGATGTCTGCCTGAAAGGTATCCAGACCGCTGATACGGAATACAATCAGACCCAGAGAAAATTCATCCCCGGCACGGAGGGAAATCCGGGAACGGATCTGCGTTTCTGCCTGATAGTCCGAAAGGGCCGGATTGATATCCAGCGCACACAGCGGTGTTTTTTCCTCACTCCGGGCGCTGTGGGAAGTGAACAGAAGAGACATACATATTGCCGTAAAAACGGGAAACAGAGGGAAATAATTTTTTCTCATAATAATCCTGAAATCCTATTTTCCGGATAAACCGGTCAGAATTCTTAAAACATATATTGCTTCCTCCAATCCGATTCTACCGTCCCCGTTCACATCCGCGCCTTTTTCCGCATTCTGAAAATCCCCCGCCACTGTTCGGAGAGCAATCACCGCATCCTCCAGCCCCAGGCTTCCGTCAGCCACGCTGTCTCCGGCAATAGGGATGAAAATACCTTCAATGGGATCAAAATACGGATCGAAAAGAACAGTTTTCCGGTTGGGACTGACAAAGCGGATAAAAAGAGGTTTATCAGATGAATAAGCCGGACTGAGGGTAAATTTCAGGCGTAGCAGATTATCAGAAACAGAAGGGAGCATCTGAAATACGGAAACAGAGCATTTTCCGATACCGTCTCCGGGATTTTTGACCACAGTGACTTCCGAAGCGGCGGAAAGCGTGTTATCCGTCAAAGCAGAAGGGTTGGAAAGAACTGTTTCATCATAATCCAGACGAAGCGTATATCCGGCCACTCCCTGGGAATCGGATAAGGAAATCGCTATTTCCATCTGTCCGTCTGCTGGATTCTGCGGGATGATCCGGACTTCGGCTCCGAATGCGGTTCCGTTTGTACAAAATCCGAAACAGAAAACAGACAGCATGAATAAAATTTTATACATTTTTTTACTTCCTTCAGGGTTTGATCTCAGAAAAACAGTCTGCAAAATATGATAAATCCCATACATTGATCCGGCAGTCTTCTTTCAGATCATATTGGGAATCCCACCCGGATTCATCACATGCAGACAGCCATTTTAATTTGAAATTATCAATATCCGGATGATCCGCTTTCCCGTTTTTGTCAAAATCGCAGGGAAGGTATGCCGTCATTATTTCCTCCGTATCTGCTTCCGGCGGGGAAGGGCAAAGAATCACCGAGCCGCTGATATATTCTGCAGGAATGATTTCCAGTTCCATTCCCGTGCGCAGCAGGTCCGCATTGAGATAGGTATCCTCATTGATATTCACAAATGACACAGGGATGGTGCCGCTGACAAAACCGGCAGACACATCAAAACGGATGGCAACAAGCACACCGTCCTGAGAAGCGGAAAATCCGAATCCGGTTCCCACGGTAAAATCCCAGGGATCTCCGGGCCATGCTTTGCCGGACATCAGATCACTGTTCTTTTCCGACAGGGTTCCTTCTGTGATAATTGCCGGATTTGTCAATATCTGCTCATCATAATCCAGCCGAAGCATATATCCCCCGATTTCAGCATGTTGGGACCCGGATATTTCCAGGGGAATAATGACCGTATGATCTTCTGCACAGCAGATATTTTCAGGAATCCGGATAAGGATTTCCGCGCGGACACTGTCAGTAAGACACAGGGCACCTACAGAAAAATAAATACATAAATACAGGAACTGTTTATACATTTTTTTCACCTTTTTCACCTAAAGAAAATATTTCCATTTTCGGAGTATATATTATATAAATACATGACACAGGCAGAAATTTTTTTCAAGAAATACATAGGCGGTCCTTATGAAAAAACCAACTGTATTTTTTACCATATTTTTATGCCCTCTGTTTCTTCTGTTTTCCGTATCCTTCTGCCCGGGGGAAAAACTGGAACTGCAGTCCTCTTTCAATCCGGTCGGTTCAGGGGCCAGGGCTTTGGGAATGGGAGGGGCTTTTATTGCCGTGGCCGATGATGCCACTGCGGCCTCATGGAATCCGGGGGGCCTGATGCAATTGAAAAAACCGGAAATCTCTTTTGTTTATTCCGTTCTTGAGCAGGAGGAGGAAAATGATTTTCTGTTTCAGCCCGAATCCGGCAGAAATCATCAGGTGACAGCAGCGGATCTCAATTATTTCAGTGCGGCCTATCCTTTTGAATTTTTGCAGCGGAATATGATTTTGTCTGTCAGTTACCAAAGACTGTATGATTTTTACAGGGACTGGTCTTATATTTTTGTGAACAGCGATCCGGATTTTTCCTATACAGATCACTGGAATTTTGAACAGAAGGGAGGTCTGTCCGCAATGGGGCTTTCCTACAGTATTCAGATTGTTCCGGAACTGTCATTGGGACTTACCCTGAATCTGTGGGATGAGGATCTGAGCAAAAACAGTTGGCGGCAGACATACCGGACAGAAAGAAGCGGACTGCCGGGGCATACGCCTTTTACGGCCTCTTTGTACAGAACAAAGGATTTTTCCTTTGAAGGTCTCAATTTTAATTTCGGGATATTATGGCGGATTCATCCGAAACTGACCGTGGGCGGCGTATTCAAAAGCCCCTTTACTGCTGACATTTCTTATCAGGAATATAAACACTATACAGAGAATTATCCGGACCGTCCGGAAAAGAACCTGGAAGAATTATCTGCGGAATCACGGAATGAGGAGCTGGATATGCCCATGTCCTACGGTCTGGGATTTGTGTACCGTTTTTCCGAGCAGTGCTATTTTTCCGGAGATATTTACAGGACCCACTGGGAAGATTTTATTTACCGTAATGCGGACGGAACAGAACGTTCGGCCGTCAGCGGTCTGGGGAAAAAAGATTCGGATATTGAGCCAACCTGTCAGATCCGGACGGGATTTGAATATCTGATCCTGAATAAAGCCGGGGGATATGCCGTACCTTTGCGGTGCGGGATTTTTTACGATCCGGCCCCGGCCGAGGGCAGCCCGGATGATTATTTCGGATTCAGTCTGGGGACAGGATTTAGCAAAAATGACAGTTTCTCATTGGATACGGCCTACCAGTACCGTCACGGGAATGATGTGGGAAATGCCCTGCTGCAGGGATCATCCTTTTCCCAGGATATTACGGAGCACCGGTTTTATATATCCGTAATTGTCTATCTGACCGGGAACTGAATCACATACCGGGAACCTTAAAAAGACAGGAGAAAGAATTTTATGCATTTTCAATCATATTTTCAGGCAATTCTCTTTACGGCTGCTGCAGTGCTGCTGGCCGTTCCCGGTTTTGCGGATGCGCAGGAACCGGATGCATATGAAAATGATGATACAGCTGAACTGGCCACCTTTACGGACGCGGACGGTATTTTCCGGCCCCATAATTTTCATCATGCAGAAGATGAGGACTGGTATATGGTGTACGGCATCAAAGATGAGGTCTGGACAGTTTCCGTCAGAAATACCGGTGCGGACTGTGATGCGGTTCTTTCCGTTTATCATCCGGATGCCCTCACCCTTCTGGCCGGTCCCAAAGATGATGCACCCGAAGGTATCGGCAATGTGGAATTTACTGACTGTCGCTGGCCGGATGACGGGATTTATTTTGTGAAAATTTCTTTCTGCGATGCCTGTGTATTCGGGGAGGATACCGGGTATGAAATCAAAATATTCAACAGCAATGCGGTTGGGGTCCAGCTGGATATAAAAGGAAAAATTTTTGACAGCAGCCGCAATCCTGTCCTTGCATTTGTCGGTCTGTATGATTCATCGGGAAAATGCGTCCGGGAAATTCCCAGTGAGGAGGACGGATCTTTCAAATTTCAAATGATCGACGTTGACGAGGATGCAGCAAAGAATTTTGACCTGAAAATAAAAAACTGTGATTTTCTTTCCACTGTGAAACGCTTTTCTGTATCTCCCCCCTATGAACTGAATCATCCCCCTGTGGATATAGGGGATATTATACTTCAGCCTTCTGCGCTGCAGTACCGGAGAGGTGATGTGTCCGGTGACGGGGAGGTATTGCTGGATGATGTGAAAACCGCCTACCGGATTTTTGCCCGAATCGGGGAACAGGCCTCAGACCCGGCTTTCTGTGCCGCCAATGTTTATGACAACGGCAAAAATGATATCAGCAAAATCTTCCTGGATGATGTAAAAGGGGTTTTTTATATAATGATCGGTGCAGAATACTGACTGTACCGCACGAGCACATTGCTTTTTAAGTACCTGCACAGAAATTCCGTAACATTTTCTGCAGGGGCAATCCCCTGTGGTTGCCCGGCAAAGGTTCCCCCTGCGGATGTTACAAAATTTTTGACGAGGTGCTTATATTTAAAAAAACCGCCGATTCTGAAATCTTTATCTTTTATTTCCTCATGAATCTCTTTCACACGATATAGTCATCCAATTTAGGTTTTTCCGGGCATAATTTTTGCCTTCAGTCCGGACAGTAAAAAAAATGGCCGTTCAGGGATAAAAAACCGGTAAAACAGATCGGAAAAGAGCCGTTTTCGGGTCTAAGCAATTTCCGTGCCTGGAAAAACCAAAATTGGAACAGACCTTTCAGAATAAGGTCATCTTCCGGAATTCATATCCTTTTCCGGGATAATCGTTCCGGATGCCTTAGCTCCTGGCATATGCGCATTTCCTGCGCTGTCTGATTAAAATTCTTGACACTGTATGGGATTTCCTGTTAAAAAAGATACTTTTTATGTGTTTTCAGAATCGTTTCCGAATCTGCGCTGCTTTCCGGATGCGATTTTTTATTTTCATAATGAATACAGGCGGTATTTTGCGCCTGACCCGGAACATCATCCTTTTGAGAAAAAAAATCATCCGGAAACACCGTTTCAGCATCAGATGACCGAATCATTTCACCACAGGGCCTATATCGCGGTCGGTTCCAATATGGGCGATAAAGCAGGCAATTGCCGGAAAGGAATTGCGGGTCTGGAACAGTCCGGAAACTCCCGTATCAGGGCTGTTTCCCCTTTGTATCAAACCGCACCGGTGGATTATGAAGATCAGGACCGGTTTGTGAATGCGGTGGTGTGCATTGCCACGGGACTGGAACCGGAATCGCTTTTGACAGAACTGAATGCCATAGAGCAGGCCGCGGGCCGCTGCCGGAAAGGCCCCCGATTCGGGCCCCGCACTCTGGATATGGACATCATTTTTTTTGACAATGTGGTGATGAATACAGGGGTTCTGATTCTTCCCCATCCCCGTATGCATAAAAGACGTTTTGTATTACAGCCTTTATGTGATATGGATGCGGATATTCTTCATCCCCTCCTCGGCAAAACAGTCGGTTTTCTGCTGGAACAGCTGGATGCAGATGAACAGGAAATCCGTTTGCTGTAGATTTTTGTACTTAGAGTCTATCCGAAAACCTCCGAAACCGGTTTTTGGAACCGGTGAAAACAGGGGTTCAGAATACGGAGGACAAGTTTTCGTACAGGTTCTTACAGTATCAGTAAATCGAAAAGTTTTACGGAGGAGTGCAAAAATTGTATTTTTGCATGGGGAACCGGGAGATGCGGCGGTGCAGAAATACAGTTTCCTCTCTCCGGGACAGCCGTAAAACCGTATCCGGGGGAAACTTTTCGATCTACTGAGTATGACTGCCCGGCGATAAGAAATATTGTGATACACTCTTTTTCCTTCCTGCCGGGCACCTGTGCTGAATTCCGGAAAATAAAGGGGGAAATAGCATTTTGTTTCGACTGATAATTATCTGCGGGCTGGTATGGTTTGCCTATAAAAAACTGAAATCCCTGATACTGCCCGGCCCCCGGCCTTCCCAAAAGGTTTCCGGCCAAAACCGGCAGGTCATAGACGATGTCATGCTCCAGGATCCTTTTTGTAAGACATATTTTCCCGGCAGAGACGCTGTTCATCTGCGCATAGACGGGAAGGATTTATATTTTTGCAGCACCCGGTGCCGGGACAGTTTTCTGGCAGCACGGATAAAATCATAAATACAGATTATCACGCAGGAGGATAGTAAAAAAATGAAGTTTTTTATTGATACGGCCAATGTGGATGAAATCAGGGAAGCCCACCGTATGGGAATGGCGGACGGTGTAACCACCAATCCCTCTCTGATTGCCAGAGAAGGCCGGGATTTTGAAGAAGTGATCAAAGAGATATGTGAAATTGTGGACGGCCCGGTAAGTGCCGAGGTGATTGCCCTGGATACCAACGGAATGCTGATTGAGGCACGGGAACTGGCAGCCGTCCACGAAAATATTGTCATCAAAATTCCCATGACAGTTGACGGTCTCAAAGCCGTCAGGGTGCTGAAAGAAGAAGGCATCAGGACGAATGTTACCCTGGTTTTTTCATCTCTCCAGGCCCTGATGGCAGCCAAGGCCGGGGCCGCATTTGTCAGTCCTTTTGTGGGAAGACTGGATGATCTTTCCCAGGACGGTCTGGTGCTGGTGGAACAGATTGTGGATATTTATGCCAATTACGGATATGAAACCGAAATCATTGTGGCCAGTGTACGCAATCCCCTTCATGTGCTGGAGTCTGCGCTTATGGGCGCGCATATTGCCACGATTCCCTTTAATGTTCTTTCCAAACTCGCGGCCCATCCTTTGACGGATAAGGGAATCAAAGCCTTTCTGGATGACTGGAACAAAAGGGAGAAATAGGGAAAAACTGCCGTTTTTTCCGGGGAGATATTCTCCGCCCCGGATTTTTCTGCGAAAATTTTTTTGAAAAAATACCCGGATATGCAGAAATAAGGGATACAATCGAATGCGTCTGAAGGAAAAACTGTTACAATTATTCAGCAATCCCAATTTCCTGACCCTGTTTCGCATGGCAGCGGCTCCGGGAATTGTGTGCCTGCTGCTGGTTCCAAACCGCTTCACCAGTTTTCTGGCGGCCATTCTCTTCAGTCTGGCAGCCATTTCAGATTATCTGGACGGTTTTTTTGCCAGAAAATGGGGACTGACATCGAATTTCGGGAAAGTGATGGATCCGGTGGCCGATAAACTGGTGGTTTCCTCCTCTTTTATCATGCTGGTATCCCTGGGATGGATACCGGCCTGGGTGATCTGCATTATTATCGGAAGAGAGCTGGCCGTCAGCGGTCTGCGCAGCATTGTGGCAGAAAGCGGTGAGGATGTTTCTGCGTCCTGGCTGGGAAAATACAAAACCGGTTTTCAGATTGCGGCCATTATTCCCCTGCTGATTCATTCGCCTTATTTCGGAATCAATTTCCATGCCATCGGGATGTTTTTTCTCTGGGGGGCACTGATTTTTACAATCTGGTCAGGAACCGATTATTTTTTCCGTTTCAGAAAACTTTTGCAGACATAGGCATATTTTTTTTATTGACAGAAAGCGGGCGGATCGGTTATAAGTAAGTTTCCTGACTGAGCGGGAATAACTCAGTGGTAGAGTGCGACCTTGCCAAGGTCGAAGTCGCGGGTTCAAATCCCGTTTCCCGCTCCACAGTAAAAGGCGGCATAGCCAAGTGGTAAGGCAGCGGTCTGCAAAACCGCTATTCTCCGGTTCAAATCCGGATGCCGCCTCCATTTTTTTATTACAGTCTGTCAAACCGGGCGGGAATAACTCAGTGGTAGAGTGCGACCTTGCCAAGGTCGAAGTCGCGGGTTCAAATCCCGTTTCCCGCTCCATCAGAATTTATGATACCGGATGAATGAAAATTCATCCGGTATTTTTTTTGAAAAACGGTATCACAGAATGCGAATCCTCCTTATAGAAGACGATCCGAAAATTGCATCCTTTATTATCAAAGGATTCAAAGCCGAAACCTATGCTGTTGACCATGCCCCGGACGGTGAAGAAGGGCTGCATCTGGCGCTGACGGAAAGCTATGACGCGGCTGTTATTGATATCATGCTGCCTTTGCGCGACGGGCTTTCCGTGATCCGGGAAATGCGAAGAAAAAAAATCAGCACCCCGGTGATTATCCTGAGTGCAAAAGGGGAAGTGGAAGACCGGGTCAGAGGATTGCAGACCGGCAGTGATGATTATCTGAGCAAACCTTTTGCTTTTTCAGAACTGCTGGCCCGTGTGCAGGCCCTGATTCGCAGAGCATCGGGCACATCCGAACCCACCCGGCTGTGTGTGGGGGACTGTGAAATGGATCTGCTCAGCCGCGAGGTCCTCCGGGAAGGGAAACAGATTGATTTGCAGCCCCTGGAATATTCCCTGCTGGAATATCTTATGCGCAACGCGGGTCGGGTGGTTTCCAAAACCATGATTATGGAGCATGTATGGGATTATCATTTTGATCCCGGAAGCAATGTGGTGGAAGCCCGTATTTCCCGTCTGCGGGATAAAATAGACCGGGATTTCCCCCATAAACTCATCCATACGGTGCGCGGAGCCGGTTATGTTCTCCGGGAAAGCGGGGGATAAGAAAAAATATGCTTTTTTTCGTGTTCAGAGTGTCCGGTGTCAGGAATTCTGCCCCCCAAAATCCCAACTCCCAAATCCCAAATGAAGGTGTCCGGACATCACTTCCGGATGGAATATGTAAACTGTTTATAAAATATATCCTGCTCCTTTGTATTCCGGAGATTCTGTATTATTTCAGCAATTACTTTCTCATTGTCTTTGCCTATATCCATAAAATACCGGTCTTCAAAGGATGCTTCAAAAAGTTTCAGGGGTTTTCCGGATACCAGCGCGATCATTTTTTCCCTTCCGGGAGGGCCCGACACTTCCAGCTCAATAGGGGCCTCCTTTCCCGGTATATCATAGGTTTTTCCGCTTTCCACAGCGGAATCCGGCATAAATTTGTTGGGAAACAGCTGGATCAGCTCCCCGTTTACCGTCAGTATGAATAAAGTCAGATAACATTTTTTTTCTGTTTTAAAATGATAAACAATATTTTCTCCTGCCCGGAGATCTTCTTTGTTTGTCCGTATCTCTATAAAATCGGCTTCCTTTCTGTCCGGAGACTGCGTCATCTCTCTGAGAAGGGTTTCAGATGAGGGACGGGATATTTCCACAGCCTTTTCTTTCAGAAAAAATTCCCCGGTATCCCTACTGCGATTACCCGCTGCGTCCTCTGCTGTCAGAATATATGTATAGGTTCCCGGTTTCCGGTTTTCCGTGGAGAAAACATATTTCTGTTCCGATTCCCTACCGTTGACATTCCATGATTTTCTGACAGAAGTCCCTTCTATTGTAAAAACAAGTTGTTTGAGCTGTCTGTCATCCCCGGCACGGATATCAAAAGGGATGCTGTCACCCGGCAGGTAAGTATCTTTTATTCCGCTCACTTCACAGGAAGGGCTGACCGTATCCCCTTCTTCTGTTTTTTCAATTTCAAAACTGCCGGAAATTTTATGAAAATTTCCGGATTTGTCTTCGGCCCGCAGTATGCAGGTATAGGTATCTGCTTTCATTTCCTTTGTCAGAAAAGCATACTTCTGTTCAAAATTTTTACCCTCTGCCGACCATGATTTTTTTACCGATGTATTCAGTACCTCAAATTTTATGTTTTTCAAAGAGATATTATCAGAAACCCGGATGGTGAGATCAACAGTGGCACCATGGGGATATTTATTCTGTATTCCGCTGAGTTCGGCACGGGGTTTTTCCGTATCCTCTTTTTTCACACGGAACTCTTTTTTTATTTCAGCAGCATTCCCTTTTTCATCTTCGATTTTCAGCAGTGCGGTATAGGAACCGGGATTCCAGTTCTCTGTGGAAAATGAAATATTCTCATCGGCATATTTTCCGCTGACATTCCGGGAATTTTTCACAGAAGTCTTTTTTACTTCAAATATCATTTTTTTCAGATTGTTATCATCTTTTCCCCTAAGGGTGCAGCGGACAGTATCCCCCTGCTGGTATTCGGCCTGAAGGCCTTTTATTTCGCCATCCGGTTTTACCGCATCTCCTCCGGATTCATTCCGCCCGGCATACTGTCTGATAATATCCTGAAAATGATTCTGAAAATCTTCGGTTACTTCTTCTGAAAAATCCGGGCGGAGTTTTGCGATATCCCGAAGTTCTGTTCCCGGAAACAATTCTGCCAGTTTCCGGATGCTTTCATCGGCTTTGGGCACATTTCCGGCAGCTTCATAATAAAAAAAGGCGAGGTAGGCATAGGCAATTTTTTTATTGTCGCTGTTTTGTTCCTTTCTGATATTTTTTTCAATGATCCGGACCGGGGACTCAAAATCGGCTTCTTCAAACCATTTTTGCAAAGCCTCTTCAATATATGCGGGTGAGGCAAAAGTATTTACGATAGCAGAAAAAAAATACAACATAATGAAATAGATAAAAACTCTGGGGATTGATCTGTTTATCATTATGATATCCTTTCATTCAGATTCAGTAGATCGAAAAGTTTCCGGAGGAATGCAAAAATTGTGTTTTTGCATAGGCAATGCGCCCTTACAGACCCCGGTTTTGCTTACATCAACAGCATTGTCCCACCGGGGAAGGGGGATTTTTTGCTTACAGAAACGGCACCGGATTAAGGCGATTTCCAAATATGAATATACCGCTTCTGCAGGAGTCACAAACGGAAAGACTTCGGCGGGCTCAGTCGGGTCGTCTGTAACCGGACTGCCGTCTGTCAGGCACTGCCGGACTTTCAGTTTGGCACTCCTCCGCTGCATTTTTTTCAGGAAATCACCTAAGGGGCCAGATATTTTTTAAGTCAATGGCACTGATGTACGCAGGGCAGACAGCCCTTCCGCCACTTTTCCGCATTCCAGGATGTGGAAATATTCTGCGCTGTCTTTCATAGGACCGGGGGCGATTTTTTCCCGCCCGGGCGGCACAATCAGCAGCAGCAGAAGCGGAAGTCCCCTGGCTTTGAGCCGGGCGACAAAATCCTGCTGCTCCTTTTCCCATTTCAGCAGCACGCAGATACATCCGCTCAGAAAAGCGGCTCTTTCCAGAACCGCGGCAGAAAGGGTGAAAAAAGTTTTGTCCCGGCATGGCCGGACGGAAGCCAGTACTTCCAGACTTTTTTCCAGATGTCCCAACCCTCTTCCCGAAGTAATGCAATAGGTCTGCGTACCCACAAACATGAGATCCAGCAGTGATTCCCGTGTTCTTACGGTGCAGGCAAAAGAGGCCGCCACTGCCACGGCTTCCTCAAAAACCTCGCTGTACTCTTCTTCCTGAAAAGTATCCAGAACCAGGGCATGACGCACAAAAAATTCCCCCTGAAATTCCTTTACCACCGGTTTTCCTGTCCTGGCCCAGCTTTTCCAGTGAATTTTGCGAAGGGGATCACCGGGCCGGTAATCCCGCAGAGAAATAAATTCTTCCGAATCTCCGACCGAAGAACTCAGGGCAATACCGCCGGACTGATGACGACGGGTTCCGGGCAGCCGGAAGGGGGGCAGTTCGTATCGCCGGGGCAGTACCGTCAGGGATTGGGAAAGTGAAAGAAAACGGCAGGCATTCATCAGACCGAAAGGATCGGGGCGGCCCACAGTCAGTCCCCTGAAATGCAGAATGCCTCTTTCCTGCGGCAGAATGTCCGCAGGAATACGGAGCTCTGCCCCGCCAGGCAGCAGCAGGGGCAGCGGGTGATATTCTTCATTTACCATTTTCCTGCGCTGCAGCAGCCATTTCCACCGGTAGAATCCCATAAAACGATCAACGGGATTCCGAAAATTTTCCCACGGTTCGGGATTGTTGACAAAGGTGCGGAAATCCGGGCGGGGATCTGCAAATTCTTCAATAAAGCGAAGTCCTTTGATCTGTCCGGAACTTTGCCTGCGAATCACAAGACTGTAAAACAGTTTTTCTCCGGATGTGGCAAAGCGGGGAAGAACGCGTTCTGCCCGGATGCGCAGACGGAAGAAACAGCTGCAGACAAAGGCTGTTATCAGCAGCAGCAGCAGAAAAGTGAAAATCTGATAGGCCATTGCCCGATAGGTATTCAGTCCCAGAACTGCGGAAAGACCGGTTCCGGTCAGTACCAGAAAACCGCCTTTGGTAAATTTCCGGCTGATATAATGCCGGATGCGGTAGTAAATACGGAAATTATGATAAAAAAAACGTTTCATTCACCATTCACCATTCACCATTCAAAACTCACCATTCAGCATTCAAAAATCACCATTCACCATCAGGTCGGAACCGGAATATTTTCAAGAATTTCTTTCAGCACGACTTCTGCTGTTCTCCCGGAAAACCGGGCTTCCGGGGCCATTATCAGACGGTGGGCAATGACGGATACGGCCATTTCCTGTATATGTTCGGGCCGTACATATTCCAGCCCCTCGAACAGTGCGCAGGCCTGGGCCGTTTTCATTAAAAAAAGAGATGCCCGCGGACTGGCTCCCAGTTCCACACCCGGCGCATAACGGCTTGCGCGCACCAAATCCACAATATAGCGTTTGAGTTCATCGCTGATACGGACAGCGCTCACCGATGCTTTCAGTTCACAAATGTCCGCAAGAGAAACGCAGGGAGACAGTTTTTCCGGAATCCGAAGGGTATCATGTTCCGAAAGAATGGCCACTTCTTCTTCGGGGTTTACATATCCCAGGTTGAAGCAGGTGGTAAAACGGTCCATCTGCGCTTCGGGAAGCGGATAGGTTCCCCTGGATTCCACCGGATTCTGCGTGGCAATGACAAAAAAAAGACCTTCCAGGTGATAGCGGTTTCCGTCTATGCTGATCTGGGATTCGGCCATGGCTTCCAGCAGCGCGGACTGGGTGCGCGGGGATGCCCGGTTGATTTCATCCGCCAGCAGAATATTGGTAAAAACCGGGCCTTTGTGAAAATGAAATTTTCCCGCATTCTGATCAAAAACCGTAATACCCAGAATATCCGAGGGCAGCAGATCGGGCGTAAACTGAATCCGTTTAAAACGGGAATCAATAGAACGGGCCAGGGCCTTGGCCAGCGTGGTTTTTCCGGTTCCGGGATAATCTTCCAGCAGCACATGGCCCCCGCCTGCAAAGGATGCCAGCAGTTTGCGGATGGCCGGTGTCTGACCGATGATAACGGATTCGATATTACGCAGCAGTTTCTGATAAATTTCCAGTGCATTTTTCACTTGCGGTAAATACCCTCCAGGCGGACAATATCATCTTCGCCCAGATAACTGCCGGACTGCACTTCCACCAGTTCCAGAGTGATTTTTCCCGGATTCATCAGACGGTGCGGCACACCGGGCGGGATATAGGTGGAACGGTCTTCCGTGAGGATAATTTCTTCTTCCCCTTTGGTGACCTGTGCGGTTCCCCGCAGAATAATCCAATGCTCCGCCCGGTTAAAATGCTTTTGCAGGGAAATGTGCGCGCCGGGTTTCACCTTTACCCGCTTGATGATGAAATGCTCGGATTTGGCAAGGATTTCGGATGATCCCCAGGGCATATATCTTTTTTTATGGGAAATGGTTTCTTCCCGTTTGGCGGATTTGAGTTTGTTGACCAGGATTTTCACATCCTGCACCTTGTTGCGCGGGGAAATCAGCACTGCGTCCGCGGTTTCCACCACAATATGGTTTTCCAGTCCCACAGCCGCCAGCATACGGGTTCCGGCATGGAGATAGGAATGATGCACATCATGGAGCAGCACATCCCCTTTGACCACATTGTCATATTCGTCTTTTTCCCCGGCCTGCCATAAGGCCTCCCAGGATCCCAGATCATTCCATCCGGCCTGAAAGGGAACCATGCCTCCCCGATCTGTCTTTTCCATAATGGCATAGTCAATGGAATCACCCGGACAGGCGGCAAAGGCTTCTTTATCCAGGCGGAAAAAATCCAGATCCGCTTTTCCCTCTTCCAGGGATTTGCGGCACGCGCCTACAATATCCGGCGCATATGTTTCCATTTCCGCCAGCACCGTTGAAGCCCGGAAAAGAAACATGCCGCTGTTCCAGCAGTATTCTCCGGATCGCAGATATTCTTCCGCGGTTGCCGTATCGGGTTTTTCCACAAAACGGGCAATCCGGACGGCTTCCTGTAAACGGCTGTCCTTTTTTTCCGCCCGGAGTTTTTCCCCTTTCCGAATATAACCGTAACCGGTTTCCGGGGATTCCGGCACAATACCGAAGGTGATGAGATATTCCTGCTGCGCAAAATATTCGGCCGTCTGCAGTGCCAGGTGAAACAGCGGAACATCCCGGATAAAATGATCCGCAGGCAGCACCAGCAGCAGGGGGTCCTCCTCTTGTTCCTGTATGGCCTGCAGTGCAGCAATGCAGACAGCCGGGGCAGTGTTCCTTCCCACCGGTTCCAGGATAATGCCGGAAGACTCGCTTTGGATACTGCGCAGCTGTTCGGCCACCATAAAGCGGTGGCTTTCATTGCAGATCACAATGGGAGACTGCATTCCCTCAAAATCTTTCAGACGCAGCAGGGTATCCTGCAGCATGGTATGGGAACCCAGCAGTTCTATCAGTTGTTTGGGATATAATTCACGGGACAGGGGCCAGAGCCGCGTCCCCGAACCGCCTGCCAGTATAACAGGATATATCATTGTGTTATCTCCTTTATGATGAAAAGCCTCTGTTTTTTGCCTGTCAGTCGCTGCCTTTGCAGACAGTCCGCTTATTCTGTTGCCGGAACCCGGATGGAAAGAGTGGTTCCCTGTGCTTCGGATGTTGTCATTGAAATGCTTCCCCGCAGTGTTTCCGCAATCAGTCTTGCGCTGTATGTGCCCAGACCTGTGCCCTCTTTTTTACCTGAAGTCACATATATTTCAAAAAAACTGTCCCGGATTTCTTCGGGCACACTTCCCACATTATGAATTGAAATAAGAACCTGTTTTTTTTCCCCGTTTTTCTCCAGTGACACGGTGACGGTTTCTCTGTCCGGAGAAGCCTCCAGTGCATTTTTGATGAGATTGGCCAGCATGGAATAAAACAGCAGTTCCTCCCCCTCTGCATAAAAAAAATCCTTTGGTCCGGCATTTTTCCCCTGTATCAGGATTTGCAGATGCAGTTCTTTGCCCCGTATCAGGCCGCCGGATTCAATTTTTATCTTTTCGATCACATGCAGCAGATTGACCGGAACCGGATGCAGGGGATATGTTTTCTGTTCCATCCGGAAAAGATCCACGGAAAGATTGATGATATTCAGAATGCGGAAAGCAGAATCCTCAATGGTGGACAGACATTCCTGCTGTTCCTCCGTAAGGTTTTCATCATTGACAAGCAGCTGGGAAAAACCGATGATGGAATTCAAAGGGGTTTTCACATCATGCCGGGTAATCCTTTCCACATTTTCCCGAAAACGTGCCGCCTGTTTCAGTTCCCGGTTCTGTTTTTCAATTTTCAGTTTCTGCCCGGATATTTTTTCCATTGCCAGTTTCAGATTCAGATGGTTCCGCACTCTGGCCCGGACAATGGGGGGGCTGACGGGTTTGGTGATATAATCTATGGCTCCCATCCGCAACCCTTTTTCCTCATTTTCCATTTCGCTCATGGCCGTGATAAAAATAACGGGAATATGCCGGGTTTCCGGATCGGATTTCAAACGGCGGCAGACTTCGTAACCGTCCATTCCTGGCATCATAATATCCAGCAGAATAATATCCGGCGGTGGATAAAATCTGACCCGTTTCAGGGCCTCTTCCCCGCTTTTGGCAATGAGCAGCCGGTAATCTTCTTTAAGAATCGCCACCAGCACATTAATATTGAATCTTTCATCATCCACGATCAGTATTTTTTCTTTTTCCTGCATAATTACCTCTGTCCGGAATATAACACCAATGCCGTTTCCTTAAGACTCCCCTCCCCTGAGGGGCAATGCTGCTGCCTTAAGACTCCCCTCCCTCAGGGAGGGGCAGGGGGAGGGTGGAAACAGTAATTATTTTCAGGATGCTGTTTTCCCCCTCCCCTCCCGACCTCCCCCCCGGCGGGGGAGGAGAAAAATTTTTAAGACTCCCTCCCCTTTTGATTTTATGACTTCCGGGCCCCGACCGTGAGGAAGGGGAGCGCGGAACCGCTGTCTTCAGGTCATAATTTCAAAGTTGACAGAGCACTACTCCGGAAAACGGGTTCTGATTTCCAGAAAACGGGACAGCACATCCGTAAATACCTCCACCAGTTCCGGATCAAAATGCCGCCCGCTCTGTTTTATAATTTCATCGGCGGCTTTTTCAATGGGCCAGGCGGCTTTGTAAGGGCGTTTGGTGGTCAGCGCGTCAAAAACATCCGCCAGGGCCGCAATCCTGCCGTACAGGGGAATATCTTTTCCTTTTTTGCCCTGGGGATAGCCGGAACCGTCCCAGCGTTCATGATGGGAAATTGCAATCTGCTGCCCGGCCCGCATGAGCCGGGATTTGCTTTTGGACAGAATTTTGGCCCCGATCCCCGGATGCTTTTTCATTATTTCCCATTCTTCCGGATTCAGTTTGCCGGATTTCAGCAAAATAATATCCGGAATACCGATTTTGCCGATATCATGCATGGGTGAGGCCAGGAGGATGGTGTCGCATTCCTTTTTGCTCAGACCGTAACCTTCCGCAAGCAGTGCACTGTAATGGCTCATCCGCTTGATATGGGAACCGGTTTCCGGATCTTTGAATTCCGCTGAAAAAACCAGGCGGTGAATAATTTCCATGCGGCTGTTATAAAGATCACGGGTTCTTTCTTCCACCATATCTTCCAGAATGTGATTCTGTTTTGCCAGTTCCTGCCAGGCATCCCGGAGGGAGAGATGGGTTTTTACCCTGGCAATGACAACAGGCGGGCTGACCGGTTTGGTGATATAATCCACTCCCCCGACTTCAAAGCCTCTGGTTTCATCCTGCTCCTCTCCCAGCGCGGTAATAAAAATAACCGGTATGTTCCGGGTTTCCTTGTCTTCCTGCAGAATTCTGCATACGGTATATCCGTCCATCCGGGGCATCATAATGTCCAGCAGAATCAGATCCGGCGGGGCCGATGTATGTACCCGTTTCAGGGCTTCTTCCCCGCTTTTGGCCACAATGATCCGGTAGTCGGATTTGAGTATTTCAACCAGAACATTGATATTGAACCGTTCATCATCCACAATCAGTATTCTGTGCGATTTATCTTTCATAAACACCCCCCCTTTGAACTCGGCTCTGTTCTTTCCAGAATATCTTTTACCGTATGCTGTGCATCATCAAATTCATAATGACGTACCTGTTCCGCCAATTGTTCCGCCAAAAGCGGAAAACCGCAGGTGCAAAGTATTTTTTTCAAAGATTCCGAATGGTCCAGTGCTTCGGCATCGCCTTCCCGCAGCATTTTCTTCAAATCATTCAGATGCTGCCGCACTTTCCGGATCCGGGATACATTTTTATCCTGTTCCGGCAGATTTTCCCCAGCTCCCTGTTTCCGCTTCTGATCCGGATTCTGATCCGAAACAGGGGGGACAGAAGGATGCTGGCTGAATTCTTCCATTTTTTTAATGGAAGACAGAACCTGCTGCAGACAGTCCGTCAGTTTTTCTGTCAGATCCGGATATTCGTCTTTCCGCTGCTCCCGTATCCCTTTTTCCAGTTCTGCTGCGGCCCCATAAAGTTTTTCAGCCCCGATATTGCCGCCCACACCTTTGACGGTATGGGCCAGAATGCGGATTTCCTCATATTTTTCCCTTTTCAGCAGCAGCCGGATTTCTGCCGCACTGTTTTGGTAGTCATCATAAAAATCCCGGAGCAGTCTGCAGTATAATGCCTCATTTCCGCAGACCCGCTGGAGCCCACCGGCAATATTGAAACCTTTCTTCTGCAAAGCGTTCAGGACAGGGGAAAAGGATTTTATTTTCCCGCCCGGCTGCTCCCTCAAAAAAATATCCGGTGGGAGCCATAGTGCCAGAACCGACGCAATACGCCGGGGATCAATGGGTTTGCTGATAAAATCATCCATGCCGCATTCCAGGCATTTTTCCCGCTCTCCGGACATGGCATGGGCCGTCATGGCAATGACCGGCAGACGCTTTCTTTCCCACCCCTTTTCGGATTCCATACGGCGGATTTCCCTGGCTGCCTCATATCCGTCCATTTCCGGCATCTGGATATCCATAAATACCAAATCATAATCAGACTCGCGGATATATTGCAATGCTTTTCTTCCGTTTTCAGCTGAACGTACCCTTGCACCGAAGGATTGTAAGAGTTCTTCCGCCACCTGCTGGTTGATACGGTTGTCTTCCACCAGCAGCACCCGTGCCCCCTGAAATTCTTTTTCTGCGGAAGATCCTGTTTTCTCTTTCCGCACAGCAGGATCATTTTCTGAAACTTTTTCTGCCATCACTTCCAGAATGGTCTGGAAAATCACCGAACGGCTCATGGGCTTCACAAGCACAGCATCCAGAATGTCCTGATGCGTCTGTTCCATGATTTTTTCCCCGTAACCGGTAACCAGAATGATTTTGGGTACAGGATATATTCCCAGCCCCTGTTTGATCATTTTCGCGGTTTCCAACCCGTCCAGATGGGGCATATTCCAGTCAAGAAAAACCAGACGGAACGGCTGAGTCATATTTTTCCGGATACATTCCAGTGCTTTTTCGCCCGAATCCGCAGAAAGCACATCAAAAGAAAAAGAAATAAGGGTTTTTTCCAATATTTCACGGGCACCGCTGTTGTCATCGGCGATGAGAATTCTCATGCCCTGCAGCTCCGGCGGGGGGTGAAAACGTTTTTTCCGGATTCTGCTCTGCCGTCCGAATTCCGCACTGAAGGAAAAGATGCTGCCTTTTCCCAATGTGCTTTCCGCGCGGATTTCCCCCCCCATCATTTCGGACAGACGCCTGCATATGGCCAGTCCCAGACCGGTGCCGCCGTACCGGCGGGTAACAGAACCGTCGGCCTGGGTAAAGGGATCAAAAAGTCCGGATAATTTTTCCGGAGAAATCCCCATGCCGGTATCCCGCACAAAAAAGCGGATTCTCACCTGTCCGGAAGTCTGCCCCCCTGCCTCCTCAATTTCCGCCCTGACGGAAATTTCCCCTTTTTCTGTAAATTTCAGGGCATTGCTGGTGAGATTCAGGAGAATCTGCCCCAGGCGGAGCGGATCCCCGATAAGATAACGCGGCACATCCTCGGCCAGAGAAAAAATCATTTCAATACCTTTTTCCTCGGCTTTCAGGCGGACAATATCGGAAAGACTGTCCAGCACTTCATCCAGGTTGAATTCTGTATGCTCCATTTCCATTTTTCCGGCTTCGATTTTGGAAAAATCCAGAATATCATTGATAATTCCCAGCAGCGCATCGGAAGAGGATTTGATTTTTGCAAGATAATCATACTGGCGTGCGTTCAGGTCCGTCTGCAGGGCCAGATGGGTCAGTCCCATTACCGCGTTCATGGGTGTCCGGATTTCATGGCTCATTTTGGCCAGAAATTCGCTTTTTGCCCGGTTTGCCGCTTCGGCTTCGGCTTTGGCTTTTTTCAGTTCCTCTTCGGCCAGGTTCCGGCCCAGAAAAGTCCCCAGCATATCCGCGGCTGTCTGCAGTATCCGGATTTCCTCTATGGCCCATTCCCGCCTCCTGTCCCTGCCGTGGAATCCGATAAAACCATGCCATTTTTCCCGCACCAGCACCGGCAGAACCAGAATGGATTCCATTTTCCGCATTTCAAAAGATTCCTGCTGCAGCAGCGGAAACCGGCCGGCAGGGGATGCATAGTGTTCCCCTGCCTCCATGCGTTTACGGAAACCGTCTGTTTCCTCTCCGAAAATATCCTGTAAAACAATCCAATCCGCGGCTGTTTTCATTTTACCGTCACAGACACTGCAGATGCGGTATGCACAGAGTCCTTCCCGGTGATCATCCGAAAGCTGATACAGATATACATGACGGGATTCAGCGGTTTCCTGCAGATGCAGGAGGGCTTTGCGGAGAATACTGTCCCGGGGGCCGTTTGTCAGCAGAGTGCGGGAGCAGGCAGACAGACCGGATTCATAGCGCAGACGTCTTTCCTCTTTTTCTTCGGAGCGGATATGTTCGGTCATGCGGCCCAGTCGCTCGGCTATGGCCCTGATGAGATGGTGTTCTTCTTCATAAAAGGTTCCTGCGGTCTCTTCTTCCTGCCGGTGGCATACTTCCAGAAAACCGGAGGGAGTGCCGGAAACAATAATACTGCGCCGCAGCATACAGATGCTTTCCTGAAAATCCGCACTCCGGACCTCCTGCTCTTCCAGAACAATCCGGGCGCAGGTGATTTCCGGGAAATGGCAGGCCGGGGGAATACGGTCCGCAATTGCCTGCAGCATTTCCGGCAGGGGGATATTTTTTTCCTCCATCAGGGAAGAAATACTGTAAAGGCAGTTGAGTTCCTTTACCCTTTCGTTCAGCTGCAGGGTCTGTTCCTGCAGGGCACTTTCTATCTGTCTGCGCTCAAGGATTTCTTTTGCCATCCGCCGGTTCCACAGAAAAGCCAGAACCAGAATGGTAAGGGAGAATACTGAACCGGTAAGCATCCAGCGGTGCAGTGCCTGCCAGTCAAAACTGTGATCGTACCGGACACGGAGCCATTTTGCCGTGATTGCATCATGCTCTTCGGCTTTCACGGAAGTCAGTATCCGGTTCAGTATGCCGGCCAGCTCGGGCCAGTCTTTGCGGACGGCAAAACAGATTTCGATTTCCGGATAGGCAGTCGGGGCAGCGACTTTGAGATTGGAAATTTTATGCTTCTGAATCAGGTACCCGGCAACGGCCAGATAACCGATATGGGCCCGGGCTTTGCCGGAAGATACGGCCCGCAGCCCCTCCAGAGGTGTCTGTACCGGCATCAGCAGAATTTCCGGATAATCCTGCCGCAGTTGTTCATGGATAAAAGTGTTTCCCACAACAGTCGTTTTTTTATTTTTTAATGCATCCATGCCGCTGAGAAAATGCTCTTCCGTCCGGTTGATAATGGCAAGGGGAACCGTCATCAGGGGGCGGGAAAGATGGAAATATTTACGGCGTTCGGGCATATTTCCGGCAATCAGCAGATCCACTTCCCTTTTCACAGCTTTCTGAAACAGTTCGGGCAGGGGATAAAAAAAAATCTGCAGATGAATACCGCTTCGTTTTTGGATAATATCCGCATAATCGGCCATGGCCCCCCGGGCATTTCCCTTTTCATCCTGAAAAACGGCCGGGGGAAAACCTTCGGGCAGTCCGAAACGGATCTTTTTATGATTTTTTATCCACTGCTTTTCTTCCTCTGTAAAAAAAGACTGTTCTTCTGCCGCAGAAAGACGCAGTGTCCCGAAGAAAAAAAAATGGAACAGAAAAAAGACGATGAGCAGATATTTCATTATCTGTCCCCCTTTTTCAAATATTTCTCTATGACTTGAAGGGTCTTTTCCGCATCGTCAAAATCAAAATTCTGAATCTGCTGTTCCAGAATATCCGCCTCCTTTTCCACCTGGCCGCCGTGGAGAAATTTTTTCAGATCCTGTACGCATGAAGCGGATTCGGAATCCCCCGCTCTGAGCAGGCCCCTGAGTTTATCCAGTAAAGTCGGAATTGCCGGAGATTTTTCCGCTGCATCCGGGAAAGCATCTGTCTTTCGGAAATTATCCTCCATTTTTTTTATGAGATCCAAAACCTGAAGCAGTGCATTTTCCAGACAGCGGATTTTGTTTTCCGTATTTTCCGGATACAGGGATGCAGCGTTTTTTTCCAGTGCCTGCGCGGCTGTCTCAAGTCCGGCGGCACCAATATGACCGGCAACCCCTTTCAGGGTATGGGCCGTGCGGCAGATATACTCTTTGTCATTTCCGTGCATGGCCTTTTTCAGTTTCTGCGGTATACCGGCATAATCCGCTCGGAAATCCCTGAGAATTTTGATATACAGTTCCCGGTTGCCGCCAAGTCTTTCCAGTCCCGTCTTTGCACTGAGTCCGGGGGAATCCGGTAAATCCTGCGTGATACTGTTTCCGGAGACCGAAGGAAGACATTCTTTTCCGCCTGTTTCCGGACAGTTCCCCATCCATTTGGCAATCAGGGCATACAGTTTTTCCGGCTCAACAGGTTTGCTGATATAATCATCCATTCCCGCCTGACGGCAGCGTGCTTTTTCATCACTCATGGCATGGGCCGTCATGGCAATGATGGGAAGATGCCGTTTCCGCGGCGGCTGCTTTTCCATATTCCGAATGATTTCAGTTGCCCGGTATCCGTCCATTTCCGGCATCTGAATATCCATAAATACTGCGGCGTAGGCAGATTCGGATACGGCCCGGACGGCCTCTTTTCCGTTACAGACACATTCCACCCGCAGCCCCGCCTGTTCCAGCATCTCACAGGCCACCTGGCGGTTGATCTCATTGTCTTCGGCCAGCAGCACTTTGCAGTTTTCCGGGTTTTGAATATGCTGATTGGAAATATAATCCGCATTTTCGGACTGTTTTTCCGTTTTTTTCCATCCGAAAACCGCTGCGGTTTTTTCATAAAGCAGGGAAGGATACAGGGGACTGACAAGAAAAGCATCCACCCCGGCACTGTCCCGGGCTTCCCCAAAGGAATCGGTGCTGAAGGGGATTACGGCGATAATTTTCGGCTGACGGGAAATCCGGGAATGCCCCCGGACACAGCGGATGAGTTCCCGGCCCTTTTCCTTCGGATGCCTCAGATCCGTCAGCAGCAGATGCGGGGGGTTGCGGACACATTTTTCTATGGCTGCAAGGGCTTTTTTTTCACTTTCCGCCACCGTGACATCACATCCGCTTTTTTCCAGTTCACTGCAAAGCATTTCCCGCACCGATCTTCTGTCCGCAGCAAGCAGCACCCGCATTCCCCCAAACTCCGGGAAGAAAAAAGGATCCGCGGGCATATCCCCGGCCCGGGCAAACAGGGCCGTAAAAGAAAAGGTGCTGCCCCTGCCGATTTCACTTTCTGCCCGGATATCCCCGTCCATCATTTCCACCAGTCTTTTACAGATGGCCAGTCCCAGACCGGTGCCTCCGAAACGCCGGGTTGTGGAACCGTCGGCCTGGGTAAAAGATTCAAAAAGATGCGGAATCTGTTCTGCCGGAATACCAATTCCCGTGTCCCGTACCGAAACAGCAAGCTCCAAAGTATGATCCGCGAATCGTCTGCGGATTCCGGCGCGGATAACAATTTCCCCTTTTTCGGTAAATTTGATCGCATTATTGACCAGATTGATAAGAACCTGGCTGAAACGCAGAGAATCACCGATCAGATAGGCGGGGATTTCTTTGTCTGTGCGGAAAACAATATCCAGTCCTTTTTCCCCCGCGCCGACCCCCATCATTTCCGAAATTTTTTTCCATATATCATTGAAATAAAACATTTCCTTTGATATTTTCAGCTTTCCCGCCTCAA
The DNA here is from genome assembly GCA_011390755.1 of Desulfobacteraceae bacterium. Classification (GTDB taxonomy): domain Bacteria; phylum Desulfobacterota; class Desulfobacteria; order Desulfobacterales; family Desulfococcaceae; genus JAABRU01. The sequence continues at coordinate 1,392 of JAABRU010000016.1, read as the reverse complement.
TTTTGGAAAAATCCAGAATATCATTGATAAGATCGAGAAGTGTATGGGAGGAATGGTGAATTTTACTGAGATAATCATACTGCTTCGGATTCAGTTCCGTCTGCATGGCCAGATGGCTCAGACCGATAATGGCATTCATGGGAGTGCGGATTTCATGACTCATGCGCGCAAGAAATTCACTTTTGGCCCGGTTGGCAGATTCCGCGCTTTCCTTTGCCCGGCGGATATTTTCTTCGGCTTCTTTCCGTTCGCTGATATCCCTGGCGACCATCAGCACACATTTCTTTCCATTCACCGGAATTCCCAAAGGGCTCAGTCTTCCTTCAAACCAGCGGCATCCGGAGGGGGTCTGTAAAGGATATTCAATAATTTCTGTTCTGCTGTGTGCAATGGCCCGATGAATACTTTCCCGTATTGTATCCGCAGTTTCTTCCGGCATCATTTTATGCATCATTTTATGCATCCGGTCATGCATCCGGTCATGCATCCGGTCATGCATCCGGCTTTTTTCCGGTTGACGGGAATCGGCAAAGAGCCGGTTTTCATCCGGACTGATCATTTCCAGATAGCAGCCCGCTTCATCCAGAATAAAAAGCGCATCCGGCAGTACATTCATCACAGCCTTCAGGTGCTCACTGCTTTCCCGCAGTGCCTGTTCGGTGCGCTGCCGTTCCGCAATCTCTTCGGAAAGCAGACGGTTGCGCAGCTCCAGCTCTTTCTGCATATGCCGCAGATTCAGGTGGATTCTGACCCGTGCCAGCACTTCCTCTTTCTGAAAAGGTTTGCTGATAAAATCCACCCCTCCGGCATGAAATGCCTTTACTTTATCTTCGGTTTCATGGAGCGCGCTGATAAATATAACCGGAACCGCAGCGGTGCGGGGATCTGCTTTTAATGCATTACAGACCTGATAACCGTCCATGCCGGGCATACGGATATCCAAAAGAATCAGATCCGGCGGCCGGGATTGGGCAAAACGGAGCGCAAAAGAACCTTCCGGGGCAGAACGCACGGAATATCCCTCCCCGCTGAGTATCGCGCTCAGAAGGCGGAGATTGACCGGGGTATCATCCACAATCAGAATCAGCCCCTGCTGTGACTGTTTTTGCATATCATCCATATCCTGTATTCTGACACCTGACACCTGACATCTGACACCTGACATCTGACACCTGACATCTGACATCTGACACCTGACACCTGACACCTGACACCCAACACCTGACACCCAACACCTGACACCTGACACCTGACACTTAACACCTGACACCTGACACCTGACACCTGACACTTAACACCTGACACCTGACACTTAACACCTGACACCTGACACTTAACATGTAATGTAACATACCCCTTAAGAAAATTGCCCACGCTCCTTCGGAGTCCGGG
>JAABRU010000107.1 GCA_011390755.1 Desulfobacteraceae bacterium | reverse complement strand
GGCGTCCGGGGGTCCGGGTTCCGGGGTTCCGGGGTTCCGGGGTTCCGGGGTTCCGGGGTTCCGGGGTTCCGGGGTTCCGGGGTTCCGGGGTTCCGGGGTTCCGGGGTTCCGGGTTCGGGGTTCGGGGTCAGGTGTTCGGTGTTCGGTGTTCGGTGTCAGGGGTTCGGTTTTACATTTTTCCGGAGCGGAAGATGGATATGATAAGCCACAGTCCCAATACAGTGGCAATGCTGTATCCGGTCACGCCCAGCAGGGTGGTCAGGGGAACGGGATGTCCCAGAACAGAAATATCCATCACCTTTTCCGGGGAGCTCAGCACCAAAGAGCCCGCAATGGTGGATGCCGAGATGACGATTCCCACAATGGCCCGGTTCAGTCCTTTTTCCAGTTTTGCCGCGCTTTCTTCAAAACCCGTATGGCGGAGGGTGATGCCGTGTTTTCCCTGGGCTGCCAGGCGGATGATGTCGAAAAAATATTTGGGCAGAATGCGCAGGTGGGTGGCAAAAGTATGCAGATCCCTGCCCAGATTCCGGAACAGTTTACGGGCATCATAGCCCCGCTGCAGCAGTTTACGGGCATAGGGCCGGGTTACTTCCAGCAGACTGGCATCACTGCCCAGAATTTTCCCCAGAGCCTCGGTCTGGATAAAGGTTTTGAGCAGCAGCAGCAGATTCCGGGGCATACGGATGCGGTATTTGAGTACCAGTCCCATGAGCTGGTCATAGACATCCCGGACAGAGATGGTCTGCAGGGACCGCCCGTAAAAGGGTTCGCTCATGTCTTTGAGATCCGTCCGGAAATCTTTCAGGTTCATATCCGCGTGAATCAGGCCAGCGTCCTCCAGGGCCGCCATGACCATATCATAATCATGTTCCGCATATCCCAGAAAGAGATTGGCAATCTGCATCATGCTTTCCTCATCCAGATAAGCGATGATGCCAAAATCCACCAGGCTGACCCGTCCGTCATACATGACAATGGTATTGGCAGGATGGGGATCTGCATGGAAAAGACCGAATTCCATTAACTGCCGGGAAAAGGAGCGCAGGCCGATGAGGGCGATTTCTTTGGGGTCAATGCCCGCGGCCCCAATTTCGCGGACCTGATCCATCTTGAGGCCCTCAATATATTCCATGACCAGTACGGATTTGGAAACGCAGTCCCACCAGACCTTTCCGATATAAATTTCTTCGGAATTTTTAAAATTGGCGGCAAATTTTTCAATATTCCCGGCTTCCGCATACATATCCAGTTCCCGGAAAATACTGCGTTCAAATTCTTTGACCAGGTTGATAAAACCGATGACCCGGCCGATTTCAAAATGTTTTTCGATTCTCCGGGCAAAAAAATACATAATCCCGATATCATCCCGGATTTTTCCCTGTATGCCGGGCCGGATGACCTTTACGGCCACTTTTTCCCCGCTGATGCGCCGGGCCGCGTGTACCTGGGCCACCGAGGCCACTGCAAGGGAGGTTTCGGAGAATTCCGAAAACATTTCTGTAAGGGGGCGTTTCAGTTCTGTTTCGATAACGGTTTTTATGGCAGTAAAGGGAACCGGGGGAACCTGATCCTGAAGTTTTTTCAGTTCTTCAATATATTCGGGAGGGAATACATCGGCCCGCACACTGAGAATCTGCCCCAGTTTGATGAAACTGGGGCCCAGTTCTTCCAGTATCTGCCGGATCCGGACAGGAGAGGGAAAAAGGCTTTTGGCGACTTCCTTTTCCTTTGTTTTCGGTTCTTTTTCCAGAATCCGATCCAGCAGATCTCCCAGGCCGTGCTGCACCAGCACCCGGCTGATCACGGTGAAACGTCGTATCCCCCGCTGCATCCCCATTATTTTTTCCTCTCCATTGAAAACGGCAGCATTTCCTCACCTCTATGATTCATGCCTTTTGTCAAAATCAGGCTATATTACTGATAAACAGAAAAATTCAGAAAAACGGTTTTCAAACCTGGACTGTCAAATATATTCAGTAGATCGAAAAGTTTTCCCCGGATACGGTTTTACGGCTGTCCCGGAGTGCAGAAACTGTATTTTTGCACCGCCGCATCTCCCGGCTGACCCATGCAGAAATACAATTTCTGCACTCCTCTGAAAATTTTTCGATCTGCTGATATTTGCTGTACACGCTGTCCCGGAGTGCAGAAATTGTATTTTTGCACCGCCGCATCTTTTGGCAGACTTCCAAATTTTCAGTTTGGACTCCCCGGTCCGGACTTTTTAAAAGGGTAAACGATCTGCTGAAATTTTATGACTTATGGTCTCTCAGCAGGGGAATCGCTGAAAAAGCCGGAAACCGCTTTTGACCGGCAGATGGTGCTTTTATGACTGTTCCCCGGCATATCCGCGGACTATTTCCGCCAAAAGTCCGCGGGCTTCATCAAATTCATATTCATCCACATATTTTTCAAAGCGGTTCAGAACTTTTTCCGGAATCCGTCCCTGCATTTTCTTTCTCAAATCCGGCAGGTATCCCACGGCTTCACAGTCCCCCTCTTCCAGCAGACTGTCCACAAATTCCACAAAGGGGATGATTTCCCGAAAACTTTCAGGCATCTCCCCTTCGGTTTCCGGAACATCGGGGGCCGGGGGAGAATGCAGCAGTTTGCGGACAGATCGGCAGACCCTGTCAAATTCTTTTTCAAACGCGGCCGGGTCCGTCCGGCCCTGTTTCCGGATGTCTGTCTGCATTTTCCGGGAAATCCGGGCCAGTTCCTCGGCACCGATATGTCCGGCCACAGCACTGACGGTGTGCAGGATGTGCAGGAGTTTTTCTCCGTCTTCTTTTTCAGTCAGCTGCCGGATTTCAGATATTGCATCCGCATAATCCCTGTAAAAATCGCCGAGCAGTTTACGGTATAAAGTCCGGTTTCCCAAAAGTCTGCGGATACCTCTGTTTATGTGCAGTCCCGGCAGTTTTGCCGGGAACAGATTATCCTCTGTTTTTTCCTCCCTGTTTTTGATCCATTTGACAAGCAGGGAATAAAGCAGAGCCGGATCCACAGGTTTGCTCAGATAGTCATCCATCCCGGCCGCCAGGCATTTTTCCCGTTCCCCTTTCATGGCATGGGCCGTCATGGCAATCACAGGAATATCCGGAGCCAGTTTTTTGATTTTTCCCGTAGCTTCATATCCGTCCATTTCCGGCATTTGTATATCCATGAATACCAGATCGAAAGAATTTTTTTCAAAAAACCGGACCGCCTCTTTGCCGTTTTCAGCATAAACTGCGCGCAGTCCGACCTGTTCCAGCAGTTCCCCGACCACCTGCTGATTGATTTTATTGTCTTCGGCCAGCAGAATCCGCGCCCCTTTGATTTGGGATGCTGCCGCTGCGGCCCGGTTTTCCGGTATTGTTTTTTCCGCGGTATCTGCCGTCATATTTTCCTGACGGCCAAAGAGGGCGGTAAAGTGAAAGGTTGTGCCGATATTTTCTTTGCTTTCCACGCGGATACTGCCCTGCATCATCCGGACCAGCCGTTTGGAGATGGCCAGCCCCAGTCCTGTGCCGCCGTATTTCCGGGTAATGGAACCGTCGGCCTGGGTAAAGGGGGCAAAAAGAGAAGAGAGTTTTTTTTCCGGAATACCGATACCTGTGTCTTTTACGAAAAATCCCAGTTTGATATGCTCCGGCAGCTCTTCCACCAGATGAACTTCCACGCGGATTTTTCCTTTTTCCGTAAATTTCACGGCATTTCCCGCCAGGTTGATGAGAATCTGTCCCAGGCGGAGCGGATCACCGCTCAGGCTGCGGGGAACATCCGCTGCAATCGTAATACGGAAATCCAGTCCTTTTTTCTCTGCTTTTTTTTCCAGCACGGCCGAAAGTTCCTGAAAAACCGTCTGCAGATCAAAAGGAACGGTTTCCATTTCCAGCCGGTCGGCCTCAATTTTGGAAAAATCAAGAATATCATTGATAATGCCCAGAAGGGCATTGGCCGAAGTCCGGATTTTCTGCAGATAATCCTCCAGTTTGGGCGACAGTTCCGGCGTATGCAGGGCCAGATGGCTCAGCCCGGTGATGGCATTCATGGGGGTGCGGATTTCATGGCTCATGCGGGCCAGAAATTCGCTTTTGGAACGGTTGGAGGATTCGGCAATTTCTTTGGCCCGAATCAGCTCATCTTCCATCAGTCTGCGCTGACTGATGTCTGTTCCCGCGAATATCATACATTTTTCCCGGCCCAGACGGAGAAAGCGCGCGGATATGAGCATATCAAAAAGTGTGCCGTCTTTTTTGCGTACACGGGTTTCAAAGCCCCGGATTTCCTTTTTTTCGGAGATCATCTCCTGCAGATAATCCATGTCTGCGGGATTGACAAAAAGGCGGAGGTTAAAAGGTGTTTTTCCGATGATTTCCTGACTGCTGGAGGCAAAAGCCTCACAGAAGGCCGCATTGGCCTGTATCATCCGGGCATCGCGGAGCCGCAGAATCATAATGGCATCGGGCGCGGCTTCCAGGGTAAGCCGGTAACGTTCTTCCCCGGCATCCACTTCTTCCCGCAACTGCGCCACCGACATTCGGGCCTGACTGTACAGTTTGGCATTTTCAACCGCAATGGCCGCGTGATCTGCCAGAATGGAGAAAAAAAACTGATCGGTTTCGGTAAAATCCGAAAGCTGCTGTCCCGAATCCACATATAAAATTCCGGAAAGTTTATCTCCGAAAAGCAGGGGCGCGCACATAACCGACTGCAGATTCAGGTTGATAATGCTGTGGGAAAGCATGTCTGTATGCTTGCCGATGCCGTTGAGGAACACATTTTCCCGGGTACGGACGGCCCGGCGGATGGTGGAGCCGGAGAGAAGGGATTCCCAGTCTTTTTCTTCGGAAATGGGGATATTGAAAACCACGCGGCTGTCGGCACGGATTTCGCCCTTTTCGTCGGTCAGACCGATAAAACCCCGTTCCGCACCGATGAGTTTTACGGCTTCTTCCAGTACGATATGCAGAATCTGTTCCAGGCTGTCCAGGGAAATAATGCGGCCCGTGACTTCTTTGAGCCGGAGGAAATCTTTGCGGTTGATGGCATTCCACATGCGGTTGAGCAGATCACTGATTTTGTTTTCCGCATCATTTTCATTCAGATAGAAAAGTGTAATGTCTTTGGACAGACTGATTTCATCCCCGGATTGCAGTGCTTTCTTTTCCACCTTTTCGCAGTTGACAAAGACATGGTTTTTGGAACCCTGATCCGCAATGCTGTAAGTTTCTCCTTCGGCCAGCAGCAGGGCATGGTAACGGGACACAGTGGGGGTATCCAGCACAATATCGTTCTGCGGCCCTCTTCCGATGGTATAACGTTCATTTCTCAGCAGAATCTGCCGGACGATATTCTCGCCCTTTATCTGAATCAGTCGGTGCATTCCTCCACCTGTATCAATCGCTGTATCCGTTCAATTTCAAAGCTTTTGCTCAGTCGGAACAGTTCTTCTGCAAAGTCCCGGTACTCTTTCTTTTCCAGCATCAGCTCCCGTGCGGTTTTCCGAAGTGCGCTAATATCTCCCATATCCGCCATTTTTTTCAGTTCATGAAGAATCTGCGCGGCGGGCCGCTGATAATCCTTTTGTTTCCGCGGTTTTTCCTTTTCCTCCTCTTCATATATCCATTCTGTTTTTAAGTGATCATATATTTTTTCCAGCACAAGATCCGTATGGACCGGTTTGCTGACAAAATCATCACAGCCCGCGGTCATGCTTTTCCGGCGTACATCTTCCAGTGTGTTCGCGGAAAGGGCAATGATTTTTACATGGGAGAGTTCCGGCAGTCCCCGGATATGCATCACAGCTTCAAATCCGTCTGTCACGGGCATGATCAGATCCATAAAAATCAGATCCGGTTTAAATGCAACCGCTTTTTCAATTCCCTCACTTCCGTTTTCTGCCTCCTGTACCTCAAACCCCAGGGGAGACAGCAGGTCACACAGCAGACGGCGGTTTTCCTCCCTGTCATCCACAATCAGGATTTTCCGTTTTCCGCCCTGAAATGCAAGGATCCGGCGATTGTCTTTTTCCGGGGGGCGGGGACCGGCAACCTCCGGCAGTTCCAGTTCAAAAAAGAAAGAACTGCCTTCTCCGGCCCGGCTTTCAACCGAAAGACTGCCACCCATAATTTCCACCAGATTCCGGCTGATGGTCAGGCCCAGGCCCGTGCCTTTGTTTTTGCCCGTACGGGATGCGAGCTGCCGGAAAGGGGAAAAAATATTTTCCAGGTGTTCCGGCGGAATTCCCACCCCGGTATCGCTAACCCGGAAACGGATTTTTTTCTGCTTCTCTCTGTTTTTTTCCGCTGCCTCCGCCTGAAACGTAACACGGCCCTTTTCCGTAAACTTGACTGCATTGTTGAGCAGATTGAGCAGTACCTGACCGAGCCGCTGTTCATCGGCCAGTACGCCCGGGGGCAGGAACGGCGAGATGTCACAGCGGAAATCCAGGTCCTTTTCCATTGCGCGTATCCGGATCATATCGCTGATGCCTTTGAGAAAGACCTGCAGGGAAAGGGGGCGCGGATGCAAATCCATTTTGCGGGCTTCAATTTTGGATAAATCCAGAATGTCATTGATGAGGTTCAGCAGGTGATTGCCGCTCCGTTCAATAATATCCAGTCCCGAATGCTGGGATTCACTGATGTCCTTGTTTTTTTTCAGAATCTGCGCATATCCCAGGATACCGTTCAAAGGGGTGCGGAGTTCATGGCTCATATGGGCCAGAAATTCACTTTTGGCCCGGTTGGCCGCATCCGCCTCTTCTTTGGCAATCTGCAGTGCTTTTGCGGTTTCCCGGTGCTCCTGAATTTCTTTCAGCAGCAGTCTGTTGATGCGCGTCAGGGTTGCTGTGCGTTCCTCCACGGTTTTTTCCAGGCTGTCCCGGTGCTGTTTCAGTTCTTTCTGTGCCTTTTCTTTTTTTAATATTTCCTGCCGGAGCGCGGCATTGCTTTCCTTTAATTCCTGCATCAGCTGCCGGTTGCTGTTGATCAGCCGGTAATGGCGGAATGCCTCTTCCACTGCCGAGGCCATTTCCCCGGGATCCCAGGGTTTGCAGATATAACGGAAGATACTGCCTTCGTTAATGGCCGCAATTACGGCTTCAATATCCGAGTAGGCCGTCAGAATCACGCGGACCGCATCGGGATATTCGGTTTTTATTTTCCGGAAGAATTCTGCTCCGGTCATGCCGGGCATCCTCTGATCGGAAATGATGACATGAACCGGTTCCCGGCACATGATTTCCCGCCCCTCTTCCGCGCTGCTGGCCGTCAGGACATTATAGTTTTTGCGGAACTGCCGCATGAGTGATGTGAGGATTTCTGTTTCATCATCAATGATCAGCAGTGTGCCGCGGACATGCTCTTCTTTGGGGTTCATTTCTTTATCTCCCTGGGAAGTGTAATATGAAACACACTCCCTTTTCCCGTTTCCGATGTAACAGACAGTTCTCCGCCGTGTTTTTCCCGAATAATGCCGTAGGCCAGGCTCAGCCCCAGTCCGGTTCCGGCACCCACATCTTTGGTGGTAAAAAAGGGATCAAAAATTTTCCCGATAATATCTTCGGGAATGCCGCAGCCGTTATCGGAAAAATCCAGGCAGATATTCTCCCCTTTCTGTTTTCCGGAAATGTGCAGATGCCCGCCGGGTGCCATGGCCTGGGCCGCATTGAGAATCAGATTTAAAAAAACCTGATTGATTTCCGCTGCATAACACTGCAGCAGGGGCAAATCCCTTATATCCGTACTAACACGGATCCGCCGTTTTTTCAATTCCGGTTCTGCCACGGCCAGGGTGCTTTGCAGACTTTCCCGGATGTCTATATCTTTGATTTCCCCCTCATCCAGGCGGGAAAAGGTACGCAGATCCTTTACCAGTTTTGCAATGCGGGCAATTCCCTCTGTCAGAGAGCGGTACAGATCCGGAAAATCGGCAAATACAAAATCCAAATCATTTTTTTCCCGGACTTCCCGCAGCATCTCCTGCATTTCCCGGTCCCCTTTCTGCTGCAGAAGTTCTTCCATGCTGCGGTATGCTTCGCAAATATCTTCAAAAGAGCCGGCCAGACTGTGCAGATTGCTGCGGATATAGGCGATGGGATTGTTGATTTCATGGGCAATTCCGGCCACCAGCTGGCCCAGGGCGTTCATTTTTTCCGAATGCACCAGCAGGGCCCGGGTCTCCCGCAGGCGGGCCAGGGTGTCTTTCAGCAGTTTTTTTTCTTTGATCATCGCCCGCTGCATATTACTGATTTCCCGATTCAGTGCAGTCATTTGCCGGTTCAGGAAATCCAGTTCCAGGGCATCGTGCTCACCTATGATCAGCAGATGTTTTTCCATGCGCCAGGCAGCGGCCCTTACCGTACATATTCTGTCCATGCCGTTGCCTGTTGTCAGAATACCGCTGAAGACCGCCTCCCTCTGGGGCGGGGCCTGTATCAGTCTGTCAAAATCCGGATTGATCAGATAATCCGCGGGCCGGTGCTGCCTGTTTTCCGTATCCAGCAAAATTTCCATGCCCCGGTTGGCATACAGCAGCTTTCCTTTTTCATCAAAATACGCCAGCACCAGGGCTGTGCTGTCCCGGCAGAAAGCAGGAAGAAAACGGGACAGGATTTCGGGAATATGACAAAGATCGAAGTCCATGAATATCAGAAATCATGTCCGGGAGACCATTGCGGCGGAATGCGGGAAATGCTGCAAAATGCCGGAATGCGGATACGGAGCCATTCATACAGGGGATATACCGCAGCAAATGTTTCAGGGGCAAGTTCCTGCCGGAGAACCCGAATCCAGCTATTGATCTGCGCGGCCCGGTAATCGGGATGAAAACCGCGGGAGGTGTAGGCACGGAAAACCCATAAGACCGTGTCCGTAAGCACTTCCGGATCAGAATAGCGGAGGATGGAAGCGACAAAACGGGCATGATTGCTGTGGTTGTCTTTCATCATTTCCGTATTTTTTTCCCCGATGAGTTTATGAATACCGGGGCGCTGCATCATCATCTCATTGATGTTTGCCACCAGTATCTGCTGCTTCCGGGCATATTCCTCCGCGGCCCGGGACGGAACCGGCGGTATGCGGGCTGCGGACTGTATCAGTTCTTCCCGGTTCATTATATATTTCCTTTCTCTATCATTTTATCCAGTCTGTCCAGGGATTCGATGAATACAATATCCGGATAGCGGTTCAGCTGCCGGGGAAGACCATGCCGGAAAGCCTGCCCGCCGATGAGAATCCGGATTTCCGGCAGTTCTTTCCGGATATTCCGGATCATGTTTTCCAGGTATTCCATATGAAACCATACCGTCAGGGAAAGACCCAGGGCCTGGGGCCGGATTTCCCCGGCATAGCGGATCAGTTCTCCGGTGGGGGTATTGGCCCCCAGAAAAAAGGCATCCCATCCGTGCATTTCAAAAACATCAGACACCATTTTGGCACCGATCTGATGCTCTTCCTTTTCCACAGCGGTGATGATGATTTTTCTGCCGGTGCGGTCTGGGGAGATAATGTCCGGATACATAAGGTTCATCAGGGCCTGGGTCTGTGCGCTGGTCAGATGCTCGGCAGCAACGGATATTCTGTTATGTTCCCATAATTCCCCCACTTCATATAAGGATCGCTGAAAAATGTCTGTATAAATATCAATGACGGGTGTTTTTTTTTCCATTAACTGTGCAATAATATCCGCGCAGAAAAGACCTTTTCCGGATAAAAGGGCGGAAAAATAGGCCGTATATTTTTTTTCATCTATCACAGGCATTCACACTTCCCCCTTTCTTTTTTGCTTTATTAATGATTCAGTAAAAAAATACAGATTTTTTACGCAGAAAAATGGGATTTCCCCAAAGATTCGGGCGCGGAACCGGAAAAAAGACGCAGGCATTTTTGCAGAAACGGGCGGTTCCGGCTGCGGTATATCACCGATTCCCGCTGAGCCGCGTACATGATCAGCAGTGTGAAAATCATCAGGGGAAAAGGGGCCGCCTGAAAAACCTGGGCAGGGACGGAAGGGAAATATTCCTGCAGATATATCCCGGTGACCTGCAGAAAAGAAAAAAGATAGGCCCCGGCCGCGGCTTTCACGGGGTCCCATCCGCCGAAAATCACCAGGGCCAGGGCAATCCATCCGGTTCCTTCCGCGCCCTGGGGCCGTCCCCATCCGGGTTTGGCAGACAGGGAAAAGGCAGCACCGGCCAGTCCCACCAGCAGCCCGCCCGCAATTGCATAAAATATCTGCTGTTTTCCGGGTCTGATTCCTCTGGCATACGCGGCCGCGGGATTTTCCCCCACTGCCCGCAGCTGCAGCCCCCATGGGGTGCGGTAGAAATACCACCAGCAGAAAGCGATGAGCAGCATACTGGCATACACCGGCAGGTTGTGCTGAAACAGTACCGGGCCGAAAAAAGGAATATCTTCCAGAAAAGGCAGGGGCAGCGGAGAAACCTGAGGCCCCCGGATCCGGGAAAAGCTGTTTCCCAGAAAATAGGCCAGATCCCGTGTCATCAGGGTCAGCACAAACCCTACGGCCACCTGGGAGCAGTGCAGATAAATGCTGAAAAGCGCAAGGGTCAGTGCCACCAAAGCACCGCTGAGCGCTCCCGCCAGAAATCCCAGGCAGAGACTGCGGGTCTGGCAGGCAACCGCAAAAGCCGTCATTGCGCTCAGCAGGATGGAGCCGTCCAGAGAAAGATTGATCAGTCCGGCTTTTTCCGTAAGGGTTTCCCCCAGAGTCGCCAGCACAATGGGCGCGGCTCCGGCAATGACACCGGCAATGACACCGGCAAACAGCAGGGTAATATTTATTTCGTTCATAACACAGTACAATACACGAATCCGCATTTTTTTTACAATATTTTTTGCAGGAAACCCCTTTTTTTTGATAATCTGTATTATTCACAGGTTCTCAGTAGATCGAAACGTTTCCGGAGGAGTGCAGAAATTGTATTTCTGCACGGGGCAGCCGGGAGATGCGGCGGTGCAGAAATACAGTTTCCGCACTCCGGGACAGCCGTAAAACCGTATCGGGGGGAAACTTTTCGATCTGCTGGTTCTGTCAAATAATTTTTGGGTAGTGGGTCAAATCGCCTGAATCCCCCTCCCCCCAATGCTGCTGACCTAAGGTCGGCACTCCGGTTTTTCCTAAGGCAGCAGCAGTGCCCGCCGGGGGAGGGGAAGTTCAAATCAGGCGGTCTGACCCACTGCCGATGAAAGAGGATAAATAAAATGACCTCCCCAAAACTGAAAAAAATGATGGAAATCATCACCCTTTGTTTAGATGAGAAAAAGATCCCTTTTGCCGTGATTGGGGCAATGGCCCTGGGAAGTTACGGACTGCCCAGATTTACTGCGGATATTGATATTATGGCAGAAGGCGGTTTTCGTGAAAACATTCGGGAAATTTTGCAAAAAACAGGGTTCAGCTGTTTTCAGATGAGTAAAAATTTTGCGCAGTTTGATTCGGAAATGGGGGTGTATGGAAAAATTGACTGTATGTTTGTCAGAACCGAAGCAGGTAAAAATATTATCCGGAGAAAAATTACGGTATCGGATTCCCTCATGGGAAATTTTCCGGTGATCTGCCCCGAAGATTATATTGTTTTAAAACTCTTGGCCATTGCCAACAATCCGGAACGCAGCGCGGGGGATACGGCAGATATTGTCTCTGTGCTCCGGGCTTTCCGGGAAAAAGAGCTGCCGGAGATATTTCCGGCCATAAATCCGGACAGTCTGAGGAAATATGCCGCACAGTTCGGACAGGAACTCCTGATGAGAAATCTCTGGAATGATGTTTTTGCTTCTTCTTTCCCCAAAAGGAATTTTTTTCTGTGAATCAAAAAATCAAAGCCGCACAGGATAAGGCACGGAAACTGATTATGGAAATGATAGATGCGGCCCGGGAACTGTCGGTCCGCAAAGGCCCGCATCCGCCGGAAAAGGGATGCAACTGCATTGCCTGTGTCAACCGGCGCAAAACCGCAGGCAGGGGGGGTGAAAAAGAATGGAAGTATTATCTGTAAGTGAAGAATAAAAAAGATTTATCCGAAATATTTGCTGTGCTATGAAGATATCATTTAAGACTCCCCTCCCGCCGGGGGAGGGGAATATTCTGCCTAAGTCAGTGTCACTGACGTAAGACTCCCCTCCCTGAGGGAGGGGCAGGGGGAGGGGAGTATTCTGCTTACGTCAGTGACATTGCTCTGCTGATAATAAAAAGACAGGGAAAAAAGAGGAGAAGCAAAAATCCGAAACCGGAAAACCGGCCCCGGAACGCTGTGCAAAGAAATACGGGCTTTCGGAGAAGGCAGGGAACACGGTGCGGGGAAATGCTGTAAAGGGAAACAGCAAAAAAAGGAGCTGAGAATAATGCTGATTAAAAAAGCGGTTCTGTTAATGGGGAATATTCACCTGAATCCTTATCAGATACATAAATTTCGGGGGTTTATCGGCAATCTTTTTTCAAAATACGATGTGATTCACAACCATGATCCGGAAAGCGGCAAACCCATCTACCGCTACCCCCTGATACAGTTCAAGCGGATAGATTCATGCCCGTGCATCGTTGCTGTAACAGATGCGGCTGTTCATCTGTTTTCAGAAATTTTTATGAAACTGGACAATATTCTTATTGATGAGGTTCCGATTCCGGTATATGAAAAAAATCTGAAAGTGGAGGAGGTGGCCTTCGGTTTTTCCAAAGATGTTTTTGTTTATGAATTCATTTCCCCCTGGATTGGTCTGAATCAGAGAAATTACCGGGAATATATCCGCACCCGGGATGATAAGCGGAAAAGGGATATTCTCAAAAAAGCCCTGACCGGCAATCTTCTTTCCATGTCAAAATATCTGGGGCACTGGCTTGCCAAAGATCAGAAGATAGAAACAGAAATTCTGCTCGAAGAAAATACCGTGAATCTGAAAGGAAATCCCCTGCTCGGTTTTCGGGGAATTTTCAAAGTGAATTTTCTGATTCCCGATGATCTGGGGATAGGAAAGTCGGTCTCAAGGGGATTCGGGACAGTGCGGCGGTTCATATAAATATTTGTAATTTTTAATTATATATATTACAGACAAGGCTTCAACTGCGTTTATAGAAGAAGATTGTAAATCTGTTTAATATATTTTTAAGTATCAGTGAGTAAATAATATTGACTTTAATGCTTGACAGGCATGTTTCAATTAAGATATACAGACAAAATCCACTCAACAAGGTTTGAAAAAGTATCCAGTGCGTAAAGAGAAAGACAAATTTATCCATTAAAATAAGGTTTGGTAATATAATGATCGTCCCTGTGAAATGTGAAAAAGCAGAACTATGGTTAAAATGTTCAGAACAATTGGAAAATAATGCCGGGAAGGCGCTAAGAGGATTTTTTGGAAATTTATACCGTAACAGACATGAATTTCATCAGCATGACGGACGAGAATTAATCTATCGCCATCCGCTGATTCAGTATAAAATCATTGACGGCATGGCTTTGATAACAGGCTTACAGGAGGGGGCTTACTTGTTAAAAATGATCCCCCGCATGGATTATCTTGAACTTCACCATCAGAAGTATGCTGTTTCAGAGCAAATTTTAAAAAAGGAAGTGGTTTCTTTCGGTATTTGCGCAGATACTATTTTATATGAATTTGAAACTCCCTGGTTGGGATTGAATCAGCAAAATTATGTAAAATATCACTTCATCAAAGATAGTGACGGAAATCCGAATGTTTTTCTGAAGAAAATTATTATCGGTAATATTCTCTCCATGTGCAAGTCCTTACGTTATGTGGCGGATCAAAAGATTCATGCTTTTGTGAATTTAAAAGAGATCGGTATCACTGAAATCAAGGAAGGCGTTAATCTGCTTGCTTTTAAGGGAGAATTTGAATCAAATTTTGCGATTCCTGATTATTGGGGGATTGGCAAATCCTCATCAAGAGGTTACGGAACGGTTATTAAGAGGGTAAAATGAAGAAAAATAGTCTCATTGAATTAAAATTTCAAAAATTAGGCCATTTCTGGCTGGACTCCGGTTTGATCGGGTTTATTAAAATTTTGGAAAAAATGGATGCGGAGATACAGATTCAACTAAACGACAATCATCTCATTTTAAAGGGAACGGAAAAAGATATCCAGACCTGCCTGGAACGATCTTATAACACTCTGATTAAAGACTATTATAACCGTTCTACAAAAAAACAGAAGGATGACAGGTTTTCATATAATTTTTATTATGATACGAATGCGGATAAATTTATTGCCTTTTCCAAAAAAAAATCTCCGGGTATTGCTTCTGTCATATTCGATAAAGCCCCGCGTCCGTCCGGCACCTCCGTAAAATGGAAGAAGAAAGATAAAAAAGAAATCGTTTATGACGGGAAAAAAATAAAGAAAACCAGAGCAGTGCTTCCCAGTTCCCTCGCACATCTTCAGGAAAGGATGGATCTGTTTCTGGATGATAATAATCTGGATATCACAACATCAGGACTTTTAATTGACGGCCCCAATGAAGTTCGTCCCAAAGTGGATATAAAAGTCAAGACCGGTAAAATTAAAGGAAACTGCTATCTTTGTGGTGAACTGTCCCATTCACTGGATGATGCAAAAGAGACTGTTTTCCCTCTTATTACAGGCGCAAGCGGTGTGCTATCCTTTAATTCTCAGGGAAGCAAACCGGAGAAAATCTGCTGGAAATGTTCTTTTCTCGGAAAATTTGTTCCTGCAAACGGATTTTACTATATTCAGGGAGATAGCCTTTTTGCCTTTTTACCCTATTCCGTATCCCTTGAAAAAATGCTGGATGTCTGGCCTAAATTCAATGAATCCAAACAGGAAGATCCCAATCTGTTCAGAAATTTCGACCTTCCCTTAGGTGCATATTTTCATCATCCCTTTGAGGTTACTTTTGCCTTTCTTTATACCTTATACCGAAAAGTTTTTAAGGAACAAAAGGCCGCAGAAGAAGATGTAAACGAAGTGATTGATATAGAGGAATTGTTTGACGTGATGGCTTCAAAAGCACCGATTGAGTTTTTTGTGCTTCATCTGGAATCAAAAGGGCAGACCAAAATGTGCAAAATGGCATGGCCCTTTCAGGAATCGGTCTATTTTTACCGTCTGTTGAGTAAAATAGAATCTGCCGGTATTCAGACAAAGAAATTTATGCATTGCCTGATAGACTTTACCCAGGATAAAAACGAAGCGAAAACCATAAGCCGAAACAGGGTATGTGAACGAATCTTAAAAAAACAGAGCGTGCTTGATCTTATCGAACAGCATGTATTTCATGCTGATTTGAAATATATAACGCCTTTAAAGGATTTTGTGATAATTTATGAACCTATCATAAGAAAGGAAGATGGTATGAGCAATGAGGAACAGGAAGTTGCTGTTACATTAGGCAGGCGACTGGGATCGGTTGTCGGCAAAGATGGCAAGAAAGGCGATCTCTTTGCTTTGCGGAAGACTCGTACAAAGGTGGATTTTTTGGAACAGTTGAACCGTCTTCAGTTCAAACTTGGCAGTTTTACAGTTCCGCCGGGTGTATATGAAGGAAAACTGACTGACAAAAATTTTATGGAATTCAAGCAGTTCTGCATGATTGCAGCGGTCAACAGTTTCAATGCCGTAAATTCATCTGCGGCGAAAAAAGGAGAATAAAAAATGAGCAATATCAAAGCATTAACAGTTACTTATCTTACCCCGGTATCCTTCGCGAGTCTGAACGGTTCAGACAAGGAAGCGGATAATATATCCAGCATTAAAAAACTGAGCAGGGGCACGGATCAGTTTCCTTACGGTTCTTCCCAATGGGTCCGCAGGGCTTTGCGGGATCAGTTATCCAACCTGGGATGGGTGTTGTCCGAAGGGGTTGCGGCAGCAATAAAAAAAGGGGCTGCAACAACACAGCAGAATCCTGCCCAGTTTATTGATGATGATCTGTTCGGTTTCATGGGTACGGAAAAAGGCATGGACGGAGGAAAAGGTGCCTCTATCACCCGGACATCTCCTGTCAGAGTCTCACCGCTTATTGCACTGAACAGATATGAGGGTGATCTGGATTACGGAACCAATTATATGGGGGTCAAAGCCGGAGGAACCCCAAATATTTTTGAGACAGAAATTCATTCGGGAAATTACAGGGGAACGATTTTAATTGAACTTGATCGTATAGGGCGCGGCAACGGATTTGATGAAAAAAATGAACTTCCTTCAAAGGAAAAGAGTAAACGGGTGAAAGGGTTTCTCGATGCGCTTAAAAATCTGTGGTCATCCGGCAGACAGACCCGTTTTTTAGCAGATATTTCGCCCAAATTTGTCGCGGCTGCCACGCTGACGGCAAAAAATCCTGTTTTCCTGGAATCTTTAAATCTGTCAGATCAAAATACCATTCATGTGGAAATGTTGACGGAGGTTCTGGAGGATTTCAAAAACGAGATTAAAGACCATGTGTTTGGCGCAAGAAAAAATCTTTTTGCCGGGGTGCCGGAAAACGCCGTATCTATCGGAGAAGCATTTGAAACCATGAAAAAATGGGTAGATGAATACTATACAGCGTGAGGAAACCATGTATTTTTTTCGAATAAAAAGCGTGGCTGTGATGGCATCTTTCCGAATTCCCGAATCCCATACTTTTCAGCAGACCCTTCCGCTGCCCCCTGTTACCACTCTCACCGGAATTATGGGGGCGGCACTAGGGATAAATTTTGAAGAAGCCATGAAATTTCGGGAAAATAAAAATATTCGTTTCGGGGTTACGGGGCGACATGACGGGGAAGTTAAAGACCTCTGGAAATACAGAAAGATTAAATCGTCTGAAGTAATTACAGATGTACTTTTAAAGGAATACCTGACACATTTCAGCATGTCTTTTTATATTTCGGCTGAATCTGAGGATGTTATTAAACATCTCAGACGGTCTTTCGTCTGTCCGTGTTACGCCCTTACGGCAGGAAGCAGCGATAATTTATTGAAAATAAAGGAGGTCAGCAAAATTCATAAAGCAGAAGAAGTTCCGGTTTCCGATTTCTGTTTTACGATATTAGATGGCGATTATTCAGGGAGTTATGCCCCCCCAAAAAATCTGTCTGATCTGCCTGTCACAGAGACGATTCGCGCTCCCCAGGTATATCTTCTCCCTACGGCTTTTAAATTCAAAGGGGAAGAACGCAGAGTTGTCTCACGGTCGCATTTTACGTTTGTAGGTTCTCCCATAACTTTGGAAAAACCCATCCCTGCGATTCGGATGGAGCAAGAGTCGGTGGAACTGCTATGACAAAGGTATTTTACGCAAAACCGGATCAGACCTACCAGGAGCATCTGGAATATGTGCTTGCAGCATGGGCGGAAACAATTGCGGCCAAACAGAGTCTTGTGAAGAGATTGTCCGACCTGTATGATTTTTCAACAGAACGCTTCTGTCAGGGTTCCTTATTATCTGTAAGTCTTCATGATATTGGCAAAATGACGGAAAGTTTTCAGAAAATGATGAAGACAATCCGTGCAGGCAGGCGGTTCGACTGGAAGAAAAATTACCGGCATGAACTGGCATCTTTTATGTTTATGATTGCAGGATGGAAGGTTTTTCAGTCAGGATGCCGTCTTTCGGATGTTCCAGTTGAAACACTCGCAGTGGTCGGACATCATAAACATTTAAACACCGATCTTGATGCCTTTGACAAGGAGCATTATGCTTCTGTTCCGGATTTCGTACCGGGAGGTATAGAAGAAGCGTACCGGATTGCACAATCCGCCTTTCAACAGAAAGGGTGGATTTTTCCTGCTTTGCCTTCCGGTATTGAAAAGCAGGATCCGATAATAGTTCTTCAAAAAATCGTTCACTATTTTGAAAAACTGATCCGGAAAGACGACATCGAGAGAGTTCGGACGATCTATTTTCTGACCAAAGGAATCCTTCACTATGCAGACTGGCATGGATCGGGAATGGTCGGGGTAAACTATTCGGTTCAAAAATCACCAGATACACTGATGAAATATCTTCAAGACCGCTGCCGTGAAAAAAAGATTGAATTTAAGGGACTAAGGGAGTTCCAGCAGGACATGGGGCAGAAATCCGGCCATCTTATAGCCATTGCACCGACCGGGAGCGGAAAAACCGAAGGTTCGCTGTTATGGGCCTTAAAAAATTCCACTGAAATGGGTGGTGCAAAAATTTTATATCTTTTGCCCACAATGGTAACGGCCAATAAGATATGGAAACGTCTGGCCGACTTCTTCGGGAAAGAAAATGTTGGGCTTACCCATTCCACCGCCAATATTTTTCTCAACGATGAAGCAGAGAGAGAGGAGGACAGCACCTGGGAAAACCGGAAAAATATTCTTTTCCACCAGACATTCATGCTTCCTGTCACTGTAGGAACCGTTGATCAGCTTCTCACCGCAGGATTCAATGCGGGATGGTGGGTATTAAAGGAAATTAATGCAGCCAATGCCGTCATCATTCTGGACGAAATTCATGCTTATGACGGGTGGACACTCGGATTGATTATATCAACCGTCCGCCATTTCTCAAAATTAGGTGCTCGTTTTCTTTTGATGAGCGCAACTATGCCATCAAACCTGATAAAAATTTTTCTATCGGAATTTAAATCGCCCGGCCTTATCCGGGATGAAGCCCTGTTAAATGCCAAAAGAAGCAGGTATTTTGTAGAAGATTGCCTGATTGATGACGCAGTGGAAATGATCAGAACGGCTGCGCGGGAAGAAAGGCGGGTGCTGGTTGTTGTCAATACGGTGAAGCAGTGTCAAAGCCTTACAGAAAAATTTTCTGATTTATCTCCAATATGTTATCATTCCCAATTTATTCTTAAAGACAGGAAAGATATCGAGCAGAGAATAGATTCCTCGAATTTTGTCATTGCCACACAGGTGGTGGAAGTGTCCCTGGATATAGATTTCGACTGGCTTTTTACCGAATGCGCTCCCCCGGATGCCATTGCTCAAAGAGCCGGACGGGTGAACCGTTATCGCGATCCCCAAAGAGACAGCAGGGTTTATATTTTCCGTCCGTCTCCGAAAAGCGAAAAATTGTATAATCCCATCAATTCCCCTGATATCCTTGAACCTTCTTTTAATGCTTTTCATAACGCACCGGATGAAATGTCCGAACAGGATTTGATTGATGTGGCAGATCAGGTTTACAGGGATATTCAAATTGAGACTGAGCATTATAAAAAAGCACTGGAACAGTATAAACTGAGTCAGGAAACCCGCATGGGAATCTTTGACAACCGCCTGAAAGAAGATGACCAGGAAGTTACCCGCCAGTCAGATTATGAAAAAGTTTCTGTTATTCCCTTTTCTTTTTGTGAAGAAGTGTTGAATCTTCCGGCAAAGGAACGTCGGAATTATGAACTGAAAGTGCCTTTATGGTACGCTGTGAAGCACAAAAAAAATGAGAAAGGAATACAGTTTTGTGAGATGACATATGATAATCTGCTCGGAGGAATTTTGGATATTGAGAAAGAACCACTCCAGACTTTTTTTTAGATTGAAATTGAGTCCCCTGAAGTAATAACGGCGGGTTACGCTGTCGCTTCACCCACCCTGCGGTGGCAGACTTTTATATAAACTGCCATGAGACATGGCTCACATCGAAGCATAAAAGCTGCGCAAATTGTGAAAATTAAGACGGAGGCCGGTTTTTCGCAGACACTTTCATATAAACGGCCATGACCGCGGGGGGCACAGCGCGAAGCATGAAAATACACCGCAGAGACGCACACCGTGCGTCTCTGCAGGGGACTTTCATATAAACCGCCATGACCCGCAGGGGCACAACGAAGCATGAAAGTTTCAACCCCTTCCAGGCTCTGCCCCAACGGCATTAAGTTAAGGGAGAGGAGGAGTCCCGAACTGAAAGTTTGGGATACTGAAATGATTGGGAAAATTCGGCTAAAATTCCGTTTCACTTCATTTTGGCACTCCAAAAATTCCTTAACCTAATGCCATTGAGGCTCCGCCTCCGGCAGTGTGTGAGGCAGAGCCTCACCCCATGCCTCAATGGCATTACGTTAAGGAAGAGGCATTTTTGGAAAGCCCTGAAAGGGCGTTTTGTTACAGCCCAGGGCAAAGCCCTGGGAAAATTGAATAAAATATATAATCCAAGCCCTGAAAGGGCGCATTGGAAAATGATTCGGGTATATAATCCGCCCTTTCAGGGCTTATGATTTTTTATCTGTATTCCCAGGGCTTTGCCCTGGGCTGTAACAATCCGCCCCTTCGGGGCTTAACTTAATGGCATTGAGGCAGAGTCTGGGAACGAGTCAAAAAGATTACGGAAAAAAACAGATATGCTTAAGCATATAAAAAAAGAAACTCCCGGTTTATCCGGGAGTTTCAAATAAAAAAACAGGCGCGGCCTGCATCATTCTTTTGAATGTTTCGGTCGTGCATTTATATAATAATGCATAAAATTTCGCTTTGTCAAGTTTTTCCCGGAGGCGGATTCATGAACATCCTTATCACCCCTACTGAAATTATTCAATATCTGTACTGCCCACGTTTTATTTATTTTGAGAACGTGCTGAATATTCCGGAACGGCAGGAAAAACGCTTCAAAGTGCAGAAGGGGCGGAGTGTCCACAGGGAAAAATCCAGAATCAACAAAGACTACCTCCGTAAAAAAATCGGAGTGACAGATAAAGACACCGAGGTATATCTTTCTTCTGAAAAGCAGCATCTTCGGGGCATTGTGGATGAGGTGCTGCGCCTGGACGACGGCACAATGGCCCCGCTGGATTATAAATTTGCAGAATACAAGGAGAAAAATTTCAAAACCCTGAAAATGCAGTCCCTGGCCTATGCACTGCTTATTTCTGAAAATTACGGAAAACCCGTAAACAGGGGCTTTCTGGTCTATACCCGCTCCCGCAGCAAACTGGTGGAACTGTCATTTTCCGAAAAGGATTATGCGGAACTGAAAAAAATAATCCGGGAAATCCTTCTGATTATCCAAAAAGGCTATTATCCCAAAAAAACCGCATCCGCTGCCCGGTGCCCCGATTGCACATACCGGAAAATATGTGTATGAAAAATCCCCCGGGCGGGTATGCAGGTTAACCGCGGACCTTAAAAAAAATATGAGGAAAAAATGCAGATTGTTATCAATACCTACGGCGCATATATCCGCAGACGGGGAGAATGCTTTGAAATCAAGGCAGATGAAAAAAAGCAGGAAATATCCGCGCAGAAAGTCGGGTCCCTGCTGATTACCACTGCTGTGCTGATTTCTTCAGATGCCCTGCTTCTGGCCCATGAGCACAATATTGATGTTATTTTTCTGGATAAGTACGGCAAACCTTTTTCCAGGGTGTGGCATTCAAAATTCGGATCTACCACATTCATCCGGCGCAGGCAGCTGGAATTTTCGGAAAATGAAAAAGGTCTGGCCCTGGCCAAAGGATGGATTATTGAAAAACTGGAAAACCAGATCGGGCTTCTTGAAAAATTAAAGCGTACCCGGCCGAAAAAACAGGAGGAAATCGAAAGATACATTCGCAGCATGTCTGAAAAACGGGATGAACTGTTCTCCCTTGATGCAGAAAACCTGAATGCGGCCAGGGATAAGATTTTCAGTACAGAGGCCTTATGCGGAAAAACCTATTTTCAGGCCGTGAATTTCATCATTCCGGATCGTTACAGTTTTTCCGGAAGATCCCGGCAGCCCGCCAGGGATGCCTTCAACGCTTTTCTGAATTACGGGTACGGCATTCTGTATTCCAAAACCGAGCGGGCCTGTATTCTGTCCGGTCTTGATCCCTATATCGGTTTTCTGCATACGGATAATTACGGGAAAAAATCTTTTGTATATGATATTATAGAGATTTTCAGAATCCATGTGGATGAGGTGGTCATCCGGCTTTTCAGTAAACGGATGGTCAGAGACAGTATGATCCGGGATATTCAAAACGGTGTTACGCTGGAAAAAGAAGGCAAAGAGACTCTGATAGGCGATTTTAATAAGGCTATGGAGGAAAAAATGCGCTACAGGGGGAGAAATATAAAAAAAAGTAATATCATAGAATACGAATGCCACCGGATTGCAAACAGTTTTATCGGAAGGAATAAAGATGTTGACATGGTTAATATATGATATTAGTAATGATAAGATCAGAAACCGGGTGGCAAAGCGTTGTAAGGAAGCGGGATTATACAGGGTGCAGAAGAGTGTGTTTTTGGGAGATGTTGAGAAAAACAGGCTGGATGAGCTGCATCTTGAATGCGGAGAAATGATTGAAGAAAAAACGGATTCCCTGTATGTATTCCCCATGTGTGAGGAGGACTTTAAAAAAGTGAAAACAGCCGGGAATGCTTTTGACAGAGAACTGGTATCTGATGAAATTCTGTCCATGTTTTTTTGATTTTTCTTGTAAAAAATCTGTATAATTTATTTGCCCAAAACTGCTCTTTGACAATAATATATTGAAAAGGAAAATAATTTTGTTGGGAAAATCATGTAATGAGACTCAAAAAAAGGGCTTGACTTCCATTAAAACAAGGGGTAAAAGAGAAGAATCATTCCCAGTAAATGTGATCCAATTCCCCGAAAATGTTAGGCAATTCCGGGGCGGGCGGTCACAAGACCACATCCAACAAAACAAGGATTGAAACATTCTTTCTGTTCCTATGTATTCGGCGAGGATGGAAGTCACAAGACCACATCCAACAAAACAAGGATTGAAACATGAAGTTGCAGAAGTAGCATTTTTAACATCTCTCGTCACAAGACCACATCCAACAAAACAAGGATTGAAACCTTAAATGCTGAGTCGTCATATAAACGACATGCCCCAGTCACAAGACCACATCCAACAAAACAAGGATTGAAACAAATCCTTAACATACGCCTCGTAAGGTTCTCTTGAAGTCACAAGACCACATCCAACAAAACAAGGATTGAAACTTGCTTTAGGAGTATATATGCAGGAGCTAATATGGGGTCACAAGACCACATCCAACAAAACAAGGATTGAAACGAAAGAAAATATTCAACAAAATTTTTCCCGTAAGAAGTCACAAGACCACATCCAACAAAACAAGGATTGAAACTTGCATAATAACCCCAGCATCCGGACTGAGCAATATCAAGTCACAAGACCACATCCAACAAAACAAGGATTGAAACTGCATGTTGAAATAATTAAGGGCAAATCTATATTTCCTGTCACAAGACCACATCCAACAAAACAAGGATTGAAACCGCCCAGTCTGCGCCCAATTAAAATATTGTTACTGTCGTCACAAGACCACATCCAACAAAACAAGGATTGAAACTGTTATAATTGCGGCCTGGGTGCGCTGGAAAAAAACGGTCACAAGACCACATCCAACAAAACAAGGATTGAAACGTTGTCCTGGTGGAGACGGAGATTATCAGATCACTGGTCACAAGACCACATCCAACAAAACAAGGATTGAAACATGAGTTCACCTTTATCAATTCCAAAGGGAAAGAAGGGTCACAAGACCACATCCAACAAAACAAGGATTGAAACCGTAATGCGGAGGTGAATTAATCCATGAATCAATAAGTCACAAGACCACATCCAACAAAACAAGGATTGAAACTCACACCCCACGCCGCAAATGCTTTCCACCCAGGGTGTCACAAGACCACATCCAACAAAACAAGGATTGAAACTCCGCACACCGACACTGGACGGGGGAGCCGTGATATGTCACAAGACCACATCCAACAAAACAAGGATTGAAACTTTTTCGTTCGGCAGCGATATGCCTGTGATTTCTTTCGTCACAAGACCACATCCAACAAAACAAGGATTGAAACTCCGCTTCGGTTTAGCTTTCCGCTTCGCCTTCGCTTGTCACAAGACCACATCCAACAAAACAAGGATTGAAACTCAGTAAACTCGCTCAGCGTTTCGGATACCCGGCCAAAGGTCACAAGACCACATCCAACAAAACAAGGATTGAAACTTTTTATATTTTGGTTTATTTTGTCCGCTTCGGTTTAGTCACAAGACCACATCCAACAAAACAAGGATTGAAACTCAGTAAACTCGCTCAGCGTTTCGGATACCCGGCCAGTCACAAGACCACATCCAACAAAACAAGGATTGAAACATAAACTTCTTTTCCGGCAGCGTCTCCCTATACTCAGTCACAAGACCACATCCAACAAAACAAGGATTGAAACCTGTAGCAATAACCGTGCCAGCTATAAAAATTCGGGTCACAAGACCACATCCAACAAAACAAGGATTGAAACGACGGAAATCTGTAACTATCTGAAATCATTCAGCTGTCACAAGACCACATCCAACAAAACAAGGATTGAAACACATTCTTATATGAGGTATAGGCTTAGCTTGGCATAGTGTCACAAGACCACATCCAACAAAACAAGGATTGAAACGCTTTCGGCTTCGCCGGGGCTTTCGGCTTCGCCGGGGGTCACAAGACCACATCCAACAAAACAAGGATTGAAACAGAATGATGATAAGGTTATTGTAAATGCTCTGTTGAAGTCACAAGACCACATCCAACAAAACAAGGATTGAAACCTTAATGGATAAGCTTCTTTCATTTCAGCTTCGTACGGTCACAAGACCACATCCAACAAAACAAGGATTGAAACAATCGAAATCCTTTAAATCGTGCATACTTGTATTTTGTCACAAGACCACATCCAACAAAACAAGGATTGAAACCAAACTTGCGGATTTTTTCGGATGCTGCATTTTGGGTCACAAGACCACATCCAACAAAACAAGGATTGAAACCAGAGTAATAATCAGCATACATCCGGATAAAAATTTGTCACAAGACCACATCCAACAAAACAAGGATTGAAACCCCGTTCGATCTTCCAAAGGGCATCCCGTAAGGCCCAGTCACAAGACCACATCCAACAAAACAAGGATTGAAACACATTCTTATATGAGGTATAGGCTTAGCCTGATATAGTCACAAGACCACATCCAACAAGAGCTTGTTCGGAAACA
>JAABRU010000106.1 GCA_011390755.1 Desulfobacteraceae bacterium | reverse complement strand
TATTCCAAAAAAAATATTGTCGAATATGTGAGCAGGAATTTTTTTGTTGTGAGTTGAAAATTTGGAACTGTGATTAGAGAAATATCGTTTTTGGAACCAATAATTGAGAGTTTTCGGTCAGGCACTATATAACAATTATGTTCATTATAAAAATAAACAAAAAATTGCCACGTATCTTAAAATGAAAATATCACCGTTACATGGTCATAAAAAAAAGGATTTCTGATAAAAATATAGGGGGCACGGGCATAGAAGGAACTATTCTTCTTTGATAACTCACTAAGTTTTATGAAAAGAAATGTAAATATCAGTTCCTTCTATGCTCGTGACCCTATAGTCTAATATAAGATTTTGATTTAATATTGGAGTTAAAACAAATCATACTATACTTGAACAAAAGGGAATTGCTTACAACACTGTCCATTAATATTACAAACAATTCATAAAAATATTCCTGATTTCAGCATTCTCAATGCAAAGATACTCCAATGTCTGACTTTCTTTTTTGTGGTTGAATGCTTCCATCAGGTAGGGGATTGCGATTTTATACGTCCGGAACTGTTGGTATCCCCATGTTTTTCGCAGTGTGTGACTGCCGTAATTGCCTTTCAGATTTATTTCTCTGCACCATTTTTTGATTGTGTCCTGTGATAATTGAAAAGACCCTGCGTCCGTCTGTTAATGCACTGATTCTGAAACGGATCGGATAATTTTCTGAATCATTTGCAAAAGCCCGGCGGATAAGGCCTTTCAATAAGGGCAGGACACTAATCATTTTTTGATGAATCGGTAAAAAGTCCAAATTGATAACATGCTATTAATACAATTAATATTGAAATTATATCTTGACATCCCACCATGTTTATTGTATAATATTACCATTAATATCAGTTTGTTGAAAGGACTGATTCATGATCACTGTCAAAGATCACAAAACACTTCCTCTGTTCGATTCCCGGGATTTCCCCGGTCCCGGACGTCGTCAACTTTTGGACAGTTCATGGGCCGGTCCGTTCCGGGAATATATTCTGCCTGTGCTTCCGGTTGATAAGATTGCTCCTTTTTTTAATAAAAGTTTCGGACGTCCCGCCAAAGAACTGCATACCGTGCCCGGAGTGCTGATCCTTCAGCAGACACATGACCTGACAGACGAAGAGACAATATATCAGTTGGCGTTCAATGTGCAGTGGCATTATGCTCTCAGCATTCCCGAAGAATCGGATGCCGTAAAATATATCTGCCCGAAAACGCTTTTCAGCATGAGAAAAATCATCATTGAAAACGGGTTGGACAATATACTGTCTGACGACACAACCGGTGCTTTGGCCAAAGCTTCTGATGCTGACCCTTCAAAACAGCGTATTGATTCTGTCCGCATAAAACCGAATATGAAAAAGCCCGGAAGAATCGGCATTTTCAACCGGAGCATCTGTAAATTTCTGACAAATCTGAAACGGCATCACAGGGGAGATTCTGATGAACTTCCGGAAGAACTGACCCGGAAATATCTTCCTGAAAACAATAAAAAAGGATGTTTCTCACAGGTAAAGCCGTCAGAATCAGAAAAAACTCTGAAAATCGTCAGTTCTGACCTTCATCATCTTTTTGAATGTTTCAGGGACAGGGAAGATATCCGTTCTGTGCACAGTTACAGACTGCCCGGAAGAGTTTTGAAAGAACAGTGTATTGTCAAAGAATCAGCGGATGATAACGGTGGAAAAGTTTCCATCAGACCTCCCAAAGAAATTCCTTCTTCCTCCCTTCAGAATCCGTCAGATCCGGATGCCGCATACAGCGGTCATAAAGGTCAGGGTTATCAGGTACAGGTCATGGAAACATTCTGTGATGAAGACGATGAACAGATCCGTGAACAGACTCTGAACCTTATCACCTGTGCTGAAGCCGGACCGGCATGTAACAGTGACTCCGACGCCCTGATGCCTGCCGTAAATTCCGTAAAAGAGAGGGGGCTTCTGCCCGAAGAACTGATCGGAGACACTCTGTACGGAAGTCAGGAAAATGTTGAAAAAGCCGCCGGGGAAGGTGTGACACTCACAGCTCCGGTTATGGGAATCACTGAGAAATCATCTCTCACCCCTGCGGATTCTGAATTCTCCGATAACAGTGAAGTCTGCCGATGCCCGCAGAATCAGGAACCTGTATCTGTCAGGAAGGGTAAAAAGGGAAATTTCTCTGCGGCCTCTGATTCATCTGTCTGCGGGAACTGCCCGCAGAAAAAGGACTGCCCTGTGAAAGAAGGAAAGAAACATCATTATCTGAGATACAGCGAAAAATCTCTCCGTATCCCGCAAAGAAGGGCAGAGGAACAGACCGGAGAGTTCAAAGATAATTACCGGTGGAGGGCAGGTGCTGAAGCCACCATGTCGGAATATGATGCCCGGACCGGTGTTAAACACCTGAGAGTCAGGGGATATAAAAATGTTCAATACTGCGCCCGGTTCAAAGCCGTCGGTGTGAACATTTTCAGGGCAGCAGCCGTCCGGAATGCCCGGAAAAGGGGGAAATCCCCCTTTAAAAGACCGTTATTTCCGTTTTTCAGATTCTTTTTAACTGTCAAAGAACAAATTATGAACGATTGTGATGTTTTGAGGTTTTTGTCTCACAATCATGCCGATGATTACAAATTCTGCTTCAGAAAGGCCGCATGACTTTTTACAGGTTCATCAAAATTGTATGGCCGAATCTCCAATCAGAAAACAAATTTTCTTTTGATACTGAAGGATTCTATCTTACAAATCCATCTGTAATTCTACCGGTTCAAAACAAAGAATTACTCTGCATTCTTAATTCCAAATTAGCTTGGTTCTTTTTAAAAGATATTTGTGTGTTAAGAAGTGGTGGGTATATTGAGATGTTAAAACAGTATGTTGAAAAACTGCCCGTTGCCCAATCTGGGAATGAACCAATTTTTAATGAAAAAGCCGACACCATGCTCCATCTGAACAAAGAACTTGCAGAGCAGAAACAAAAACTGATGGAATACCTGACCGTCAACCACAGTATTGACAAATTCCCCAAGAAACTCCAAAACCCGGAAAACCTGGAATTTGCGGACTTCATCAGAGAACTGAAAAAGAAAAAAGTGAACACGGACGACAGCAGCATCTTTGAATCCCTGAAAAATTACCACAATAACATCATAAAAATAAAAGCCCGAATTGACAAAACCGATAGGGAAATTGATAAAATGGTCTATGAACTTTACGGGCTGACAGAAGAGGAAATAAAAATTGTGGAGAAAGCCTGCGCATGACAATCTTGTCATTGACAGCAGGATAAAAAATTTATGAATCTGTCCGAAAACGAAAAGTCAAAGATTTTCAGCCTTCCTGAATTTTATAAATCTTTATTGTTCCGGCTTTTTTTGCTGTTTCACAGGTTTCTTTGATTTTCCGCATACCTTCAATTTTTCTTTGTTTCTGTAATGTTTTATTCTGATCGCATAATTCAACCTTTCCGATATCCGATATGACTTCAAAATGTAACTCACCTGAATATTTTTTTATAAGTCTGTCATCAATGTCATTGATCTAAGACTTCCCTCCCACCGGGGGAGGGGAATACTCTGCTTACGTCAATGACATTGAGTCTGTCATAATATCTTTTCATACGCAGACTTTCAGCTAATGCAAAATAGATTTCTGTATTTTTCAATGAATATAGGAGTTACGCAGTTGAATTTTAACCACTTGAATTTATTATGTGCCTAAAAAATTGACAGTCAATAAAAACAGCAGATTATATTTCAACTGCGTAAGTCCTAGAATAATGAAATTCAATTAATTTCCTTATTCCCCCTCCAAGCCTTCTTAACTTTCTGAAGTCAAATCCGGAAAATGTATCACCTGGGGGATCATAGAATTTTCCTGATTCAAAATTTTCGATTGTGTCCTGTGATAATTGAAAAGACCCTGCATCCGTTTGTTAATGCACTGATTCTGAAACGAATCGGATAATTTTCTGAATCATTTGCAAAAGCACGGAGGATAAGGCTTTTCAATCAGGGCAGGACACTAATAAATTTTCAATCCGGTCAAATTTTATAACATCACATGTCATGATGCCGCAAATTTTTTTTTATCGGAGACGAATTGGTCTGTCAAATATGATGGTTTCGTAAAAAATCAAAACCTAAAATTATCAGCGCAATATATTGTGTGTAATTGTTCTGGTAATCGCTACATAATGTAGCAAAATTTTTATCGAAGGACTTTTTACGGGTTCATCAAATATATTTCTGTAAACTCAGAAAAGCTGCGGAGGAGTGCCAAACTGAAAGTTTGGAAGTCTGCCAAACTTTCAGTTTGGACTCCCCTGTCCGGACTTTAGGGTAAAAAATTTATTTGACAGTCCACGAATGAAGAACTACGGGATTTAATGTCAAATCTCAAATTGCAAAAACCGGTTTACTGTGCCCGGGGTTTTTATTTGGCATTATATGATAAACCTCTCTTTGCAGAAAGCAAAGCATTTCGGAAATCATCTGCTCCTGTAAAGATAAAGACTGCGCCCGTTTTGCAAAGAGATTGTATCCATGGAATCAAAATATTTTTCAAATGCCGATGTAAAAGTCTTTTCATCATAAGGATGATGTTCGCCGTTCCGGTTTTTCAGCAGTTTTTTCACCATGGGGTCTGTGGGAGGAACAAATTCCACCAGTACATGCCCGGCCAGCTCGGAAAACCATTTGGCAATAAGCGGAAAAGGGATACAGCATGAAAAAACCAGATGATGCACCAAAGCCAGTGCCATCAGCAGATCCGCAGGGCCTCTGTCTTTCAGACTCAGCCTTTCCCGGCTGTCCCATCCCAGACCCGGGGAAGGGTTTGCCAGGTCCATGGTCAGCGGCAGAATTTTTTTCCCTTTCTGACCGGCGGATATTTCTCTGTAAATATACTCTGTACAGGCGGGATCACCTTCAATGCTGGCGACAAATGCCCCCTGTGAAGCAGCGAGTGCAGAAAATTCACCCGTATTGGCCCCCATATCCCACACCACGGATGCGCCCAGTTCTTTGACGGTTTTTTCCACATATGCCGATTTGATTTCCACATCTTTGGAATCATAGGTTCTGATCTCTGTATAACCTTCCCAAATCTGAGAATAGCTTTTCCAGGCGATTCCCTGCACCGTCTTTTTCAGAGAACGGATCAGTCCCACAAGGCCCCGATCACTCACCTTCATACTTTTGCTTTGAGACTGCTCCTTCCCTATATCCTCCTTCCGATCCGCGCTGCGCTGATACCGGGAGTGAAGTGTGAGATGCATGAACAGACCGGGGCGGTATTTTTTCAGATGCGGAAGGATTCCGGCCACCAGGTCCAGGGGAAAACCGTTAATAAAACCGCGCCACAGGGAAAGCAGACGTATATCCGCATAGGCGGCCGCGGCAAGGGGCGCAAGAAAATGGGAACAAAACTGACCGTATGCAGGCCAGGGGCTGTCCGGAACACGGCGGCCCACCGATAAGGTGTCAATCAGGCACAGCTTTTCTCCGTCAAACTGTACGTTAAAGGCATTGGCATCCCGGAGCCAGAATCCCATGGGCACAAGAATTTCCATGATTTCAAGATGAAGCAGTGCTGCTTCTTTGAGCATGGAAAAAGACCATTCCCAGGGATAAGTGATCATGGGAATGCGGGTATGCTGCAGACAGCATACCGTGCCTGCCGGAATGCCGTCGGACAATGCTGTTTCCCCATGCGGAATCAGCAGACCCTGCTGTATCAGTTTTTCATATGCCCCGGCATCCCTGGCAGCTTCATAATCCGGCATTCCGGGTGGGAATATACTCCGGTATATGCTGCCGTCTGCGCTGAAAATACATCCGGACGGATCTCTGAATGAGCCGGTATTAATATTCATCCCCTCTGTTTTCCTCTCTCTTA
This sequence comes from Desulfobacteraceae bacterium, assembly GCA_011390755.1. Taxonomy (GTDB): domain Bacteria; phylum Desulfobacterota; class Desulfobacteria; order Desulfobacterales; family Desulfococcaceae; genus JAABRU01. The sequence continues at coordinate 19,278 of JAABRU010000106.1, read as the reverse complement.
TTCATTTTCCTGATTGTCATCTGCTTTGTTTCCCCCGAATACCCGGCCAAAAAACAGTTTGATACGGGTCCAGAATATGCCGACCGATACACTGACGGCCGCAATACCCGCCAGCACCCCCTGGATAATCATACTTCCGGTTCCGGGATCAAGATAGGCATGGGCGGAATCAGCGAACAGGATGAATCCGGCCAAAAGAGCAGGCATGATAATACATTGTCTGAATTTCATAATTTTCCTCCATGAATCATAATATAATGTTGTGACGGATAAATTTATTATCCTTTTATATCCCGAATGTCAAAGTAATTATAGTCACATAGTGCATAATCTCATTTAAGCATGATCAGCAGATCGAAAAGTTTCCCCCGGATACGGTGTTACGACTGTCCCGGAGTGCAGAAACTGTATTTTTGCACCGCCGCATCTCCCGGTTAGCCCATGCAAAAATAGGTAGTGGGTCAAATCCGTTGAAAAAGACTCCCTCCCTGAGGGAGGGGCAGGGGGAGGGTGTAAGCATCCGTTATTTCCCCCTCCCCTGACCCCTCCCGCCGGGGGAGGGGAATATTCGGATCAACGGATTTGACCCACCATGCAAAAATACAATTTTTGCACTCCTCCGGAATTTTTTTTGTGCGAAAACAGCCGGAGCCGGGACCGTGAGGGAGCGGTTTTTACGGCTCGCCCGTGCTCCTCCCGTTCTGTTTACGGAGTAAGACGATTTCCAAATATGATGAATCGGTAAAAAGTCGGATTTTTGGAAATCGCTGTCAGTAAAATCAGCAGATTAATGTGTATCAAAACCTGATTATCCGACTTTTTACGAGATCATCAAAATATGAATGCAGCGCTTCTGCAGGAATCACAGACGGAAAGTCTGTAACCGGACTGCCGTCTGTCAGACACTGCCGGACTTTCAGTTTGGCACTCCTTCGGTACATCTTTTTCAGAAAATCACCTAACTCCTGTCTGATTTGAAATTATTGCTTAAAATTCTCCGGATAGAACAATTCCGTTGCATTTCCCTTTTTGGATAAGGCAAATACCCGTATATTGCCATTATGGGGAGAATGGAAAAAATATTTCGGTATGGTATACTGGAATCCTGTATTATGAAATATATATTTTTTAAACTGCCTGTTATACACTTTGGCAACACCCGGTCTTTCAAAATTGCAACTGCCGACAAATGCGGTGTTCTGATTTTCAAAAATCAGGATATGCTTTGGAATATCTTTATTCGCAATATCCACGGCCCATCCTCTGAAATCCAGATATGTATCTCCGATTTCAATCAGATCCAAAAAACCTCTCAGTGATTTCGGAACAATGGGAAATTTTTTACCGTCTGATGCAAGAATAAACTCTTTTCCTTCAGTGTCCTTAATGAAAGAATAGTTGATAATATGCTGTTTTTTATCTTTCACTTTTTGATGCTCTTTTTTTGCCTTTATACTGGGCGAATATTGTAATTCTGTCGCAATATTTTTTTCAGAAAGTGCAAAGAGCCGGATATCCGAATCCGGTAAATTATTAAAAAATGAAAGGGGAAGTGTATATTTAAATCCTGTCCCGCTGAAATTTGCATTGACATTTTTTTCTTTGTGGACTTTTTCTATATCCGGTCTGTTTTTATTGAAATCTCCGATATATACAGATTCATTGTCTTCAAAAACCAGTAGGGATTTTCCCGGTTTTCTGTTTTCAATATCCACAGCCCAGCCCTGAAATTCAAAAAAACTGTTCCCGGGCTTTGCAGACTCGGTGAATCCCCGCAGGTATTTGGGGATAATCGGAATCATACTGCCTTCGGAAGAAACAATCATCTGATTTTTGTTTTCTTTTGATGATACAATATAAAATTTCCGGGAAAAACGGCTGTCTGTTCTGCTGAATTGGATGCTGCCTGCATGATCCGATATAATAAAAACTTCAACAGTGTTGGGGCCGTGGGAGAGTGAATTTTCGGGGAGGATAGAAAAAAATTCTGCTTTTCTTCCCGCACCGGGAAAACTTTCTGTCACAGTACAGATTCGGCCGTTCACCGCAATGACCAGGTCATTTCGGCCCTGGACATTATGCAGCACGCCTTTGATCATAAGCGGAACAAAATCGGATTCTTCTGATTTTACAAAAGAGGCCGGTTCTTTGTATTCCACCTCCACTTCCGAAAAATCACTGATATGAATATCCTCTGTTGTAAGACCTGCAAGTTTTTTATAGGGGCCGGAAGCGTGAAATATACCTTCTGACAATTGTCTGTTGCGGGCAACAGTCTGTTTTGTATTCTGCAAAACAGAATCCGTTTCCAATGTTTTTTGATTCAGCATGAATATTGTTTTATTTTTTCGGGGGGGGGAGTGAATTGTTTACTGCAGATCTGCCGTCCGCATTCCAGGGCAGCTCAATCCGGAGAATATCTGCGATTGTCGGCACAATATCAATATTTTCCACATTCCGGTCATCCGTCTTTCCCTCTTTCTGCCCGGGCAGTTTGACAAAGAGCGGAACGGGCATAATATCGCCGTAATTATCTTTGCTGACATGCCTTCTGTATTCATTTTTTCTGAAACTTACCCCGTGATCCGCGGTAATCACAATCAGAGAAGGATCAAATAAATCTATCTGTTGTAACCTTTCCACCAGTTTTCCTATCAGGGAGTCAACAAAACAAAGCTGAAGCATATAACGCTGAAAGGCTGTTTTTATCACCCGGCTGTCATCCGGCCATTTTTTTCCCTCACAGCCCTCCAGACCTGTGTCCGTGGCATATTTTTTACCCGAAGGAAGATAGGTAAAGGGAGCATGGGGAAGAAGAATATGTAAAAAATTCAAAGAGGGTTTTTCTGTTTTCTCCAGAGAATTCAGAAAAGATGCAAACTTTAATTTCCGATCATCTCTCAGTTTTTCATGGGCATCTTCCATAATGTTTCTGAAATTGCCCCAGTTATGATCGATTTTCGGTAATATTTTCCGATAATCATCCGGAAGAATAATATGCGCATATACGACGAAGAGATCGGACAGCATTGACAATATCCGCTTTCCATAATGCGGTATTTTCAAATTTTTCTCCGGATTCAGACCGGTAATACTTTCATACACATTCAGGGTATGTGTGTTTTTTAATAAAGTGAACAGATTTTCCGGATGATCCCTGAGTGTCGGAAGTTTGGACAGATCGGGTTTTTTTCCGGATAAAATGGCAGGAATGGCAAGATGCGTTGTATCGGAAACTGTCGTTGCATTGCGGTACCAGTTGGCAGTTTTTGAAAACTCGGCAAAATTTGGAAAATTTTTTGAATCTATTTGCAGATTCTCATCCATGATGCAGGTCAGCGGCAGTTCATCAAATACAACCATAATTACCGGAATATCTGTTTTGGTCTTTTGAACCCTTTCATAGGAAGGCGGAGGAGAGGGGAGTATTATTTTCTGTATCTGGGGATGGAAAAGAAAGAGAAGAGGAAATATCAGCAGTGCGGGCGACAGGCAGTTGATGAATAATTTGGTTTTTCCAAAGGATATATACAGATATATACATATAATTCCCAACGTCAGAGACAGGGATATTTGAAAAAAACCGGAAAAAAATGCGATTTTCTTTACCAGGGGTAAAAAAATGAATGTGAAAAGGAGCAGCAGCAGGGACACATGAAAAATATCACGGATTTTTCTATTGAAAAAACAGATACATGCTTCTGCCAGAACTATAAATAAAGGAAAAACAAAGCATATGGCAGCGATAAAAGAAATAATATCCGCGGGCTGTGATTTTCTTGCAACAAAAAAAGCGGAATTTCTGGCCAGCAAATCAAACAGGGGCTGTGAAAAGGCAAAATTAAAAAGTATGACAGTATGAAGATTTTCAGTCAGAAATGTTTTCTTTTCCATCAGTATCTGCTTATTTTTCCTTTTTGAAGAGACGGGTGCTCTTTTTATAAAAAATAATTTCAAAACATATTATCGGACTTACGCTTTTAAGCTCCGTAACCGGAGCAGGGAGTGTGAACAAGCGGTAAAAAAACTTCGGCTATGATTGTTTCAGACAGAAATCATTTCAACTGTGAAGTAAGTCCTAATATTATTACCATTTGTATTCAGGCGGATAATTCAGTTCACCTGCGATATGATTTTCAGACAATGCAAAAAACCGGACATCATTTCCACTGAAATAATGAAAAAGGGATAAGGGCAGACGGTAATGAAAACCGGATCTGAGAAATGCAGGATTGCTGAATGCCCTGGCAATATCGGGTCTTTCCCTGTTAAAATCTCCTCGGTATACGGCTTTTCCTTCAGAAAAAATGAGAACGGATTCCGGGATACGTTTATTTTCAGTATCTGCGGCCCATCCGCCGAATTCAACCATGTCATTTTTGATTTCAATGAAATCCAAGTGACCTTTCAAAACTTCAGGGATGACAGCAAAGGTTTTGCCCTCACAAAAGTGGATTGCCCTTTTCCCGTTTTTGCCGTCATAAATAAAAGCGGAATCTGCTGCGGAAAGATATTCTGTCTTATGAGGCCGTTCCTGTTCATCCTGTCTTTGCTGCCGCCATTTATACCCGGGGTGATAATTCAGCTCACTTGCAACACCGCTTTCTGATAAAGCATAAAAACGAATATCCGACTTTGATAAATCACGGAACACAGAACGGGGCAGCAGATATTTAAAACCGGATTTATAAAAAACCTCCGTATTTTTTGCTTTGGCAATATCCGCTCTCTCCTGATTAAAATTACCTGTGTATACAGATTCTCCGTTCACAAAAATTACTATGGATTCAGGGAGCCTGCCGTTTACATTATCCACAGCCCATCCGCCGAATTCAATAATCCTGTCTCCTGTTTCCGACATTTCCAAATGCCCCTGCAGATAATCCTTTTCAATGGGAACAGACGTATTTTCGGATGACACAATCATCTCTTTTTTTTCATTATCAAAAACAAGAGAGTAGCTCAGGGGAGTATGATATGGTAATTTTGTTATTGTAATATCTTCATCATCTTCGGATACGCCAAATACTGCAATACGGTTCTGTTTTTTGCGTAAAGAATCTTCCGGAAGAATTGCTGCAAATCTGCTTTGCCCCTTTTCCGTTGCATAACTTTGCGCGGTGGCACGGATTTTTCCGTTAACCGCAATGGCAATTGCCGGTTCTGTCTGCATATTTTCAGGAAACTGCAGGGTTCCCTTTACATAAACCGGTACATAATCAGAATTTTCCGGTATATGAAAAGAGGCCGGTTCATCAATTGCAAGTTTTATTTCAGCATTTTCTGTGGCAGAAAGAAGGGGCCGGGATTCGCTGTCTAATCCCAGCAGGTTCTCAAAAGGCCCTTTGGGGTATAATTTTTTATTGGTCAGGGCTGCGGTTTTCTGAATGGCATCCTTATCAAATTTGAAATCTGAATCATAAACCCGTTTTTCTTTGGCGGCACTGAAGATGAATTTTTCTTTTTTTTCAGGTATTGAATTGTCCAAAGCCGAGTGCCCGTCTGTTTCCCAGGGAATACGAATATCCAGAATATCGGCAACCGTGGCTAAAATATCAATATTTTCTGTATTCCGGTCAATGATTTCACCGCTGTGCTGAAACGGTTTTTTGATAAACAGGGGAACCGGCATAATATCACGGTAGTTTGTTTCCGTAATCGGCCGCCGGAAATCATTTTTCCGGAAACTGACCCCGTGATCCGCTGTAATCACAATCAGGGAAGAATCAAAGATTTTCTTTTCTTTGAGTTTTCCAATCAGCTCACCTATCAGGGTATCTGTAAAGCCGACCTGTAATAAATAACGCTGAAAAGAATGGTTCACCAGCCTCTCATCATTCACCCATTTTTCAGAAATACATCCCTCCAAACCGGTATCGCTTCCGTACATTTTTCCGGAGGGAAGATAGGTAAAGGGCGCGTGAGGCAGGAGAATATGTAAAAAATGCAGCCCCGGTCTGTCATCAGATATACCCATTTCATTGAGGAAAGTATAAAATTTTGCTTTCCGGTCCGTTCTCAGTTTTTCCAGTGCGTCATCAAATGCTGATTTTTTTCCCTTTCCGGGGCCGGTAAAATTCCCCCAGCCATGACTGATATCCGGCAGATATTTCCTCATATCCTGTGAGAGGATAATATGGGCGAATACAACCGCCGCATCTGTAAAAAAATGTTTCATTCTCAGGGTATAATCCGCTTTTGTCTTATTTTCCTCAGGACTCAGCTGTGTGATACTTTCGTATATATGAAGACGGTGACTGTTTTGGAACAGGGTGAACAGATTATCCGGGTGATCACTGCGTGTGGGCAATTTTGTAAAATCAGGATAGTTTCCTGATAAAATGGCAGGAATGGCCAGATGGGTCGCATCCGCAACCGTGCTTGCATTCCGAAACCAAAGCGATGTTTCTGCCAAAGATGAAAAATGGGGGAATCGGTCTGCATCTATCTCAAACTGCCCATTCAGCAGAACCGTCAGGGGGAGTTCATCCAGTATAATCATGATAACAGGCGATTCCGGGGGGGGATTCTGAAAATTCACTGCTTTGGAAAGGGGCTGCGCGGGGAAAAGAATTTTCTGCACGGAACCATGGAAAAAAAACAGACAGGGAAAAAGGATTACTGCCGGGGCCAGACAGGTGATGAAACGTCTGCATACGGCAAAGCGGCTGTACAGAATTGTTCCGATGGTTCCAAGCAATACAGACAAAGGAATATGCCAGTATGCGGACAGACGGAGTGTTTTATTGATAAACGGCATTGTGATCAGGGAAAACAGAATCGCTATGACAAATATATGGAAAATATTCCGGACCTTGCCGCCACAGCGCAGCAGGATCATTTCCGTCAGGATGAGGAGGGAGGGGAGTATGAAAACCAAAAATAATACAAATGTAAAAACATCAAGCGGTTCAGACCTTCTTGCAACAAAAAATTCGGAATTTTTTGCAAGTAAATCAAAAAGCGGTTGTGACAGGGCAAAATTGCATATAACAAGAATATGAAGACTTTCAGTCAGCAGTTCTTTTTTTTCCACTTTTATCTGAATCCTTTACAAATGATTTGAGGGTGTTCTGAATGCCGTTTTCAAATGAAATCAATGGTTCCCATTCCAGAGCCATCCCTGAACGGCCAATATCGAGCACATTGACGGGAACATCCATGATTCTGTGGGGTGTATACGCAATCTGCAGGGGATATCCCACAGCCTTCTCTATTTCTTTGCTTACTTCCTGCAAAGACAGCCCCCTTCCGCTTCCGATATTAAAGATTTTTTCTCTTCCCCTGTAATTCATGAGTTTTATGGCAGCATTTATGACATCCGGCACATAAATATCGCTCCGCACCACAGACCCGTCTCCCCATATCTCCAGTTTTTCCCCTTTTACCGCACGGTTCAGGAAGGCTGCAATAACACCCTGCCCGGAGCCTGCCCGCTGTCTTTCCCCAAAGGGATTTGAAATCCGCAGAATTCCGTAATCCAGTCCGCAGATACGATGGTAAAGCATCAGGTATTTTTCGATGGTAAGTTTGTGGATGCCGTATGAGCAGATGGGATTTGTCGGATGCTCTTCATGTATCGGTATCTTTTCCGGGATACCGTAGACCGTTCCGCCCGATGAGAAAAAAATAATCTTTTTTACCCCCGAATCCCGGGCCGCATCCAGAAAATGCAGTGTCGGAACAATATTGCTTTCCACATCATAGGGCGGATTTTCGTTGGAGGTTTTCGGGATAGTGGTACTGATCAGATGAAAAGCAATATCAATACCCTGTGTTATACGGGCATAGTGACTTCTGTCTGAAAAATCTCCCTCATGCAGTTCAATCCGGTCCAGGACATGCGCGATGTTTCCGGTGTCAATATTACTCCGATCAAAGATACGCACGGAACAACCCGCCGCCAGCAGACCTTCACATAAATGGGAACCGAGGAAACCGGCCCCTCCCAGTATCAGACATTTCATTTTTTTTTGCCTTTTTGTTTGCCCGGAATAATTTTCATTCTGAATAAAAAGGAAGAACCGCATCCGCATATTCTTTTACTCTTCCGGGTAATTGGATATTGGATACCAGTTTTCCGGGCAGATGCTTTTCTTTTGCCAGTTTTTCCAGAATTTCTGCCAGCTGCCTGAAATTTCCCGGAGCAAACAGAAATCCGTTATGTCCGTTTTTGACCAGGCATGACATGCCGCCCAGATCCGAAAGTATCAGTATACGGCGGGCCGCCAAAGCCGTAATGGCTGTGAGGGGGGTATTTTCGTACCATAGAGAAGGAATCACAATCACATCGGCTTCAGACAGTACTGCTGAGAATTTTTCCTGGGGAAAAACACCCTTAAAAGAAATCCGCCGGTCTCCGTCCGCATAATTTCCGAGTTTTTCCATAAAATGCGGATCCAGCGGATTTCCCCATACATGCAGCCGTATGTTTACATTTTTCGGAATACACTGCATGGCTTTCAGCAGAACCTGCGGGCCTTTGGAGGAACGAAGGGTACCGATAAAAGAAACCCGCAGGGGGCCGTCTGCCGACGGAGGGGGGAGATGAAAAGCATCCTTTGCTTTTTCCGGAACCGGAAAAGGGATGATTTTTTCCCTTCGCACCTCAAAACCGTTTTTGCGGAAAATGTCTTTCATAAAGGGATTGGACCAGAAAACGCCGTCAAAACTCTGCATCATTTTCTTATGACGGAAGATCCGACGGCTGAGAATGCGGCAGCTTTCAGCAACATGCTTATTCGCTGCTGATGCTGCTTTGGGAAATTGTTTTGCCAGTCGGAACCGCAGGGGGGGCTGTTTTATACCTGCTGTATATTCATTCAGAATGCAGGAATAACAGCGGGATGCTTCCGGCCCGGTGCAAAGAGAGCCGTTATGGCGGATTAACTGGTAAAAAGGACAGAGTATCCAGAAATCTGTCAGTGTAAAGAACAGGGGAATCTTTTTTTCTTTTACAATTTCCGCAAAGGACACCGTCAGCCGCATGGGGTGAAAAATATGAACAATATCAGGGTGTTCTTCTGCAATAATACGGCAATACAAATTCCTCAGCCCTGCTTCATAACTTTCCCGTTTAAGATGTTCAAGGGGGGACCGGGGGGCAGGTGCGACAATCCGCCAAACAGGGAACCCCTCGTATGCCTGCCGGTGCAGCTGCGGAACAGGTGAGCAGGTCAGCGGATCTGCTGCCAGGATGACAGGTGTATGCCCCCGTTTTTTCAGTTCATGGGCATACTCAAGGGTCAATGTTTCCGTACCGGTATAAAAATCAGGAAAAAACTGATGCAGTGATAAAAGAATTTTTGCCAATTTATATTCCCTTCAAAAACGGCCTGATAAAATGCTCCGTTTCCGGAGTCAGTGTGCCATGGAGGATTTTACCGGCATAGATTTCACCGTAAATTCTTCCCAGCACACTGGCTGTTACCTGTTCCAAAACTTCCGGCAGTTCATTTTGCGATTTATCCATATAGTCTTTCTGTATCAGATGCAGCACATGCTGTATATGATGACAAAGAGCATTTTCAAGCATTTCCCGTCTGTCCCGACGGTGCCGGAGCAGCTGCGGGAAAGCTGCAATAAGCCATGTTTTTATTCTGTCCGGCAGGGTGCAGTTTTTTATGATATAATCTGCTGCGGACTCCGGCAGAACTGTCTGTGCCTGAATCTTCTGATTCTGTAAAATATCCTTCCGGAGTTTCCGGGAATACCTCTTTATATTCAGGGTCATGGCAATCATATCTTTTACACCGAAATCAGAAAAATCATCTTTCACCCGCTGAAATATTTTCATACAGCTGACTGAGTCTGCAATGGCCCTTCTGAAACGGTAGTCGGGCGGGCGGTCATGGGAATGCATCACCTGTATCTCCGGCTGATATAATATTTTTCCGCCGGAAAGCAGTGTATGATATGCCCAGGCCAGATCCTCTCCGAAGTCCACTTCCGGGAAGGGACACTGCATCAGGGCATTTTTCCGGTAGATGGCGCATACGTTATCCAGACGGGATTTTCGGAGAAGTTCGTCATATGCCAGGGAACCGGGAGGGGCAGAAGTGCCAAACTCCTGTATCATCGGGCTGTTTCCCAGATACTGCCCGTGAAATTCCACTTCAAATCTTGCATAGGCCCCTGCGGTTTTATGGGGAATCTGCCGGACATAGGCCGCGGACACGGTTTCATCGGATAAGGCCCGCTCCAAATCATCAAGCCAGGTTTCGGAACAGGGAACGGCATCCTGCACTGTATAGAGAACTTTGTCATATCTGGCATGGGACAGGGCATGATTTCGGGTACGGGCATGATGGAAATCTTTATGATCTATTGATATTACAGTGGCACCGCAATGTTTTGCCATATCCGGTGTATCGTCAGCAGAACCCGAGTCAATGACAATTAGCTGCACATTGCCTTTGTATTTCTGCTTCTGTATCATTGCAAGAGACTGAGAAAATATTTCGCCCCCGTTTAATGTCGGAATGATAATACTGATTCCCCTGTCCAATTTTTCTTAATCCTTTCGACGGATATGCATCTGCCGGGCCAAACCTGTCATTTGCCGGAGCGGGCCGGTGACTTTCCAGGAAAGCGAATCCTGAATTTTTCTGATTTCATCTTTCAAAACTTCCGTTTCCCGGTTTTTCTGTTCCAAAAGTGCTTCCGATTCCCGGACGGAACGGTTCAGGCGATCAATAAAACGGTTCAGACTGTCCGTCAGATCATGCTGTTTTTCTCTTTCATCTTCCAGATTCCGGATATGCTTCCGGGACTCGGCCAGTTCTTTTTCAATATTGGATATATGCTGCTGCTGGGAGTGCAGGATGGATTCAATATTGGATATATGCTGCTGCTGCGTTTTGAACTCTTTTGCAAGGGCAGCAGTGTGATTTTCGGATATGTTCAGTTTTTTTGTCAGATTTTCTGCATGATTCTGATATGAAATCAGATCTTTTGCCAGATTTTCCGAATGCTGCGCCTGCATCCGGTATTTTTCATCCACCTCTGTGACATGGGAACGCATTTCCCGGTTTTCTTTTTCAATATATTCTATGTGTTTCCGGTTCTCATCTATATTTTTTTTAAAAATTGTATTTTCCTTATTGATTTCCGAATTCTCTTTTTCAATATTGATGATATGTTCTTCCTGCTGCCGGATAATATTTTCCATTTTGAAACTGTGTTTTTCCAGTTCCATTCTTTTGTCTATATAAGTATCCGCAGTCAGACTGTATTTTTCTGTCTCTTTTTCAATTTCGGCCATCTGTTTTTCCAGTTGCAGAATCAGATGACGGATATGGCTTTCACAAAGCGGGGGAGCGGATTTTTCTGCTGTATCCGGTTTTTCCTTATCCCCGGTATTCCGGGAGGAAATTGTGTTTTTTATCTCTTTGCTGATCCGCCAGGCCTCCTCCGTCAGGGCGGATAATTTTTTTTTCGGTATTTCCCTTATCTGTGAGCGGTATTTGGAAAAAACATCGGTAAGGGTTTTGACATGCAGTTCACGGTTTCCGCTTGTTTTTGATGAGTTGTCTGTTCTGATTGTATAGGCCGCTGTTATTTTCGGAATATGATAAAAATCATAATGCAAAGCCATCCTGATCCACAAATCCCAGTCCTCATGGGTATTGAGTTTTTCATCAAACATTTCTGATTTTTCAAGAATGTCTCTGCAGTGCATGATGTTTAATGTCGGAATATAATTGTGCAGCAGCAGACTGTGCAAATCAAAATCCTTTGACTGCGCTGCTTTCTGTTTTACTGTAACATACTGACCTTTTTCAGGTTTTTTCAGAATTTCATGGGAATCTGTATATGCAAACCGGTATTCCCCCTTTTCCAGAAAATGAAGCAGGGTTTCCAGGTGATCCGGGTAATATATGTCATCATCATCCAGGTAGGCGATATATTTTCCTTTTGCGGTTTTTAATCCTTGGTTTCTGGCTGCGGAAATGCCGCGGTTTTGACTGAACTGTATGAGACGGATCTTTTCCTTCTGTGCAAAAGAATCCGTAATTTCGGAAATATCTTCACCGCCGTCATTGATGACAATCACTTCAAAATTCTGCCAGGTCTGGGAAAAAACACTTTGCAGGGCTTCTTTCAGCATGGCCGGACGATTGTATGTGGGCAGAATGATGCTGATGAAGGGGGAGCCTGTGTCTGTTTTATGTCCCTCTTTACTGCTGTCCTCTTTCTCCGGAGCGTTTTCATAAATTGTTTTGTCCGGCATATTCTGTTCCGGCTGTGCAGATGCGGTTTCATCCCCATTTTTTAATGCGGAACAGGCAAAGCGGGTGCGGATTTCCCGTGCCAGCAAATCCAAAAGTTCTGTTTCCCGCAACACATCGGCATCACAAAGATAAAACCCTTCGGCATACGATATGTTTTCCGGAAGGGTGAGGGTGCGGTAACGGTTCAGGGCAAAAGTGAATTCCCCGTAAGGTCTTTCTTTGAGCTGGCTTTCATAAACCTGCAGGGCTTTACGTTTATGCTGCATTGCTTCGGTGATATCAACGAGGGTGTTGACAGGAAACAGGGGATGACCGACTTCATAAAAAACAATGCGGAAATCCGCATCGGAATTCCGGGCATATTTTTCTAACAGAAATGCAGCGGTACGGTGATCCGGGTGAAGCTCCAGCGGGGAAGGCGCGTAGACTGTTTCCGGTCTGTATCCGGCCATGAGCGCGGAAAATTTTTGGAATAAACCGGGAACAGAATACAGACAGCGGTCTTCACAGCCCCAGAATTCCCTGTCTGTGACACCGAGACAGTGGCAGGCCCTCAGGGCTTCCTCCTGCCTTTTCCTCACATAACTGTCTTTTGCTGTATCCCCGGAAGATTCCCCTTTGGAGCCGTCCGTCAGAAAAACAATTTTTACAGGGTCTCCGGCTTTGGCATGGAGGTGTATACTTCCGCCGCATCCCAGTGTTTCATCATCCGGATGGGGGGCCAGAACAAGTACTTTTTTCCCTGTCAGTTTTTCCGTGTGGTAGGGAATGATTTTTTCTTCGCTGTGCATTTAGTCTCCGTTTATGATACAGACATATTCCGCCGTAGCTGTGGAAAATGGCAATTATCAAAAAAAACGGTGAATATCAAGAAGCAATATTTTTTCTTCCTTCCGCTTTCTGCATCTTTGCACCTTTCCGGATTCCTGCATTGTATCCTTGACAATAGGTACTGAGTAAAATATGGATACAGAATGGACGGATTTGTAAAAAGTCCGGATCTCAGGTTTTTCATTATTCCGGTTAAAACCGGAATCCGGTATTTTCCGCCGGTTCCGGACTCCGGTTTCCGCCGTACTGAGGATATTTCAGACTTTTCCCCAGTTTCTGCTGTAATCTGAATGCTGTTTTATCAATCGCTTTGACCCCTTATCGGACAGTTTGTGACATGTTAATACAATTTTTTTCCCGTTTTTCCTCCCGTTTTTTTAAAATTTTTCTGCTGGGAACAGGGCTGCTGGCTTTTGCCGTCATCTGTGCCCTTCTGGTGGGTGTCAGCATTTTCCTGCACTACAGTGAAGGACTTCCGCAGATTTCAACCCTGAAGGACTACCGCCCCCCCGGCATTACCCGGGTTTTTTCCGATGATAAACGCCTGATTGCCGAGTTTTATAAGGAAAGACGCATTGTGACCCCCCTGGCCGATATTCCGCAGATGCTCATCAATGCTTTTGTGGCGGCCGAAGATTCCCGTTTTTTTCAGCATGAAGGGGTGGATATTCTCAGTATCATCCGGGCGGCCCTCAAAAACATGGAGGCCGGTACGGAAGTGCAGGGCGGCAGTACGATTACCCAGCAGGTCTGCAAATCTTTTCTGCTCACACCGGAAAAAAGCTATGAACGGAAAATCAAAGAAGCCATTCTGGCCCGGCGTATTGACAGTGCATTCACAAAAGAGGAAATTCTTTTTCTTTACCTGAATCACATTTATCTGGGCCACGGTGCATACGGTGTCGCGGCTGCGGCAGATAATTATTTCGGGAAAACACTTTCGGAACTGAATCTGGCAGAATGCGCCATGCTGGCCGGTCTGCCCCAGGCACCGGGCAAATATTCCCCCTATCTGAATATGGAAAAGGCGGTACACCGGCAGAAGTATGTGCTGAACCGGATGACTGCGGAAGCCTATATCACACAGGAAGAGGCCGATGCAGTGTTGAAGCAGCCTTTGGAAATCAAAACCCGGAAAAATATTTTTATTGCATCGGTTCCCTATTATACCGAGCATGTGCGCCGCTATGTGCTGGATAAATACGGGGAGGATGCACTCTATACGGGCGGACTGAAGATTTATACGGCCGTGAATATTGAAATGCAGACGGCTGCCCGGAATGCCATTGACAGAGGATTGCGGGCTTTGGACAGACGGCATTCCCGATACCGGGGCCCGGAGGAGAATCTTTTGCCGGAGGAAATGGAAAAGCATCTGCAGGAACTGGCGAAAGAGCAGTCCCTTCTGCAAAAAGGGGATATTGTCAAAGCCGTTGTGCTGGAAACCGATTCAAAAAATGCCCTTGTGAGTCTGGGGGCAGAAAAAGGGAATCTGAAACTGTCGGCTGTGCGGTGGAACCGGGGAACCGCGGGGAAATTTTCCGCCGGGGACAGGATATGGGTAAAACTTAAAGGCAAATCGGAACAGGGCGGTATATGGGAGCTGGCAATTGAGCAGCAGCCCCCGGCCCAGGCGGCCATGATATGTATTGAATCCGGCAGCGGCATGGTGAAAGCCATGATCGGGGGCCGGGATTTCAGAAACAGTCAGTTTAACCGGGCCGTACAGTCCCGCCGTCAGCCGGGATCGGCATTCAAGCCGGTGGTTTACGCTGCAGCTTTGGACAAAGGCTATACACCCGCAACGGAAATCATAGACAATGTCTTTATTTACCGGGATGCGAATATGGTGTGGAAACCCAAAAATTATGACCGGAAGATATACGGCCCCACACTCATGCGCAAGGCCCTGGCCAAATCCCGCAATCTTTCCACCATACAGATACTGGATGATATCGGTATTGAATATGTCATTGACTATGCGCACAAACTGGGGATCCGTTCCAAACTGAGCCCGAATCTTTCCATTGCACTGGGGTCTTCGGGGGTTTCCCTGCTGGAACTGACCAATGTCTATGCAGTTTTTGCCAATCTCGGAGAACGGGTAGAACCGGTGTTTATCACCAAAATAACAGACCGGGACGGGAATGTTTTGGAAACGGCGGCCCCCCGTCATGAACAGGTGATTGAAAAAACAACCGCCTATCTGATGACCAGTCTTTTGGAAAGCGTTATCAAAGAAGGCACAGCCCGCAACGTACTGGCTCTGCAGCGGCCTGCTGCCGGAAAGACCGGTACAACCAACAATCTCCATGATGCCTGGTTTGTGGGATTTACACCGGATTATATTACCGGAACCTGGGTCGGCCATGATCAGGAACGTTCTCTGGGCTCTAAGGAATCCGGAGGGAGGGCCGCCAGTCCCATCTGGCTGGATTTTATGAAGCAGATTCATAAAGGGTTGCCGGTGCGGGATTTCAAAGTACCCAAAGGCATTGTTTTTTCCAAAATTGATGCGGAAACCGGTCTGCTTCCCGCGGCCGACTCCCGCAAAATTATTTTTGAATGCTTCAAAGCAGGAACCGTGCCGACCCGTTATTCCCGGAGTGCGGACTCGGTAAGAGAAAAAGACCAGTTTTTTAAGATGGATATGTAATATTACAGGGGTCAGGTGTCAGGTGTCAGGGGTTCGGTGTCAGGGGTTCGGGGTCAGGGGTTCGGGGTCAGGGGTTCGGGGTCAGGGGTTCGGGGTCAGGTGTCAGGTGTCAGGTGTCAGGTGTCAGGTGTCAGGTGTCAGGTGTTCGGTGTCAGGTGTCAGGTGTCAGGTGTCAGGGGTTCGGGGTCAGGGGTTCGGGGTCAGGTGTCAGGTGTCAGGTGTCAGGTGTCAGGTGTCAGGTGTCAGGTGTCAGGTGTCAGGTGTTCGGTGTTCGGTAGGGTGCGTTAGCGAAGCGTAACGCACCGCCCCCGGCGGTGAAAATCCTTATTTTTGAATCGTTTACAGTCGTCGTTTATATGAAAGTCCCCTGTAGAGACGCACGGTGTGCGTCTCTGCGGTATGGCATTTTCATGCTTCGTTGTGAATGCATATCATGGCCGTTTATATGAAAGTCCTTCTGTAGAGACGCACGGTGTGCGTCTCTCTGCGGTGTATTTTCATGCTTCGCTGTGAGTCACGGCTCATGACCGTTTATATGAAAGTGTCTGCGAAAAACCGGCCTCCGCCTTAATTTTCGCACTCCGCCGCAGCTTTGACCCGTTCCCGGGCTCTGCCCGGGAACGCATGGGCTGAGGCTCTGCCTCACACACTGCCGGAGCCCGGGAACGGGCTGAAACTTTCATGCTTCGTTGTGAAGTCAGGGCTCATGGCCGTTTATATGAAAGTGTCTGCGAAAAACCGGCCTCCGCCTTAATTTTCGCACTCCGCGCAGCTTTCATGTTTCGTTGTGACCGTCCCGTCATGGCGGTTTATATGAAAGTCCTTCTGCAGAGACGCACGGTGTGCGTCTCTGCGGTGCATTTTCATGCTTCGTTGTGAGTCAGGCAGGGTGCGTTAGCGAAGCGTAACGCACCGCCTCCCCCGGCAGTGAAAATCCTTATTTTTGAATCGCTTACAGTCGTCGTTTATCAGAAAAGGAGAATTTTATGGGAAACAGCAAAACAAGTGTGGTGGATATTAAAAACAGAAAAAACAGCGGCAAGGCCATCACCATGCTCACGGCCTATGATTATCCCTGGGCACTGCTGGCAGACCGGGCCGGTGTGGATATTCTTCTGGTGGGGGATTCCCTGGGAATGGTGGTGCTGGGATATCCGGACACCGTTTCTGTTACAATGGAAGAAATGCTGCATCATATCAAAGCAGTTTCCCGTACAGTGAAAAATGCCCTGGTCATCGGGGATATGCCCTTTGGATCTTATAATACCTCCATAGAAAAAGCAGTGGAAAATGCCAACCGCATGATGAAAGAAGGGCGGGCCGACTGCATTAAACTGGAAGGCGGAAAAACCATGGCAAAAACAGTGGAAGCCATTGTGAAATCCGGTACGCCGGTGCAGGGACATATCGGTCTGACCCCCCAGACAGCCTCGGCTCTGGGCGGATTCAAAGTGCAGGGCAAAAGTGCCCGGGCCGCCAAAGCCCTGCTGAAAGATGCAAAGGCACTGGAAGATGCCGGATGTTTTTCCATTGTACTGGAAGCCATCCCTGCCCCTATCGCGGAAAAAATTACACAGTCCCTAAGCATCCCCACCATCGGTATCGGAGCGGGAATTCACTGCGACGGGCAGGTTCTTGTCACCCATGACATGGTCGGGCTGTTTGACCGTTTTGTTCCCAAATTTGTCAAACAGTATGCCAATATCAGTGAAACTGTATCCGCAGCCATTGCCGAATATATTGAGGATGTGCAGAAGGGGAATTTCCCGGAAGAAAAACACAGTTTCATAATGGACAGTGAGGAAATGGAAAAGATACAGCAGCTGTACTGATTTTTTTTCATGCTGCATTTCCGGCTTTTTTTGTCCTGTCCTTTCCGTTTCCCCGTTCCGGTGCAGACCGGCACATCAGACGGATAATCCCCAAAAGGAAATACTATGAAATCAGAAAAATCAGGTCAGAAACGGATTCTGGTAACCGGCGGGAGCGGTTTTCTGGGATCCCATCTTTGTGAAAGACTTTTGCAGCAGGGGCATGATGTACTCTGCGCGGATAATTTTTTCACCGGCAGCAAGAGAAATATCCTCCCTCTCATGGACAATCCCTATTTTGAACTTGTCCGCCATGACATCACCTTTCCCATGTATGTGGAAGTGGATGAAATCTATAATCTGGCATGTCCGGCCTCCCCCATTCATTATCAGTTCGATCCGGTGCAGACCACCAAAACCAGTGTACACGGTGCTATTAATATGCTGGGACTGGCCAAACGGGTAAAGGCGAAGATATTCCAGGCCTCCACCAGCGAAGTGTACGGTGATCCCCAGATACATCCCCAGTCGGAGAATTACTGGGGGCATGTAAATCCCATTGGTGTCCGCTCCTGCTATGATGAAGGCAAACGCTGTGCGGAGACCCTGTTTTTTGACTATTTCCGCCAGCACGGTCTCCGCATTAAAGTTGCCAGAATTTTTAATACCTACGGTCCGAGAATGCATCCCAACGACGGCCGGGTGGTTTCCAATTTTATTGTGCAGGCTCTGAAAAATGAAGACATCACCATATACGGAGACGGTTCCCAGACCCGTTCTTTCTGCTATGTGGACGATCTGACAGATGGTTTTATCCGTTTCATGGATTCCCCGGATGAATTTACCGGGCCGGTCAATCTCGGAAATCCCGGGGAATTTACCATTCTGGAACTCGCGGAAAAAATCATTGCGCAGACCGGTTCCCGCGCACAGCTTGTTTTCCGGCCCCTGCCTCCGGATGATCCCCGGCAGCGGAAACCGGATATCGGTCTGGCAAAAGAAAAACTGGGATGGGAACCGAAAATCAGTCTGGATGAAGGACTGAAACCGACCATCGCCTATTTTGATGCCCTGCTGTCTGAAGAAAGAAACATACTGTAAGGTTTGAATGTATCCAAAACAGTGCAGAAAGTCTTTATGGCGGATTATTCAGCCCCTGATTTCTGTGAATTTTTCAAAATCAAAACCTGACAATATGCACTGTTATGCCTGCACACCTATTGCTCTGTCAACTTTGATTTTACGAGTTGAAGAGTACAGAAAAACCGGATTTTTCTGAAAAAATCCGGTTTTTGCAACTCACAAAATCAAGATTGACAGAGTACTATACCATTACTTAAAAGATTTCCGGTTACCGCATTTCCCGAAAGTGCTGCGTACATGAATTTTTCCTCTGCCGGATACCCCGAAATGTTTTAAGTATCGGTATATAGCCCGTTTCGGTAGTGGGTCAAATCGCTTGAATCCCCCTCCCCCAACCCCTCCCGCCGGGGGGAATTTCAAATCAACCGGTTTGACCCGCTACCGCCCGTTTCATATTTCATGTCACCAAATCATATTTATTTGTCATTTTAAAAACAATATGTTAAAAAAATAGTAAGTATCAATATTTCCGAAATAGAGCCTTTTCGGAAACATTATTATGCTGAATTTATACAGCATTCTGTTTTGAGAAAACCGTGTTTCAACCCCCTTTCTGAGTCTGTCTGTCTGTTCGGAAACATTTTACTGAAATATGTCTTTTCTT